>JBEKQP010000125.1:0-16455 GCA_049519595.1 Candidatus Korobacteraceae bacterium | reverse complement strand
ATCATGGCGGCGTTATCCGTGGAAAGCCGACGTGAAGGGAACAGCACCCGCAATCCATTGCGCGCGGCGGTGCGTTCGAAAACCTGACGGAGTTCGCTGTTGGCGGCGACGCCGCCGCTCACAAGCAATGTCGCAGCCTGATATTCACGAGCTGCTGCCAATGTCTTTCCAACCAGATCCTGCACCACGCCGCGCTGAAACGAGGCCAGCAGGTCGAGCGTCCGCCGGTCGCAGCGCTTCCGGATATCTTCAACGCCGGGGTTGGCAAGCTGCGCCAGAACGCTCCGCCGAAGCGCGATGGACGGGGCCATGTTCTCGGTTTCCACGTAGCGCAGCACTGCGGTCTTAATGCCGCTGAAAGAGAAGTCAAAATGAGGGCGCTCGGGAGCCGGTCCGCGATCTTTGCGGTCGCGATGTTTGAGCTGCGCGGCCGGAAAGTTGACTGCCATGGCGTCGCCGTACTTTGCCAGGGCGTCGATCATAGGCCCGCCAGGGTATCCAAGTGCAAGTAGCTTCGCTACCTTATCGAAAGCTTCTCCGGCGGCGTCGTCGCGAGTGTGTCCAACGTTCTGGTAACGCCAGACGGACTCAATCTGCTCGGCGAGGTAAAGGTGAGTATGCCCGCCGGAGACAACCAGCGCGAGCACGGGGAACTCCAGACCGCTGGGCGAACCGCCCGCGAGTTGCCCGCTGTTGTTCTGCCGCGCCTCAAGCAATACGGCGTGGATGTGGCCTTCCAGATGGTTAATCGAAATCAGCGGCTTTTCCAGGGCAAACGCCAGCGCCTTGGCGTAGCTAAGGCCCACCAGCAGCGCGCCGGCCAGTCCCGGACCCTTGGTCACCGCCAACGCGTCAATGTTTTCCATGGCGATTCCAGATTGCTCAACCGCCTGGCGAACGACCGGAACCATCGCTCGCAGGTGTTCGCGAGAGGCAAGCTCAGGAACCACGCCGCCGTAGGCTTGGTGTGTGAGAATCTGCGACAACACCACGTTGGAGAGAAGCTCTTCTCCATCACGGACGACCGCTGCGGATGTCTCGTCACACGAGCTCTCGATCCCCAGAATAAAAGCCATGTCTCTATAGTAGAACGCTTCGGCGAGGCGAGCCAAAGAGGGCGTGGCGGCGGACGCCTTCCAGGCCGAGTCCCCGGCCCAGCCAGAAAAAATATCGTGCTCGACTCGCTCGTGAGGTATATAGTCCGGGCATTCTGAAAATAGCATTTCGAAAGGGTGGCATCATGCGCAGACTCTGTGCACTCTTCCTGACCGTTTTGTTCGCGGCTGAACCGTTTCTACTTGCCCAGCAGGCCCCTTCACCGCAAGCTGCGCCAGTCGCAACGCCTTCGTCCGCCACAGTTGCAGTAAGACACGCTCCTGATGGGAGCCCGATTCTTGAGGACAGCACGCCGGTTCGGATGCGCACCAAACGCAATCTCTCATCGGCAGATTGCAAAGCCAACGACCAAGTTGATTTCGAGGTGCTGGACCCGGTGGTGCTAGACGGAATCACAGTCATCCCGCAAGGGGGCATCGCGATAGGAAAGGTGACCGAGGCGGAACACAAGAAAAGCATGGGGCGTGCAGGCAAACTGGACATCACCATTGAATCTGTAAAGATGACCAATGGCGAAAAGGTTGCATTGCGCGCCGTGAAAGACACGAAGGGCGGTGGGCACGTTGGCGCAATGACTGGCGCAATCGTAGCTACAAGCCTCGTGTTCTTCCCCGCCGCACCGCTGTTCCTTTTCGTACACGGCAAGGACATCACGATTCCTTCAGGCACAGAAATTACGGCATACGTCAACGGTGATACCGTGTTCGCGCCGCTTGGGCCTCCGCGCGGCGCCGTGGCACAGCAACCGGCACCAGACAAGGCGCTGGCACCGATCGCTCCACCCCCGCCGCCCATGACGATTTCAATAGGCCAGACGAAGGACGAGGTCGTGGCGATCCTGGGGCAGCCTCGGAAGGTGGTCAAACTGGCCACCAAGGAGATGCTTTACTATCCGGACATGAAGGTGACATTGGTCGAGGAAAAGGTTGCCGACGTCCAGTAGGCGGCGGACGGCCAACGCCCGTGATCCTATCTTGGCGTCGTTTTCGACGCAAAGGTGGGGTAGAGAAAAGGATTCCAACGAGTGCTTTTGTCCTTTCGTTATTCAGGAAAATTGGGGTAATATCCAGCTCTGCTCTGAAAAGAGGGATTACAGGGCAATTTACGGGCTGCCGAGGAGAGCGCTTCGGTGCTCTATCGTCCTGTCCAGCAATTCTTGTGAGCGGGCCGTCTAGCGAATGGAGAATTTTGTCATGAAGCTGTGCCTCAGTATTCTTCTGTTCTTCTGCATCGTCGTACCGTTTTCTTTTGCGCAGGACAAGACAGGCAGGCCCAGAGTTTTCGTCACCGACGAGCCTCTCAATGAGGGGGATATCATGGCCCACGGATGGGCGGGCTACGGCCACCTCGAGAGAGGACCAAACCCCCGTGTCGTAGAGATACAAACGCACTTGGTCAAGGTCTGCCCCCAGGTGATAGTTACCAATCGCCAGGATACGGCCGATTTTATTCTGCTGTTTCGGCGCCAAAATGGGCAACGCTCAGCCATGTTTGCCTTCGGCGGCCTGCCGGGGCTGGCGCTTTCGGCTGCGTCCAAGGTCGATGGTGCCTCGCTGTTCGCCGCCAACGGGGACTTAGTTACGGCGACCAAACAACGCACCGTGGGGAATGCGATTAAGGAAGTATGCACTGCCATACCGCTGATGGTTGAACATGCGGCCCAGCGGCCCGCTCCGGCGCCGTATCCGGGTGCTCGAAGACCTGTTCCGCCTCCCCCGGGCGCACCGCAACCTATTCCGGGTCCGTATCCAAGCGCACGGCAACCAATTCCAACTCCGTATACGGACGCACAGCAACCCGCTGACGCACGAGACGCGCGGGGTTGCGTGCAACATGGGCAATACCTATCCTGCGACCCGAATGCGGGCCAACAATAACCTGCTGCGGCGGTTATTAGCACGCGAGGGTGCCCCCACATTCGCCCGGATCGGGTGCCAGATAAGGCTCGGCTCCGTTGAGGTGCATGGCTAACGCTAACGGCGGGGAAGTCTCCCCGCCATATTTTATGTATTCGATCTAAGCGGCAGCGTACTCGAAAGAACCAGTTGCAGCGTTGATCTCGATACGCTCTTTCTGGAATTCGTTCTTGATCGTATCGAGCAACTCAAGTAATTGAGTGACTTCCGGTTGCAGATCAGGAACGGCCGAAATTGAAACATAGCGAATCAGTCGCTCTGTCTGTGTTCCGACCGGATGCTTCTCGTTTTCGATGCGCGAGACGTGCTCTTTTGTGAGCCCAAGCTTTCTTCCAAATTGCTCACCAGTTAGACCAATATATTTGCGCAAGAAGCGGATTTCCTTACCCGACAACTCAGAAGGTTTGAGTACGAGAGCACTGGCGATGACTTGCATCAATTGATTAATATTAGACAGTAAGGGTGTCACACTGCCGCACTGGCCGCACTTAAGCAGTTTCGCTTTGCGCAGCACAACATTGTCCAACCCACTTTCCACAAAGAGATAGTCCCCGCGAACTACCCTGGATTTTTCCCCACATTCGCAAACGTTTGGCATGCTGCACCTGCCCTTCAAAACTCTGAGAGCTATTCGGTCAAGATGTTGAGAACTAGCAAGCCATCAATTTCAATGAAGGCGAAGCCGATCCTCAATTCTCTCTCTTCGACGGTTGTCCCTTGCACCGTGAATCGCCATTGTCCAAATGCTGCGTCGAACTCAGGCTCCTCACGAATCGTGCCGTGCCGGAGAACATACAGAGCGTCGTTTAGATCGATCTGCAGCTCGCGGAATCCCTTCCAAACATCAGGGTGAAACCGATAACGATCCTGCTCCAGACAGGCCTGAAGCTTTGCCTTGTTGAAACGTGCGCCTTCCATGTCATTGATAAATTATCAATAACCTAAGGGCGTTGTCTAGTTGAAAAAGATGAAATTCGGGCGGCAGCTGCAAAACCTCGCGGCGCAGCGTAGCCCCTTAGTCCCAGCTCTGCCTAGAATAGCTGAATTTGGGCGCTTTCGCATGCTGCTGGCCTATCTTGGGCGAGTTGTCTATCCTGATACCGCACGATTTGAGGCGAGTGCACAAAAATCGATCGCCTGGCAAAGCGGCTAGGGAGGCACACCTCCATGTGGTCCTAACGACGTTATTGGGGGTGCTCCACCTGGCAAAGCCAGCGTGTTCGGCCTTGAGTCCGCGGAAGCTCCAAAGACACCGTCCGGAATTACCGAAAAACGGAGGAGCGCCCGCTCTTGATGCCGAACGCGGAGCAAGGGCAGAAGCCTATCCTGTGCCGAAAATCACGCCGCAAAGGCAGGCTACCCCCGGAAATTGTTTCGACTTATTGGATTAGCTTTTGACTTATTAGATGATCAGGATGCGCCACACGCTTTCCGTGGTTGATAATCATCTCAAGACCATGATGAAAGAGGCCGCAGTCGAGATCGTCCGCACCCTGCGCGAGCGCGGACACCAGTCCTACCTGGTGGGTGGATGCGTGCGCGATATGCTGCTGGGCCGCGAGCCCGCCGATTATGACATCGCCACCGATGCCACACCGCAGCAGGTGATGCGTGTGTTTCCGCGCACGGTTGAGGTGGGTGCCAGGTTCGGAGTCGTGCTCGTTCCGGTCAGCCTGCTAGGCTGCCATGACGGCGGGCAGGGAACTGGCGAGCCCCGCTCCGTGCCGGGAGGAAGTCATCCGGGATGCATCGAGGTGGCCACTTTCCGCAACGACGGTATTTATAGCGACGGCCGGCATCCCGACCAGGTGAGCTTTTCACGGGACCCGCGCGAAGACGTGCGGCGGCGCGATTTCACCATCAATGGACTCATGCTCGATCCGCTCGACGGCGGCAAGGTGTTGGATTTCGTCGGAGGAAAAGAAGATCTGCAGGCAGGCATTGTCCGCGCAATCGGCGATGCAGCGAGCCGTTTCCAGGAAGATAAGCTGCGGCTGCTGCGCGCGATTCGTTTTGCGGCACGCTTCGGATATGAGATTGAGCCGCGCACGTTTGCCGCGGTCCATGCGTTGGCTCAAGAAGTTCGCCAAGTCAGCAAAGAGCGCGTCCGCGACGAGCTGACCAAGATGCTGACCGAAGGACGAGCGAAACGCGCCTTCGAACTGCTGGATGAAAGCGGCCTGTTGGAGCAGGTTCTGCCTGAAGTGGCAAGAGTGAAGGGGGTGGAACAGCCACCGCAGTTCCACCCCGAGGGCGACGTTTGGATTCACACCCTGCTGTTGCTTGAGATGCTGCCGCCGGGTTGTTCTCGCACGCTCGCCTGGGGAGCGTTGCTGCATGATGTGGGCAAGCCGCCGACTTTCCGGGTCGCTCCCGACCGCATACGCTTCGACGGCCATGTCGAGATCGGCGTGCGCATGGCGGAAGAGATCTGCCGTCGTTTTCGCTTTAGCAATCACGATACGGAGCAGATTGCAGCCCTGGTTGCGAACCACATGCGCTTTGCGGATGTGCAGAAGATGAAGGAGTCGACCTTCAAGCGATTCGTCCGCTTGCCTGATTTTGCCGAACACCTGGAATTGCACCGCATCGACTGCCTCGGCAGCCACGGGATGCTCGACCTCTACGAGTACACCAAGGAAAAGATCGCCGCTTTGCCTGAGGATGAGGTCTTTCCGGCGCCCTTGCTGACCGGCAATGATTTGATCTCGGAGGGCTACAAGCCAGGACCACTGTTCAGCGAGATTCTTGCGGCAGTGGAGGATGCCCAACTGGAAGGACGGCTGCACGACCGCAACGACGCCATGGAATTTGTGCGCCGACAATACCCGCTAGCGTCCTAGCAGGCCGCTGGCGGTGCTTTCGCTAGATGCTAAAATCAGGTACTTAAGGCAAAGGCGGCCTAGCATTCTTTCGAGCATCGCCCTTGCCTCATAGGTGTGCAGATGGAGCCTGCTCGTCCGACATTGCAGAGACTTGTTGCCGACGTGCTCAATCGGCTGCCGGCCGAGCAAATCCCGGTGGAGTCTTGGCAGTTTGCCTGCGGCAAGCAGGTTGCCCAACGAACCCAGGCTGTGAGCTTTGACAGCGGCATTCTGCGCGTTGAAGTTCCCGATGCAAGTTGGCAAGAGCAGCTTCAGGATCTGAGCGGCGGCTACCTGGCGAAGCTGAACCAGTACAGCAGGACCCGGGTAGAGCGAATTGAATTTGTGGTCGCAGCGTCAGGGCGTGCAACGAATAGCCCTGGGGGCGGTGTTGCCAAGTCGGGACGCAAACGCGGACCAGCGAATGAACCGGAGCGGGGAAGCAGATGGCGGAAACAAAAGTAACCGAGAGCGACGTGACGTATGTGGCCGACCTGGCCAATTTGGAGCTGACGGCCGAAGAAAAAAGCCGCATGATCCGCGACTTGAATTCGATTCTTGAGCACATCGACACGCTCAACGAACTCGACACCTCCGACGTGCCGCCGCTGGCCGAGGTGGTCAGCATGTTTGCCGGTTCGCAGGTGCCTGAGGTTGGCCGTTTTGACTACGCCATGCGTCCCGATGAGGCGCGTCCCGGACTGTCTCACGAGGCCGCAGTGGCGAACGCGCCTGAATCGGACAAAGTTTATTTCAAGGTTCCTAAGGTAATTGAAAAGTAGAATGTTTTCTTGCATGCCGCAGAGTGCGATATCGACTGAATCGCATTGCCGCGGTGGATGGAGCCTTCCGGAAACTAATGAATATCGACCTCCTGACAATTGACTTCACCCGCGACCTTGTGGCGCGAAAAGAGATGACAGCCACGGCATTGGCCGAGGCTTTCTATGGCAAGATCGCGGCAGAAGACGAGAAGATTGGCGCGTTTCTGACGCTCTCGAAGAGACGCGCCATGGCCAAGGCCGCCGAGATCGACCAGATGGCGGAGCGTGGCGATCCGCTGCCGCTGCTGGCCGGCGTCCCGGTAGGAATCAAGGATGTTCTGATGACCTGCGGAGTGCGCACAACTGCCGCTTCGAAAATTCTGGACAACTTTATAGCCCCTTACGACTGCACGGCAGTGGCGCGGATGGAAGCCGCCGGCGCAGTCATGCTGGGCAAGTTGAACTGCGATGAATTTGCCATGGGTTCATCGAACGAAAACTCGGGCTACAAGCCGGTGCGCAATCCGCGCGATCTGACGCGTGTACCCGGCGGATCTTCGGGTGGGTCGGCGGCGGCCGTGGCCGCGGGAATGGCGGTGGCAGCGCTGGGTTCAGATACCGGCGGGTCGATCCGCCAGCCGGCGGCGTTCTGCGGAGTGGTCGGGCTGATGCCGACTTATGGGCGCGTCTCCCGTTACGGCCTGATCGCGTTCGGCTCGTCTCTGGACCACATAGGGCCGCTGACCAAGACGGTGAAGGACGCCGCGAGTGTATTGCAGGTGATCGCCGGGCGCGACCCGCTCGATTCAACTTCGGCGGAGGTGCCGGTGGCGGACTACGTTGATGAAATCGGCAAGTCAGTGAAGGGATTGAAAATTGGTGTGCCGGAGGAATACTTCGGCAAAGGTCTCGATGACGAAATTCGAGCGGCGATTGAGCGCGTGATGGACCGGCTTCGGGCCGCCGGGTGCGAGCTGGTTCGCCTCTCGCTGCCGCACACAAAATATGCGGTGCCGACCTACTACCTGGTGGCGACCGCCGAAGCCTCATCGAATCTGGCGCGCTTCGACGGTGTACGCTACGGCCACCGTACCGAACACGCGCAGACGCTTTCGGAGATGTACCGGCGCAGCCGCAACGAAGGCTTCGGAACTGAGGTCAAGCGGCGTATCATGCTCGGCACGTATGCGCTCAGCGCCGGATACTATGACGCCTATTACCTCAAGGCCCAGCGCGTGCGCACTCTGCTGGCGCGCGACTTCCAGCAGGCATTCAGCCGGGTCGATGCCATCCTGACTCCGGTGACCCCGACGCCGGCGTTCAAACTCGGCGAGAAGACTGAAGATCCGGTCGAAATGTATCTGAGCGACATCTTTACTGTCACCGCAAATCTGGTGGGCGTGCCCGGGATATCCGTTCCTTGCGGCAATACCCGCGCAGGCTTGCCCATCGGTGTGCAGATCATGGCCAAACACTTCGATGAGAACACCATGATCCGCATTGCACATGCTGTCGAAGAGACGCAGGGAAGTTAAGGCTTCCGCCCGTTTTGCGTGACTGCGGATTTGCTTCGCTTTCAGCACACGCAAAAAGCGGATCAAATCCATAGATTCTTCGCTCGCTGCGCTCACTCAGAATGACACTTCAATAATTATTGCTGACTCTGGTGGGTGGCCCATTCAAGCCTTCTGTTGGCTTGAGTGGGGCAGTTCTTCCGCTTGCATGACCGCAGCGACGCATTGTGTTTTTCACTTCCTGAAGTACCCCACTCAACGAAAATCGCGTTGAGTGGGCGACCCGCCCGGATGAAGCGTCACTGCATTTTCGGCACAGCAGATTAGGCCGGCTTCGCGATTGCTCTGGAGGCGAGGCGGGCCGCGAGATTTAGCGCGTTCTCAATCGCGCCTGTCTTGGCCACGCCTTTGCCGACGATGTCGAACGCTGTGCCGTGTGCCGGTGTGGTGAAGACAGTTTCAAGTCCAGCGGTAATCGTCACCCCGCGATGAAATCCGTGCAGCTTGGTAGCGATCTGGCCCTGGTCGTGGTACATGGAAACCACGCTGTCGAATTCGCCCGCGAAGGTCCTGATGAAGATGGTGTCGGGCGGATAGGGGCCACTGCAGTTGATTCCCCGGGCCGCCATCTCCTGCACGACCGGACGAATCAATTCGATCTCTTCGCGACCGAACAGGCCGTTGTCGCCACCGTGCGGGTTGAGGGCATTAACCGCGATGCGCGGGTTCTCAATTCCGGCGCGGCGCATCATCGTATCGGCCAGAGTAATGGCTTCGCGGATGCGCTGCGGCGTGATCTGGTCAAGCGCTTCGCGCAGTGCCATATGCCCGGTCACGCGCGACATCCACTGCCCGTCGAGCACGTTCATTTCGCTGAAGTAGCCTTCGTGGCCGAGCAGGTGGGCGAACATCTTGTGCTCATCAGGAAAACGCCAGCCGCCATCGAACATCGCACGCTTGTTCAGCGGAGCGAAGGTAATGGCGTCGATCTCGCTGCGCTTGGCCATCTCGATGGCATAGGCAAGCGTATCTCCGGTGAGTTTGCCGGACTCCGCTGAAAGTTTTCCCCGCTCAAACCTGGAAGGATCGATGTTGCCGAGATCAATCAGCGGCACCATGCCGGATGACCAATTGATTGCCGCCGTGTTCGCTACCTTTACCCAGCGCAGCTCGACGCCGGCGTCGCGCATTCCGAGCTCAAGCACGCGCGCATCGCCAACCACCACCAGCCGCGCGATGTCGTTCAGGCGCTTGCCATGTAGTACGTTTGCGACCAACTCCGGGCCGATACCGGTGCAATCTCCCATCAGCAGCGCAATGCGCGGTCGACGGTCGTCATTATTTTGATTGGCCGATCGATTCTCCATCTTTGTCTTCTCCTGTATTAGCGGGCCGCTTTTGTTAGAACTTGTTTCATTACCAATGCCAGCGGGAACGGCGAATTTCCTCAGGGCTAAAGCCCATGCCATCACCGGCTCTGGACGACGCGGCTGAAGCCGCGCCCCTCCAAAGAAGTACCTATGCAGCCAGTTCTAGCTTGAGTGACGGACAACACTCGAACAGTTATCTTTCCGCACCCGCACAGGCAGCGATCTGCGTGGGCGTGCCAGCGTCAAGGTTATCCCTGTATGCCTTCCAGGCCACGGCATCAAATTCTCCGTCCCACTTGGCGACCACAACCGCCGCGACTGCGTTGCCAACCGTGTTGACGATGGAGCGGCCCTGAGACATGAAGCGGTCAATGCCTAGCAGCAGAGCGAGTCCTTCGGCGGGCAACCCACTGGCGACCACGGTGGCGGCGAGTGCGGCGAAGGCGCCTCCGGTGACGCCAGCCGCGCCCTTCGAGGTGAATAGCATCAGGATGAACATGGTGATCTGCTGGCGGAGATCGAGGTGAATGCCGTAGACCTGGGCGATGAACAGGCAACTCATGGGCAGGGTTATGGCCACGCCGTCCAGGTTGAACGAATAGCCCGTAGGGATGACGAGCCCCAAGGTGGTGCGCGACACGCCGGAAGCCTGCAATTTCTGCATCATGCCCGGAATGGCCGTCTCCGAAGACGAGGTGGCAATCACCACTAGCAGCTCTTGCTTGAGGCGTCCCATGATGTCAAGAAGGCGGACGCCACAGAGTCTGCACACCACACCGAAAACGACAAACATAAGCACGGCAAGCGTAAGCCATGCTGTCCCCACGAACATGCCCAGAGCGTAAAGCGTGCGAACGCCGAAGCGGCCGACCGTGAATCCCAGTGCGCCGAAGGCGCCAATGGGAGCGGCCATTACGATAATGTTCACGACTCCGAAGACGAGGCTTATACAGCGTTCCATTCCCCGGCGAATCGCAACTCCCGTCTCTCCGAGCCGCACCATCGCCGCGCCGACCATCAGTGCGATGACGAGCACCTGCAACACGTTGTCGTGTACGAAGGCGCCGAACAGGTTTTCGGGAACCATCGCAAACAAGAACTCGGACAGCGATTGTGCGTGGACACTTGAATAGCGGGCGGCCGAGGCAGCCTGCGTCACCGAAGGCCGCTGGACGGCGGCGCCAAAGTTCACCACATTGCCGACGATTGCACCCATCAGGAGTGCGATGGTGGTAATGATCTCGAAATAAATCAGCGCCTTCAGCCCGATTCGCCCAACCTTGCGCATGTCGCCGACCTGGGCCACCCCAGTGGCAACCACCAGGAAAATCAGCGGGGTGATGCTCAGCTTGATCAGCGCAATGAAACCGTCGGCCAAAGGTTTCGCGGCGATGCCTGCCTGCGGCCAGATACCTCCCATCGCCGCTCCGGCCGCTGCTGCCACCAGGACTTGGACGTATCCCCTGCGCCATAACGGCTTCGAGGCATGGAGCGAGTTTGAGGAATGCGGTTCTACTGTCATGTCCGCCTTAGCGTGGAAAAGTATCTCCGTGGTTAATTGATTTATAAACGAAAGCGCCAATTCGGGCAATCACCTTTGCCCATCAACCGCATTGGTGGGTCGCTCTCTTGCGCTCGCGGCGGCGACGGGTGCGGGTTGACGAAGAAGAAGTGCAGGCACTGGACGGCATTCCCGTAGCTGATGACCAGACGGATGGGTTTAAATTCCAGATTGGCTACATCTCCTCCTGCAGTTCGCCGCAAACTCAAGCGCAATCGCATCCATTCACAAATCAAATCGGCACAAAATGAAATCGCCCGACAAAGATGTCGGGCGAAATCAGAGCAGAAAAAAACGTAACAAAGTTATGAAACCTCGGTAGCCTTAAATCTGGCCTACGGCTGCTTCTTTTCCGGGGTCTTCGGAGCGGCCGCTGGAGTGGTTGCTACTGCGGGTTTCGCCGCAGGCTTCGGAGTGGTCGCCGCCGCGGTCTTCGGCGCAGCCTTTGGAGTGGTCGTTGCCGCAGTCTTCGCGGCAGCCTTCGGGGCAGCCTTCGGGGCGGTCGTTGCCGCAGTCTTCGGCGCAGCCTTTGGAGTGGTCGCCGCCGCAGTCTTCGGGGCAGCCTTCGGAGCGGTCGTTGCCGCAGTCTTCGGTGCAGCCTTAGCCGGAGTGGTCGCTGCCGGAGCGGTCTTTGCTGCTGGAGTAGTTGCTGCTTTACCCTTGTCGTCCGTCTTTGTCTGTGCGAACGATGCGAGCGAAGCCGATACAGCAAATGCCAACAGCACGCCGAGTAATCGCTTCATGAAATCCTCCCAGTGATTTGAAACAAATTGAAAACACGGCCAAATTATAGGCAGCTAGAACCAGAGCTGCAACAATCTTTGTCAGGTCACACCGAAACCTTGTTTGCGGCAAACCCGGAATTGTCACCTTAGTGCTACTTAGGGCAGAAGGGCGCTCAATACGGACCACCATGTAACACGCCTCAAGGCCCCTGAAACTCGCCTCACGCATTTTATTTAGAGATGAGACGGAAGGCTCCAGATTGTCTCGGCGTCGCCTAACCGGGGTGAGTCGTTTGCGTAGACTTGAAACCTGGGTAGTCTAGCTTACTTGCCCTCTTCCGGGGCGCCGGGAGCGACATCGGCGGCGTGGCCGTGGACGATGAAGCTGGACGACTGCCCACTCTTCGGATGGAAAGTCACACGCGCCGGGTTCCTCTCCCAAGTCGGAACCGTGCAATTGGAGTCCGGGTCCTCGCCCTGTGAGGCAGCGCCAATTTCCTGCCGCAGAACAGCCTTCTTGAGTCCAAGTTGCACAACCACCGTATAGAGCTTTTCACCGTTAGCGGACACACCGCAGTACGCGGCACGCTGCCATACCCAGTGCGGCACCTTTCCCTGGTCGGCGGGCAGGTTATCGTTAACCCGGAATGCACGCCGGACAACAAAGATACGGTCAGTCACGGCATGGGACTCGCCGGTGGTGAATTCCTTCGGATTACCGTCCACCATGAGGGCGCGCACGTTCATGGAGACGGTGTGATCTTCGCCCGGCCCGATGAAGAGTTTGACGGCAAGCACTTTCCCAAAGCTGATGACGTGCGGCTTGGCAGCCAAGGCCGTACCAGCCAGCGAAGCTAGGACCAAAAACATGCAGAGTTTAGAGCGCATGAGTCCAGCCTACTTCGGGCATCCCCGCAGGAGCAAGGCCGAAGACGTAATTGCGCGGAAAGCTGCTGCCACGTACAACCTTCCGGAGGTACAAACGACTCAAACGTTACAGCATGGCCGATACAGGCGCCCGCAAGCGTTTAGCGCGAATCCTCGTCGTGGATGACAATCAGCACAACACATTGCTGATGCAGGAGTTGCTAACGCGGCGGGGTTACGACGTGATAACCGCCAACATTGCCAGTGAGGCGGAAGCGCAGATGCGCGAGAATCCGCCGGACTTGGTGCTGCTGGATGTCATTATGCCGGACAAATCCGGCTATGACCTATGCCGGGAATGGAAAGAAGATCATGCCACGCGTTTAATACCGGTGGTGATGATAACTGGGCTGAGCGACCGGGAAGACCGGATCCGCGGTATCGAAGCCGGGGCGGATGATTTTCTGAACAAGCCGGTTTTTCCTGAAGAGTTGTTTGCGCGCGTCCACTCCTTGTTGAAAATAAAGGATTATACGGACGAACTTGAAAATGCCGAGGCAGTGCTTTGCACGTTGGGGTTGAGCGTGGAGTCGCGTGATCCGTATACCGAAGGCCATTGCGAGCGCCTGGCTCGCTATGCCAGCCAGCTTGGCGAACATCTGAGGCTCGACTGGGACTCTCAAGTGGCACTGAAGCGTGGAGGATACCTCCACGATCTTGGAAAGATCGCGATTCCGGACGAGATTCTCAAGAAAGGCACGAACCTTACGCCTGAGGAGTGGCGAATTATGAAGCGCCACCCCCTGATCGGCGAGAATATCTGCAAGCCGTTACGTTCGCTGCGAATCGTGCTGCCGATTATTCGCCATCACCATGAGCACTGGGATGGCACCGGCTATCCCGACAAGCTCCGCGGGGAAGACATCCCCATACTGGCGCGGGTTCTGCAAGTTGTAGATGTCTACGATGCGCTACGTACGGCGCGTCCTTACAAACCGGCCCACAGTCACGAAGATTCGCAGCGAATCATGATTCAAGAGGGTGAGCGGGGGTTGTGGGATCAGCGGATCGTGGAAAAATTCTTCGCGATGCCCGACTTACGGCAAGAAGCAGCGTGAGCGATCGGTTACGAAAGTTTGCGACTATAATCAAGTCTCATTAGAAATAGCGAAATGAAAAGTCCCGATTACAGCATCGTCATCCCCGCCTATAACGAGAGTGGCCGCATCATCCCCACTCTTGATCGTGTCCTCGCCTACATCCAGCAACAAGGCTGGAAGGCCGAGATCATAGTGGTCAACGACGGATCGCGGGACGACACGGCCGAGATCGTTCGCGACTACGCCGACGGCAGCGCTGGTATCCGTTTGGTGGAAAACCCCGGGAATCGCGGCAAAGGCTATTCGGTGCGGAACGGAATTATGCATGCCGAGGGCGCGGTGGTGCTATTCACCGACGCCGATCTATCCTCGCCGATTGAAGAGGCTTCGAAACTGTTTGACTCGATTCACCGGGGAAACGATATCGCGATCGGCTCACGCTGGCTCCAGCCCGATCTGCAGACCACGCGCCAATCGATTCCTCGCCAAGTTCTTGGCAGAGCTTTCAACCTGGCGCTAAAGCTTGTCCTCGGACTCAGCTTTGAGGATACGCAATGCGGGTTCAAAGCTCTCACGCAGCAGGCTGCCCGCGATATTTTCGGCAGGCAAGTCATCCAGCGATGGGGATTTGATCCCGAGATCCTGTTTCTGGCACGGCAGTTGGGATACAAAACGGAAGAGATCCCCGTGGCCTGGGCGCACGACGAACGCTCGAAAATCAATCCAATCGCCGATGGCATGAATATGGTGCTTGATTTGGTCAGAATTCGCTGGAACAGCATCTCGGGAAAATACCGTCGCTCTCCAGCGGTAGCGCTTTCTCGAATCGAAGAGGAAGTGCCGGTCGGGCATCACAGGGCGTAGGAAGCTGCAACCAGCAGGTTGGGCTTCAGGCGTGACCGAAGCAGCAGATCCTTCGCTGCGCTCAGGATGACACTGCGGATAACAAACGTCAAAGGCAACGTCTGTCGGCAACGACCGACTGCTTAATGTTCTGGAAGCTTCCCCTCAGGCAATGGCGCGATCGGCCTCTTCGTTCGGCCGTGGAATGACCAGTATATTGTGCGCAGAGTCCATCGCGATCGTCAGCGTCGCGGAGCAACTGGAGCAGAGCCAGTAGTGTTCAGTGTGCTTGCGCTTCTTGCCATAGCCGCTGTGGGTGGCACTGGACGATCCCCATCGAATCTCAAATACTTTGCCTTCGCCAAAATAATGGAACTCATTCGAGCAGGAAGGGTTAGCGCACTTTGATAACATTTTGGTACCACTCCTCGAATAGACGTGTCTTCCTGATCGTGCGTAGCTTAAGTGGCTATCGAAATAATTAATTAACTAAGGCGATATTGACCTACTATTAAACTGTGATGCAATTCCATTCGTACAGACATTGGCTCCCGCGAACAAATCGAGAGCACAATGCACACTATCACTCAATGCTTGCTGAAACCTAAATGCGACCGAGTGGCGGGATGTCTTCGCTCACTTCCCCACGTTCAGCGTAGCGCGACAGAACTACCACCTTCAGCGACGCTCTTGGAGCGACGCTCACTTGCACGCCGCAGACGAATACCTTAAAGCCATTCTAGCGCACTATTTTTACGACTAGGCATTAAATCTGAGTAAATATTCAGTTACTGGTCGCGTCAGAGTTGCGCCAGCGGAATCGCGAGCGTAACGCCACGAAATGGGCTGGCGGTTCGGGATCGGACACAAAGCATCGGCTCTAAATCGGCACCGGAACGCTGTCAATAAGATCGCGGAGAATGTGTTCGGCCTGTTCAGAGCGTTTGATGGACAGGGCAGTGCGATTGCTGAGTACGACGCGATGAGCAAAGGCGGGAATGGCCAACCGCTTGAAATCGTCAGGTTTGCAGAAGGTGCGGCCCTCGAGGTAGGCCATGGCCTGCGCGGCGTGGAACAGCATGAGCGAACCGCGCGGCGAAACCGCGAGTGCCAGTTGCTCGCTCTCGCGCGTTCGCTGCACGATGCGCAACACGTAGTCCAGCAGGGAGTCATCGACCTGCACCTGCCGCACCTCTTCTTGCAGGGCCAGTATGTCTTCCGCTTTCAGCACCGGGTGCAAGTCATCGAGGCGAACGGCACCAGCCCGGCCGCGCAGAATCTCGCGCTCGCCTTCGGGTTCGGGATAGGTCATGCGTACCCGCAGCATGAAACGATCCATCTGCGACTCGGGGAGGGGATAAGTGCCGTGATGCTCGACAGGATTCTGAGTGGCAATTACCAGAAAAGGCTGCGGCAGCGGATGCGAGTGGCCATCGACCGTTACCTGGCGTTCGTTCATTGCCTCCAGCAGTGCGGACTGCGTCTTGGGCGTGGTGCGGTTGATTTCGTCAGCCAGCAGAACGTTGGTAAAAATCGGCCCTGGCTTGAATTCGAACTTCCCTTCGAGGGACGAATAAATGGAGATGCCCAGAACATCGCTGGGCAGCATGTCGCTGGTGAACTGAACTCGCTGGAAATCACAATCGATGGCGCGGGCCAGCGCATGAGCCAATGTGGTCTTGCCTACACCCGGCACGCCTTCCAGCAGCAGGTGCCCGCGCGCCAGAATCGCGACCAGGGTGAGCCGGACAACATCATCTTTGCCACGAATAATCATGCGCAGCGCATTTTCCAGTTGCGCCGCCGTCGCAGCCA
>JBEKQP010000124.1:0-12551 GCA_049519595.1 Candidatus Korobacteraceae bacterium | reverse complement strand
ATCTGCGGCCCTGAGCCGATGCCGTGTACGTAGCCGGTGGCGATGGTGTTTCCGTCGAGATCTTCAAGAAGCACGGCTCCGTTGCGGAGACCCGCGACGCTGGGCGTAAAGGTTACGTCCACTGTGCAGGTGTCGCCCGCGTTGTACGCGCCCGTCGTGCAGGTGCCCGTGTTAGCAACTGCAAAGTCCAGACCCGCCGCGCCCTGGGTCAGCGCGACCGGGCTGCCCATGGTTCCCCGGCTGTCAATGGTGAAGACCAGCGAAATCGTGGCGCTCGTTTGGCCGATGGCGACCGTTCCAAAGTTCGCTCCGGCCGTTTCCAGCTCCAGCACGCGGTTGTTGCCGGAATCGGCGACGAAGATGTTTCCGCTTCCGTCCACCGCAACGCCATAGGGCTGGTTGAAACCGCTGGCCAAGGTGTTGACCATGGTGTAGCCGCCTGCCGCCAGTATCTCTTCCACCGAATTGTTGCCGTCATCGGCGACAAATACGTTCCCGCTCCCGTCCACCGCGACCCCTCGGGGAAAGTTGAAACCGCTGGCCAAGGCGTTGACCGTAGTGTAGCCGCCCGCCGTCACAATCTCTTCCACCGCATGGTTGCCGGTATCGGCGACAAAGAGGTTCCCACTCCCGTCCACCGCAACGTCTTCGGGATAGCTGAAGCCGCCGGCCAAGGTGTTGACCGTGGTGTAGCCACCCGCCGCCAGAATTTCTTTCACTGCACTGTTGCCGTTGTCGGCGACAAAGACGTTGCCGCTTCCGTCCACCGCAACCCCAGAAGGAGCGCTGAAACCGCCGCCTGATGTGTAGGCTGCGGCCAACGTGATTACGCAACTTGAAGCAGTACAGCCGGGCGGAATCTCTTTCACTGCGTTGTTGCTGGTATCGGCGACAAAGACGTTGCCGCTCCCGTCCACCGCAACCCCAAAAGGAGCGCTGAAACCGCCGCCCAATGTCTGGACGCAACTGGAGGTAAGGCAGCCGGATGGAATCTCTTTCACCGCACTGTCATTGGGATCGGCGACGAAGACGTTCCCGCTCCCGTCCACCGCAACGCGCAACGCAGTGCTGGCGAGGAGAAGGCCAGCGCTGGGGCTGCCACCCAAGATAACCTGAGCGTAGCTGAAGTGGGCTGTCGCCGGCGGTTCCACGGCGCCAACTGGCAGCGCCGACCCTAACAGCAGGACGGAGAACATCAAAGCCGCGCCGCGGCAAAAACGGCAGGAGCGGGAACCCATCGCGCAATCTCCAACCAGCCGTCACTTTGCGAGTAAGGGCCGTAGTGACTCTGGATGCGAGTTCCCGCACGGGAGTTGCTGACTTGGTAACCCCCGGCGAATCGCACGGCCGTCGCTCGTCCACCCGGGCCTCAAGAGGCGAGATTGAACGAGGCGAGTTTGCGTTCAAATCGGCAGGAGTGGGAGCCCATCGGAGATTCCGTCAGCTGTTCTGCCCTGTTTAGAAACCTTTTATGACCCTTTTACTCGGTCTTTAGGCCGGCCAGTATCGAATATTGCACAAGTAGAATGTCGCCGGCATTTCCGGCGCGAGTCCCCCTTCGGTTGGGCAGCTGAAGAGTCCGACGTCAACTCAGCAGCTTCGTACTATGGCTCGCCGTTGGCAGTCAGGTGCTTTTAATGGGGTCAGTCCAAACTGGCGAGCAACTCGACCATTACTACATTGAAGGTGTAGCCGCGCGCAGCGGCATGGCCTCGGTTTTCCGGGGCCAGGATTTGCTGACCGGCCGTCAGGTCGCCATCAAGGTGCCACACGTGGAGATGGAAAGCCGTCCGGGCTTTTTCGAACTCTTTCAGTGCGAAGAGGAGATCGGACTAAAGCTGGATCATCCAGGTGTTATGAAGGTCTTCAGCAGCGATGGTCGTAGTCGGCAATACATGGTGATGGAGTGGGTCGAGGGACGGTCGCTGCGTCAAGTTCTCAACCAGCAACACAAGCTATCGACCGAGCGAGCGATTCGGATCACGTTACGGATTTGCGATGCGCTTGACTACATCCACCGCAAAGGCGTAGTGCATTGCGATTTGAAGCCGGAAAACGTCATGATCGATACCGAAGATAACATTAAGCTCATCGACTTCGGTATTGCTGCCGACTGTGCATCGAGGCGGCAGGGGTTCGCCAAGAGCCCGCATACGATGGGGACTCCTGACTATATCTCCCCCGAACAGGTCACCGGCAAACACGCTGACACCGGGAGCGACATCTATGCGATTGGCGTAATGTTGTATGAGATGGTGACTGGCAAAGTGCCATTTGAAGGCTCCAATGCATTTGCCATCATGAATGACCGCTTGGTTAACAATCCTGTACCGCCGTGCGAAATTGAGCCGTCAGTCTCCCCTCAGCTACAAGAGATCATCTATCGTGCTCTGGAACGCGATTTCAAGAATCGCTACGCAACTGCCCGTGAGATCGCCTGGGAACTAGGACATCAGGATCAGGTGAGAGTGGAACCACGCAACGAACTACGCGAGTGGAAACAGCGGCGTACGCCGTGGGGGAAGAAAGTTCTTTCCTTAGTGATGTTGGCTTTGGTCCCTGTCGTCGTCTTCGCTCTGCTGGTATATCTTGCGCACCATGTCTGAAGGGATCCCTTGAAGTTTTTTCAAACGCTGGCCGCGCTCCATCACCGGTCAGCAGAAGGCTTCTGCGGTGCTTGGCCTGGAGCCTGGCCTAGACGCTCGATTAAAGCCCGGGTCCGCCGGATCTCCTCATCGATGATGGGCTGCGCGGAGTCAACCTGCTTTGCGGCCTGAAACTCGGCCAGAGCATCCTGAAGCTTTCCATCATCGCGCAGCAATTGGCCGCGCCGTAGATGCGCGGCTGCCGCCAGGAACCTCGTGCGCATATACGCGAGGCGATAGCGCAGGTCCTGGGGCTTCAGATCATAAGCTTGCTGGAAATAGTCGTACGCCGCTTCGTAATTCTGGCGAATTTCGGCGTCCTCTCCTTTTTGAAACAATGCCTTGGCTTTGTCTTTGGCGGCGGCGGGCACGGCGATCAGGATGGCGAGTAGCACCACCATACCGAGGCACTTGAGGTGTCTCATTTCGCTCTTTAAGGCTGAGAAATAATTCGAGAAGTTCACGATTCGGCTCGCCGCCAAGTCAATTGTACTCCGGTCGGGTTTGTCAACCGAGAGCAGTTCGTGTAGTTCCAACTGCTTCACTTGTAGCGCAGCTCGATTGCGAATCTGCGTCTTACGGAAGTCGAATACTACGGGATTCGAAGGAGAACGCGCGTTCGGCCCAACCAAGTCTATCGAGTCGATGACGACGCCACCGGGCTACGAAGAGTAACGCGAACAATCTCGCTGCGCCGCCAGAGGCGCAGCCGAGGTCCCCAAGTACCCGTCCCACGACAGACAATGACTGGCATGCCGTTCACCTCGTACCTTCCGCCGAGCAGCGGGTGGATGAGCCGTACGATGTAAGTAAAAGGCCAGATCTGGCCGTTGTGGGTGTGTCCGCAGAGCATCAGCCCGGCTCCGGCCCGTGCTGCTCGCTCTGCTTCCCACGGCGTGTGCGAAACGAAAATGGTGGCGGCGTTCGCTGGACGGCCTGCGAGCGCCTGCTCTACGAAGTTGCCGTCCTGCCCAAATCGGCGGCGCGCGGTAAGATCATCGACGCCCGCAATCAGCAGGCCGGGGCGCACCTCGGCCCATTGGTCGCGAAGAACGCGGAAGCCAGCGTCTTCGAGCAGTCGTACGCTGGTTTCAAATCCACCATAGAACTCATGATTACCGGTGACCGCCCATAGACCCAGAGGAGGCGAGATACGGCGCAGGAGCGGCAGGAATTTCCGGTGGGCTTCATGATGGCCCTCCAGAATGTCGCCACCGAAAATGACCAAGTCTGGCCGTTCTGCCTGGATTTGGGCAACCCGCCCAGCCAGCCAACGCTCACCGAGCAAGGCACCGAGGTGCAGGTCGGTAGCAAGCACCAGCACCGTACCGTTGCTCTCCGGCGGCAGATTCGCAAGTTGCACTTCGTAGTTGCGTATTGCCGGAGCTCGCCTCGCCTGCACGGTGCCAATCACGCAAAGCACAAGACTGGCCAGCAGTGCCCAACTGCGAAGCGTCGGGGCGATGCGGGGAAAAAGCAAGCCGAAGCCGGTGGCGATGTCAGCTACTAAGAGGCCGACGAAGATGAGAAACAGAATTCCAATCCAATTTGCACCCACAATCTCAAGTGGTCGAGCTACGGTGCCGAGTCCAGAGCGATCCAGAAACCGCGCGAGCATGTAGCTCATCCACAGAATGGCGGCCACGACGACTAGAAGCCAATTGGGGACATGTTGGACGATGATCGGTATCGACGACAGACGATAGAAGACATAGACGTGCAGCCCGGTCCAGATAAGAAGAATGATCCTCAGAAACAAACGGCTTCTCCCGTCACAAGCAGAACAGCTCGCCTAACCCCTAATACCACACGTATCAGAGGCATTGCAGGTCGATCAGTCATTCCGAACAGGTGCCACGAGTTCTTTGACCCCGCCTCACGAGCTCGCTGCGCCACCATAACAGTGTACAACGCTCTACCCTAAGCTCTTCGCCAGCTACCGTCGCTGCCCTGTCACTAGTGGGTATTCTTTTGGGTCGTTGAGCTATTGAAGAGTTCGATCTGTGATCTGCTGTTCGTGGGAATTCTCGTTTTTGTCGGAGTATGGAGTTCAATCTTTGCGGTAAGCTGGGATGGGGACTCTGGGCCGCTAGAAGACTGGCATGAACCGCGGCATGAGAACTGAGCATGGGAGAAGACGCTATGGCAGAGGCTGAGCTTATCGTGTTTAACGGAAAGATCTGGACGGGACAGCCTCTTCCGCCTCCCGGTGCCAAGCTTACTCCCGCCACATTCGCAGAAGCAGTTGCCGTGGCGAACGGAAGGTTTCTGGCAGTTGGTTCGAACGAACAGATCAGGACATATACCGGTCGGAATACAAAGGTAATCGATCTGCAGGGACGCATGGCTATGCCGGGGTTCATTGACAGCCATGTCCACTTCATCTTTGGTAGCTTGCGGATGTCTCAGGTGTACTTGAAGGATTCACCTGATGAGGCTGAATTCACTCATCGTATCGCTCAGAAAGCGAGAACACTCGAACCAGGGACGTGGATTCTGGGCGGAACCTGGGACGAAACTAATTGGCCCGGTTCCCGGCTTCCTACGCGATGGATGATTGATTCCGTCACCCCCGATATCCCGGTATGCGTCGAACGCTACGACGGGCATGAGTTCTTGGCGAATTCGCTGGCTCTTAAGCTGGCAGGAATTACAAAGCATACGCCTGACCCACCCGGTGGTGTCATTGTCCGCGATAGCAATACGGGAGAGCCGACGGGCGTGCTGAAGGACACAGCGGTGGCCGGCATCGAGAGAATAGTTCCACGTCCGAGTTGGAATGAATTCGAGGCGGCTCTAAGGGCTGGGCTAGCCGAAGCTCGGCGATTTGGAGTTACATCGATACATGATATGTATCTAAGCCGATTTTGGAGCCCTAACGACAGCTTATTCGACTTGATCCAACTGCTGAGTCGTGCGGAGTCGGAAGGCTGGCTGACGTGCCGCTTCTACGTACTTAGCCCGATCGAGCAATGGGAACAGTCAGTACGAGCGAAGGCTCTCTGTGATTCAGGCAACGATTTTCTGCGGGTTGGAGCTGTAAAAGGCTTCGCCGATGGCTCGACCGGCTCGCGCACCAGTTGGTTCCACGAGGATTACACCGATCAGCCAGGAAACTTTGGCACGCCTCGCCAGCGCCCTTGCGAAATGGAATCGATGGTAAAGAGTGCGGATGCTGCCGGTCTTCAGATTGCGGTCCACGCTATTGGGGACCGCGCCAACACGGAAATACTCGAGATCTATGAACGAGTGGGCGGCCCGACTGCCACAGCCCGCAGGTTTCGCGTAGAACACGCACAGCACGTGCGCCCGAGAGATTTCGCGAAATTCGCAAAACTCGGCGTGATTGCTTCGATGCAGCCGTATCATGCGATAGACGATGGGCGATGGTTACGGGATCGAATTGGTCTCGAACGCAGTCGTACGAGCTTTGCTTGGCGGTCGATGCTTACGGCTGGCGTTCCATTGGCGTTCGGCACAGATTGGCCGATCGCACCGCTCAACCCACTGCTTGGCGTTTGTGCTGCTGTGACGCGGCAGACTCTCGATAATAAGCACCCTGAAGGCTGGATTCCCGAGCAGCGGGTGACGCTGGAGGAGGCGCTGCGCGCGTATACGCAAGGGAGCGCGTACGCCGAGTTTCAGGAAAAGGTCAAAGGGACGATTGCGCCGGAAAAGCTTGCCGATATGGTGGTGCTCTCAGCGGATCTGTTCAGCATCCCGGCAGACCAGATCAAGAACCAAAAAGTGATTTTAACCATGGTCGGGGGCAAGGTGGTGTATCAACAATCCGAGTAAGGATACAGCATAGCGCGAAGCTTGGCCTCGAAGAAGGTGTCTCCCAGAGGTCCTGGATCGGGGTTGCGAAGTCGATGCTGTCGAAGCGAATACGTCAAAAAACCCAAAAGCGTAAAGCTGCCGCAAAAGTCGCTAGTATTTGGTCCCGCTGTGCACGGTAGCGGGCGCATTGCTGAAATGACACGAGACATAGCACGTCCGGGTTGCCGTGTTGATCTCCAAACGTCCAGTGGTTGGATCCGGACCTGCCATAGCGAGATCCAGGTTAATCGAGCCGCGATGATGAACCGCATCACCACCCTGTACTCCATGAGGAGCATGGCAGACAGCGCAGGAAATTCCTGCGGCTACAGTGTGTGACGCGTGGTGACGAAATCCCGTATCGCCCGTCGTCAACAACATTTGTATGTTGTGACACTTGTTGCAGAGGGCAAAAGGTCCGTTAAGAGGATCCCCGCCATTACTTGGAACGCTAAGTGATATGACCGGCATCACTGCCGAAGCGGCAGGACTATTCATATCGTATCTGCGTTCAAGTAGATGTTCGTAGGCGCTGATGTGAGGCCCGTTGGGACCGGTTCCGCCCGATGCTTGCGCATTATTGTTGTTGTGGCAATCCTCACAATATAAGTAACCACTCGTTAATGATCGTCCGACAGTTCCGTCAAGTTTCAGTGTCGACGAGCGGTAGTCAGGAAAGGTCCTTCCCGCACGGGGCAGGACTACGTTGTGGCGGGCGGAAGTCGAAATAAAATCCAGGCGTACGTTATGCGCATCGACTTGGCGTGTCGGGGTGTACCCGAATTTGGTGTAACCGGGCGTCGATTCTGGCTTGTTGGGAGTGTCTGCGTGGCATTTGAAACAAACTTCATAACTATGATTAGCAGGCGTGACTTTATTGCCGTCTTTATCAACTCCTGTGGCTTGGTACAGTGAGGCCTGCAGCGGAGCTTTCGAAGCGCTGCTCGGCTTACTCGAGTGGGGATTGTGGCAGTCCCAGCATTTGACATGGCGCGGGGTCGACACAAGGCTGAGATCTTCATTGGGATCATGCCCCGTCATCGGCAAAGGATGCGAATACTTGGCGGGATCGTCGTATCCAACCCAGACTTGTGCCCAGCGAGACTGTGAAGAACTGTTGGCATGGCAACTGTAGCATGCATACTCATCGGCTCCGCGCAACAGCCTTGCTGACCCGCTGCCGTGCGGCGTGTGGCAATTCATGCATGCTCCCTGAGCAATTGAACTGTAGCCGGTCGCGGTGGTGCCTTGTGAGCTAGCACTGACAGCATGCGCATCCGTTGTCCAGCCGCTAAGCACGTTGGGAGAAGGTTTATACACGTCGTGGCAAGCTTGGCATAACTTGCCATTAGCGTTGTTCACCACCAAGAACATGTTCGGGCGCTTGGGGTCGATATTCTGTATATGTGGTTCGTGACAGGTGGTGCACTCGAGGATACCATTGGGCAACTTAACGCTTGCGTTAGCGGTTGCGCGCGGCGTCGTTGAGAATAGCATATCCAACAGAGTGTTGTCCTTGACCCATGTGTTGAAACTAAACGGGTGAGTCTTGCTAAGATCGGTGCCCATGTTGCCGGCGGATGACAAGGAGCGGGCAGTCGCCTGCGAAGTCTTCTGATTGTAGGTTGAGCCAAGTGCTACAGTTCCGTCGTGGCAACTAAGGCAAAGCCGGCTTGGAGAGGATGGAGACAATACCGGTGTGCCCTCTTTGTAAGTGCTGCTGCTGTAAAACTGATACTTGGCACTGGAAAGCTGGTGGTTCCACAGGCCTTTTAGGCCCTTCACCGGCGCGGCTTGATGTGGAGTATGGCAATAGATGCAAGTCTCGGTGTTCTTGTTGGTGGGAGAAAGATTATGCAGTGACTGATCAAGCGCTTGGCGTGCTGGCTCAACCACTGGCCGTTGTTGTGCCGGCGCATTTGCAACGGTTGCCATTAGCAACGCCAGAATCAAAGGCCTAAACAAACTACTCATCAAATCCCTCCAATGGCCGTTCCGGGTCCGCCCCCGGAGTGACAGTGTCCATGGACTTCAGCTATACACTGTGAGAGCTCTCTATCATCATCGATTACGTGCGTGTGCGGTTGCGCCGCAGGAGTCGCAGCGACATACTGGAATACTTCAACCCTGCGGTTAAAGGAATCTACCACGTAGATTTTGTCGTGCCGGTCAATGCACACGCCTGACGGAAGCTGAAATTCTGCCACGCTTGTTCCAGGTTGCCCAAAGAAGTAGAGCAGCTCTCCCCGTCGGTCGAAAACCTGGACCACGTCCAAAAGAGCATCGGCGATGTAGAAGTCGCCCTCACTGTCGATTGCCAGCCCCTTGCTGCGGAACATCGTTCCCGTCACTTCCCCCATTTGGCCGAATTGGCTACGAAATCCACCCTTGCGATCAAAAATCTGCACGCGAAAATTCATCGCGTCCACGACAATCAGCTCATCAGCGTGGACAAGGATTTCGGTGGGATAGTTAAACTCCCCCGGAGCGTCGCCGCGTTTCCCGAAATGTCCCAGAATGCTTCCGTCCAGATCTGTCGTATACACCGCGTCCCTTAAGGTATCCGTCACATACAACCGGTGTTGCACGGGGTCGATTGCAAGCCCGGTCGGCCGCTTGAA
Source organism: Candidatus Korobacteraceae bacterium (assembly GCA_049519595.1). Classification (GTDB taxonomy): domain Bacteria; phylum Acidobacteriota; class Terriglobia; order Terriglobales; family Acidobacteriaceae; genus CAWBRT01. Next base: position 3,466 of record JBEKQP010000124.1, on the reverse strand, counting down.
ATATCCCTCGCCCTTCAAGTCACCAATGTAGTGTCGAAATTTACCGCGGCTATCAAAAACCAGGATTTTCCCTAGTTCAGAATCCGCAACGTAGATGTTGTCGTTACCATCGACGGCAATACCGATGGGCGACTTGAAATTCTGTTTGCCGCCTTCCAGCTTGTGGTATTTCTGCTTCTCGAAGTCGAAAATATGAACCAGCGCTGCGCCCGGGTCGGTCACGATGATCCGCCCTTGGGAATCGGTCGCAACATCATAGGGGCGCACCATACGGTGGATGTCGGGCGCACCGGCGACTAAATTGAGCACTCGGCTCCACAAAGACCGTTTCGTTTTTACCTCCGTTTCGGACGAAAATGTGCGCACGTAGTGCAAACTCCGGCCACCCTCCAGCACAAGAAGGGGCGGCGCGACAGCAGGCGGTTCTGTACGCTTATCGCCGGCAAACAGAAACGCGCCATTCACTAGCAGTACCAAGCTGAGGGCAGCCCCTGCTATGCTTACTGCAACCGACGATCTTCTTGCTTGCTTTTTGCCTGGAGTTCTGTCGGGCGCGTCAAGCCGCAGGATCGCGCAATTGCTGGTGGGCTTGCGCGGAATGGCGCTCTGGTCAGCGAGTTCTTGCAAGCGAGCTGGTACGCTGGCGGAATCGGTTCCCTGTAACTTGCATCTTCCGATTCCGTGAACGGCATCCGGAATTGACTGATTGGAATCGCGGCTCATCCAGTCAACATCCTCGTTTCCCAAAACGATCGTATCCGCCGCCTGAACTCTAGAATGCATGAAACCGGCGGACCAAACTGATCCAGTAGGTATGTGAAGCCATATTCAAGCCAGAATTGCTGTCCGCAAATTGCGACAGTCGACGAAACCCGGCCTGCACATCGATTTTGCGAAATTTATACACGAGCCTTGCGTCCAACGTAGAGTCCTTATTGGTGACCGGTCCGCTGGCTGCATCGAAGTTGACGTTTACCCACGCGTAGGTCCCTGTCAACTGCAATCGGCGTCGCGTATAGCTGCCCGAACAAGCAAGCGTCGTCGAATCGGTGTACTGCGTCGCCAAAAGGGTAGAGGCGGCTGCAGCACCGACGCTCAGAATTCCGGACGTCGTCAATATCGCGTAGCCGCTATTCTGCTGGTATTGACCAGTGGCGCTCCAGGAGCGGGTAGATAGTCGTACGTCAACCTCTTTGCTGAACGTGCCGTTCATTCCGGGGACCCGCTGGTCAATCAGCGACCCACCCACACTGAAATTCCAGCGGTATTTCAAACGGGTGCTGGCTCTTGCCGAGCCCGCAATAGATTCGGCCACAACCGGAATCGTCAGGCTTTGCGTGAAACCTGAGTGGGAATACTGGAAAGATTCTTGCGTTTGCCAGCGCCCTACCCTGCGTTGGTAGGCTGCCGTCGCCATCTGCAGCAGAGATCGCTCGGACGCGCTCTCCCCTGGCACGCTAACACTCACTTCCTGGATACCGGGTGTGTAGGAGACCGATAACATGCCCCGAAATAACGCGTGGGTATAGGAAAGTCCCGCCGTCACTTGGTCAATTGTGAGCTGTTCTTCTCCTGGCTGGTTCGAGTTCTCCTGCTGTGCGGTCGACACGAAGTAAAAGCCTTTGCGTATCTGATAGGTGGCACTGGCGTCGTAGTTCGTGTCGCGGCCCGTCCCGATGAAAGTCTGCGCCGGTGTCGTACCCGCTGGTTGAGTTAGCAACTCCGTCAATAACTGCGCACCATAATTGGACGAGTAGGCCGCGCCGAAACCCATTTGCAGCCGGGGGAGCGGGCTCGTCGAAAAGGTGGCAGACATAGTCTGAAAATTCTCTCCCTGCGGGGTACCTAGCGTACTGGTCTCACTGTCACTGTGTTCATAGCTAAAACTGGTTTGTCCGCGCACAACGGGCAAGGCGCGGCTCACCCCAAATCCCTCTGACTGCTGGTTGGTTTCTCCTGTATTTTGTGGGACGCCCAGGTTCAACAGATCCGGCGTCCGCGACTCGGTTTCGCCTCGCGAATAAAACCCCGTCAGGTAGAAGCCCAGCAGCTTATAGGTGCTGATTGCAGTGAAAATCGAGTGGGTATTTACAAAGTCCGCGCTCTGCTCACCGTTGGTGGTGCTATTCGACGAACCCCAGGCATAGTTCAGCGAAAGCGACGGCAAGCGTGCAAAATGTGGCGACCAATTGACGCTGTAATCGTTGGAGATTCCCCTTGAAGATACGGTCAGCGGTACAGTGCCCCCGGATAGTGTCGAACTCGTGACATTGGAAAGGTTGTATTGGAACGTCAGAGGCATGTTACCGCCGGAGAGAAAGCGGAGGCTGCTGGTCAATCCGTCGTTTGTTAGCGAAGAAGCAGCGGCGTTCTGGCCTCCAAAGTTGTTCCACATGTACCTCGGCGCGACGTTGAATGTTAGAAACCGAGGGTCATGATAAGAGCCGTTCAAATTGGCGTCGCCGCCTAGATTGATGCTGTTCGATTCGGTGCCGGACCCTCCGCCGCCCGCGTAGCCGACGCTGCCGGCTCCGTCCATGCTCATGGGCATCCCAGGGATGGGTTGTATTTGCGCTGCTGCCACCAGCCCCCATGCCCCTGCTGCCAGGACGCACCAGCACCGCAACATGCGGCGGAAACCTTTCATTGCACCTCGACTCGTGCGCCCTTCCGTAGATTCTGCTGCAGGAGCTCTGTCTTTTGCGTACGGGCCGCTCCTTCCAACTGCTGCCGCAACTGGTCGCGAACCTCACTGAACTCCATCTGTTTCTGCGACCGCCGTTCGTTAACTCGGAGGATGGTCAGCCCCTCAGGTGTTTCGACGATGCCGCTCGTCTGGCCCGCCTGCAAGGGAGCGACTGCCTGGCCGATTTCTTTTGGCAGAGCCACCAGATGAGCCCACTTGCGGTCACCCATCATCACCCGATAATCGTCTTCCGACACCTTCTCTGCCAGCACTCCGAAAGCTTCATAACTTTTCGTGGCCTTCACCTGTACTTCTATTTCGGCCATGCGCTTGCGTACCAACTCGCGCTGCTCCGCGCTTGGGTTGGGCGGCAGGTTCACTGTGATCGTTTGCAGCCACACGCTCTCCGGCCGCATGAAGCTCTTCTTGTTCCTTTCGTAAACTTCGCGTACCTGCGCATCTGTAAATTTTGCTTTCAGGTCGATTTCACGATGCCGGTAGTCGGCAATCAACACCGCGCGACGAAGCCGGCCCTCGAAATTCTCCACCGAACCGTACTGCGCCTTGGCATACTCCTCGTACGCCTTACGGCTGGGAAAGCGGTCTCGAGCCTGACGCAGGACACTCTGCATAGTCGCCTGCGGAACTGTCATGCCTCGATGCTTGGCGGCCTGATAGATAAGTTCATCCTCGATGAGCTGCTGGATAGCCTTCTGGCGGATCTCGGCCTGGTAGCGCTCCGGCACTCTCCCGCCATGGATAGAGTAATAAGGGAACAGC
>JBEKQP010000123.1:0-14717 GCA_049519595.1 Candidatus Korobacteraceae bacterium | reverse complement strand
GGAGCAAACATCATCACAATGTTTGTCACCTTGAACATCGTGGCCGCAAGGCCGTCGCAGAACTTAAGGAGAAGCGTCCGCTTCTCTTCAGGCGCCATCGCCAAGCCGATTCCGAACAACAGGCTGAACACCAGGATCTGCAAGGTCTGTCCTTCAGCAACCGCCTTCCCTATGTTCTCGGGAAACACGTTCAGGATTGCGCTGGACGCGGTCAGCTTCGCTACCTGGACCTGAGATGCCTCCGCTGGAAGGTGGAGGCCAACCCCTGGCTTGCTGATTTGGACTGCGATAAGGCCAATAATAATCGCGATGGTGCTGATAATTTCGAAGTAGATGATGGCCTTCAGTCCCATACGGCCAGTTTTCTTGATGTCTGAATGCTGCGCAATGCCTTGGACCACCATGGCGAATATCAGTGGCGCGATGAGGGTCTTGACCAACCGGAGAAAGATCAAACTTACTGTCCGGCAGCCCGGCCCAACCCCAGGCCAGTCATGGCCCATGCAGGCCCCGATCAGCATGGCGATGAAGATCCAGGTGGTTCCCGAGCGCTTTTCAATACCGTACAAACAAAGAGCGGCTATTCCCGCCCAGCGGATCACCTGCACAAGGTGAGGAGCCACCATACCAGACGAGTGCTGATTCAATAACCACATAACGCTGGCGATTGTGAACAATATTGCTGCGCCGATCAGAGACTTGTTTTTCATGCAGATACCCTCACCCACAGTTAGCCACGGTGGCTTAGCAACCATTAAGAAAAAAGCGTCGTTGCGCGATTACGTCACAACCCGCCCAACAAAAAAGACCAATTCTTGCGGCGCAACTCACGCAAGCATTGGTCTTACCTATCTCGGTCAGTGAAGGAATGCTTCAAATACCGATAAATAAGAACAAAACTAATTCAACAATCGCATAGTTATCACGCGTCACAGGGCGAGTCAAGAACTATTCGCAGATCCAAGATATTTGTCTTTTCTCAAGACCATGAATCGATTATGCGCGTCCTTTAAAGCAACAATCAACGTCTTTTGCACCAAGCCGAAAAACCGCTGATGGATCTCCTGCACCATTTCATCGACTCCGGTCGCTAGGTTCTTTCCAACCAGCAGTGACCGAATAAAGTTCTTTGTCATTTTCCTGACGGTGTTGCAGGTCGCATCTACAACAAGTTCCGTTTCTTCATCGACAACCAGACTCACAAAAAAGACTTGGTTAGAGCTGGCGATGGGATCATCTTTGGCAATTTTTGCCACCCCCGTGACAAAAATCGTACTTCGCGCATATTCCACGTCGTTTACTCTCGCTGTTCAATACTCGAACGGGACTTATCTCAAACCCTACCCCCGTTGACCACAGCAGGGCCCAGCATTGCGCAGGACCGACTTAGTGCAATCAGACTAGAGAATCATAATCCTGACGAAAAAATGGAGCTGGTGTCATTCAGACAATTATCGGGAGATCGGTGATGAAGAGGAACGAAATAGATGAGGATAGCGTCAGCTCAACTTGAACCAACATAATTGAGCTGATATCGGAATCATCGCCAGCCTAGGCAATTCCCATCGGCTAAAGCGGTCGCGGGCGGCATGATCAATTTCGTCCAGCAAGATAAAGCCGTGAAACGCCGCTCTGGGGATCATTATTCGTGTACTATCGCGGCCCCGCCCCGTATAATGCTGCGCAGCCGACATAAAAGCTTTACACATGCGGATTTACACCCAACGCGGCTTCACCTGACGCTGACTCCTGACGCCAGTTCGTCGTTACCCAATTCCTGCACAAGTTTACAGGCGCTCTCATCTGGAACGGATTCCGCCTGCACCGATCCAAGATTTCCGGAGCGCCACGACGACCGAGTTTACCTTGCCGTGGCACAACGCGGCAGGAGGCACGTTATGCAACGCAGTGCTGAAGCCAAATGTTCTGCCGGAAGATATGCAGCTTTGTGTAAACCGTGGCCCACGGGCGTAGGAGCAATCGCCCTCGTTGTCACAAATGTGTTTATGTTCATGTATGCCCTTGCACTTGGTGTCTTTCCGCAGATATCGATGTGGGGCGCGAATCTCTACACGCACCTGGGACTGAAGACGGCAAGTCCATTTACTGCTTATCCTGTAAAGCCAATCTTGCTCGACATGCATAGCCTGATCGATGTCGGCATCATCGCCGGGGCACTGACGGCCGCCATGTTGACTACTGAGTGGAAAGTTCGTCGTGAAGACTGGCGGGTAGTCAGATGACGACCTGCCCTGGTCGTCTTGCTCTGTCCGTCTCGAACAAGGTTCACAAATCCGCTATTTAACCTTAAATTTCACCTCTCGGTAGCGACTGTGTGAAAACCGCTAAAACACTGATCAAGCGGGCCCCCACGCCCGCTGTACCTGTTCGAATTGCCGCGACTCCACATCGAAGAGCTTTTGTTCAACATCGTCGGGCTTGCCGAGAGACGCCACCCGGTGCTCGCCCTCGGTTACGGAATCGCCGGAACATTGCAATTTTGCTACACTTTTTGGGGGACCCGGTTGTCCAAGCGCCGAACCTATCTGAAAATCCGAACCGTACTCTGACTTCACAACTATGCATACTGACGATGGCAACGTTCGCTGGGATTTAAGCTCACTCTACTCCGGCATTGATGACCCGCACATGGATCTCGATATTGCGGAGTTCGCAAAGCACGCGGAAGAATTCAACGCGGATTACAAAGGGAAGCTCGCCGATACGCTTGGCAGGGCGATTACTGACTACTCGGAACTTGAGATGCTTGGAGAAAAGGTAATGGTCTACCTTTCTCTCCTTCAAAGCCTGGACGTAACGAATGAAGCGGTTAAGGCCAAGGTGGCTTACGTGCAACAGACCATGAGCCAAGTCCAGGGCGAATACTTGACGTTCTTCGAATTGGAACTGGTGGCGCTGGATGATGCCGTACTGGAGAGATGGTATGCGAGCGACGAAGTAGTGAGGAGGCATCGACCGTGGATCGAGCATCGGCGGATTTTCAAGCCGCACCTTTTGAGTGAACCGGTGGAAGCGGCGCTTACGAAGCGTTCTCCGTTCGGCCCGGGTTCATGGGATGAGTTTTTTGACGAATGCGAGGCGGATCTTAGGTTCGACCATAAAGGCGAGACGAAAAACCTGACCGAGATGCTCGACATCCTCGGAAATTCGAAAGATGCCGCAGTACGCGCGGAAGTACAAAAAGCGATCAACGATGGCCTGGGAGGGTATTTCGGCAAGTACTCAGCGCAGACGCTTTATGTCATTGTGGGCGAAGGAGCGGTTGAGCGCAAGGAACGTCACTACTGCAATCCGATGGAGGCGAGGAACAAAGAGAATCGCATTCCCGACGTGGTGGTCGACGCGCTGCACGACGCCGTGAAGAATGTAGCAGGGCCCCTGGCTCGCCGCTATTATCGACTGAAGGCAGAATTGCTCGGCATGAAATCGCTCAAATGGAGCGATCGCAATGCGCCGCTGCCTTTCACCGATACGACAGTAATACCTTTTGAGAAAGCGATGACGACGGTGCTGGCGGCATATGAAAGCTTCAGTCCTACCCTCACAGGCATCATCCAAGGCTTCATTTCGGCGAAACGCATCGATGTGCCTGCCACCAAAGGCAAACGCGGCGGGGCTTTCAATTGCTCCTGCGTGCTTCCGGGAAACCGGCCGCAATCGTTCACATTTTTGAATTACCTCGGTTCGAATCACGACGTAATGACGCTTGCACATGAACTCGGCCATGGCGTTCATGGCATGCTGGCCGGTGAAGCGCAGGGGCCGCTCATGTCCCAGCCGCCGATTGCGTATTGCGAGACGGCTTCGGTTTTCGGTGAAATGACGACATTCAACTTTTTGAAAAGGCATCTCGCCGATCAAGGCGACAGTCACGCGCTCCTAGCCCTCATTACCCAAAAGATCGAGGGGATGTTGAACACCGTGGTGCGCCAGATTGGATTTTCGAATTTCGAACGCCGCTTACATGGCATGGACGCGACATATTCGAAATGGGAGGAGCCGAAGAAGCTATCGGTGGAAGAGCTCAATGAATTGTGGCTTGCGACGGCAAAAGAGCTGTACGGAGAAGAGGGCGAGGTGTTCACATACGAAAACGCCAACCATCTCTGGGCGTACGTTTCGCATTTCCATCGGCCGTTTTACGTCTACGGTTATGCGTTCGGCGAACTTTTGACGCAGAGCTTATATGCCCAGCAATCGCACCTCGGCAGTCGGTTTGAACCGCTTTATCTGGACCTGCTCCGTTCCGGAGCGACGAAAGACGTAGTCGAGTTTCTTCAGCCGTTTGGCATCAATCCGGCAGAAGAGACCTTTTGGACCGAAGGCATACGTGTGAGCCTGGATACGATGATTGCGGAAGCAGAAAAGTTGGCACCCATCGCTTCTCGACTGTTGAGGAGCTGATCGGCGTGCCGCCGGAACCAAGATTGCGTGGTTCACGAACGCAGGGGATGCACTGCTGAACGCGAAGGGACTTCTTGTGGCTCTGGGCCTGATGCTCTTGCATGGACGCGCCATTTAGAATGGCGACTTGGGGACGAATCGCAGATCGTTGTGGAGCCGCGGGCCGCTCGCAGGAATGGTCGCTTCGGAAGTGGCGATTACACTCTCGATTGAGCTGTTGGCGCGGCGTGCCGACCTATCACTTGGCTCAATTCTGGTCTATCGATCACTGCTGGCGCTGGCCCTGCTGGCGATCATCGTGCGACCCGTGCGGGCTGAGTGGCTGCCGCGCTCTCCATGGGTAGCAATGCTGCGCATGCTAACCGGCGGGTTGACGTTCGTCGGTTGGTTCGGCGCAATTGCTCTGTTGAGCGGCCGGGTAACTCAGGCGGTGTTGCTGCTGGATGCTTTGATATTGGCGTATGTTCGCGGCGAGCGGCAGAGCTATGAGCGGCGCACATTGGTGGTGCTGGCCGCGGCGCTGATCCTGTTTGCAGTGCAGGCGTGCCGTGAGCCGGGCACAGTGTTGAACGCTCGGCGAGGCATTCTGTTCCTGCTGATCGCACTGGGCTCGCGTGCTGCAACATATAAGGTGTGGGAGATGGCACAGCGCAAAGGCGAGCATCTGTTCTGGTTGATTGCTCCCGCATTGGTTGGCGGCGCGCTGGGCGGAGTTATCCTCGTCTTTACGCCGCGAGCGCATGTTGGACTGCAGTCGCTTTCGCCGCAAATGTGGTGCGTAATGCTTCTGGTGGCGATGGTCGGACTCACCGGCTACTTCTACATGAACCAAGTGATGTCGATGCTGGGCGCTTTCTACACGCGCGTGGTGGAGTTGTGGCAGGTGCCGATGCTGTGGACAATCCACCTATCGACCGAGCACGCGCACCTGGAATGGACCCAGGGAGCGATGTCGGTCTTGGTCGCTAGCGCATCTGCTTATGCGTATTTCCGACACAAGAAACGCCAGAAATGACCAACTGGCAGCCCAAGTTGACCGCGCAATGGGCATGCCCTTTCAGACGCAAGTAAAGATGACGGTTAGGCCTTCCGCCGCGCATTGCACTTTCGCTCGATGGGAATGGATCATGCGGTAAACGGTTGCATGCAGGCGATCACGCGCTGAGCCGACTTGATAGTGGGCAGCATCGCCATACTTCTCCGCCAAGTGAGGAAACAGATTCAGCGGATTCGCCGGGCGCAGCTTTTGTAACGTTGACCACAACAGGTTTGTCTCAGGTCCGGGAGGAAAGCGGTACTGGGAATCTGCTACCACAGCTCACCTGAACAGCAGGGTTTGATTTTAAGTATGATGCGAGGGGCGGCGGGTGCCCTCAAGCTGCCTGCCGTACAACATTGGCAAGCAGTCGCTCCAATCCGTGACGCCTCTTGGTACGTACTCAAATACAGGCGGCTGGCATGCGCAGAAAAAGATCCCTGATGATTATCATTTTCGCGCTCCTGGCGGTTCAGCTCTGGGCGCAAGCTGAGACAAAGCAGGCTGAGACAAAGATAAACACCATTCAGTGGCAATCGTGGTCCGATGCTGTGTTTGATCAGGCCAAACGCGAGAACAAGTTCGTATTGCTTGATTTGGAAGCGGTCTGGTGTCACTGGTGCCATGTCAGATTCGTCCGCGAGCTGACGAAATGAACGAGGTGCAGATTGGTATTGCAGCGGCGGAGTAGCCGGAACACTGAGATCGGTCGTCTGATTCTTGCCGCCATATTCGTTATCTCGGGACTTTCTCACTTCTTTTTTCCCGAACCTTTCGTCCGAATCGTTCCGCCCTTCCTGCCATGGCCTAAGTTGCTCGTCCGGATCAGCGGTGGCGCTGAAATCTTGGGCGGCGTTGGACTACTTATTAGACGTTGCCGGCGCGCAGCAGCTTATGGCCTGCTCTTCCTGCTGTTAGCCGTGTTTCCTGCCAACATCTATATGGCGGTCGCACACATTGCCTTTCCCGGCTGGCTGGGCAAATCCTGGCTGCAGTGGTTGCGGCTCCCATTGCAAATTCCTTTGGTTTTCTGGGCGCTACGCTACACAAGGCGTGAAACGACGAAGTCAGAACTACCGTAAGTTTCTAAGTTTCGCCAATTCTTTCTAACGATCGGCTGTGACGTTTACCGCCAACGGGGAGCGGCGGACCTGGTGGCGTCAACCTCCGCGCAGCTCGATTGCAATCGATTTCGATGGACTTGGGTGAAGATGCACCGACGCTGCTGGGCCGACCCGCTTGGGTTCTGCCAAATGCTAATCTAACGAGGCAGGAGCTAGGATGAACGCCCTTGACCAGATCTTTGGCTGGCTGATGATTGCCTTCGGGGTAGCTCAGTCGGTTACGAACTTCCGTATCCAGTCGTCCAGTCATCTCACGTTGTCGCTGTCAGGAACCGCGGTGGCCATGATTGTCGGTGGCTTCCTCAACGTATCACGCGCACGGCATAGCGATGGGCTCGCACGAGCGTTCTCGGTGATTGGGAACCTGCTGATCTTGGTGCCTGTGGTCGGGATGGCATGGCCTGTCCGCTACCACCTGCTTCACAATTGGCAGGCGCTGGGAATCCTGATCGTAACTGTTGTTGAACTGTTATTTGCGTTGCGGGGGTGAGATTCCCCTACCCCTCAAATCAGTCGAGCCGGTTTGATCAGGCCGAGGCCGCATCGGCTCAACGATCAATATGACCGAGATCCTTTCCAGGTGCGATGTGGTCGCGAACCAACCGCTTCAGCTCCTTGATCTCGGGAAAGCCGCCCTGATCTTTTCGTGACCAAAGCAGGGTATCTCCTACGCGTATTTCGAAAATACCCCCCGCGCCTGGTATCAGGGTTACTCCGCTGATCTCCTGCTCAAACGTGAGCAGCAACTCCTGCGCCATCCAGGCGGCTCGCAACAGCCACCGGCACTGGGTGCAGTATTCAATTTCGATTCGTGGCTGATCTGACGATGTCATGTCGGTCATGATAACCGTTACGTGCCTCGTTCGCAGGAGCCGGCCTTGTGCCCGATCGCGGCCCGCGCAATTCCGCGTCGTCACGGACTATGGATCACTTCGCAGGATCTAATCCTGCGTCTCGTAGTGCCGGAGCTGCGGCGGGAGAAGACAGAAAAAGAATCAACTGTTTGGCGGCCACCGGGGTCGCTGCGCTTGCGCTAACTCCCGCGGAGAACACTGTCAGGGTCTGTAGGCCCGGAGGTAGTGGCCCGACCACTTCCACGCCCGATACCGGCATGAGTTCGCTGATCATCTGTACCGCGATCTCAGCTTCGCCGGAAGCGGCAAGCGCTCCGGAAGAACCGCCGCCTGGGACCAGCGTAGTCTTTGGCTTGAGCTGCTCAGCAATACCAAGTTTCTCCACAACCTGGGCGAAAACGATCCCGCTTGTACCGCCATCGGCGGGGTTCGAGTAAGCGATCGACTTTGCGGCAAGCAGAGTTTGTTTGAGCGCCCCGGCTGAGCTGATGTCCGGTCGTGGCGAACCGCGACGAATCGCGATCCCAACCCCAGTCTGGGCGATTGCCGTGCGGCTTTGGTCGACGATTTTTCCCATCTTAACCATACTATCGAGCGCTGAGGTCGTGACAATGACCACATCGCTAGCTTCGCCACTCTTGACGCGGTTCACAAGACCGCCAGTCCCGCCATAGATGATGACGAGTTTGTTTCCGGTCTCGTGCTCAAATTGCGGTCCCAGCTTGGCCATCGCCGCCGTAAGGGCCTGAGTACACAACACCTTGATTTCGGAACCAAACGCATTGGATGGAATCGCAAGGCCGGCAATTAGAACACATGCCATCACAGCCCGGCGCATGGAAATGGAAGAAGATATTGTTCTGACGCTCTTGTGCATACAATCTCCACGGACTACATAATTAGCCATATTGGTAACAGAGTGGTGAGAATACCCCGAAGCCGCCGCAGGTGCGCTTTCAATGACCTGATTCCGCGGCCGAAGGATCTGCTTTGCTTTCAAATGCGCAAACAGCAGATCCTTCGCTGCGCTCAGGATGACACTTCAGAGAACAGTTTTTCAGCAGCCTGCTGGGGCACACTTCACCCGATGCTTATTTTTTGCCGCCTCTTAAGCACCACGCCACATTCCAACCCATGTTGTCGAATGAGCAGCTGATTGTATTCCTTTCACGAGCAAAGGAAAACTGATTACTTAGGAGCTTGACTGGAAGACGAGGAAGATCGTTTAACTGATTATACAAAGGAATCCGATGATTGCAGCCATTCTGCCCAGAGTGACTATTGCAGTTCTAGCCCGGAGGCCAGCAAACGGCGAGAAATGCCGCCCGTGCTAATGACAGGCGAGTTTCGCCGCTTGCTTGACTGGGCTGATGATCGGGCGTAAGTTGCTCCCAGAACCTTCGTTCATCACTAATGCATGCCGGTTTCCGAGTGGCCGCACGCGTGACCGAATTAGCGGTGTCAACGACTTTCCCGAAGCCTTGTTTCGAAGGAGCTTATTGGTTATGACCGCGTCACAGAAACGCTTGATTTTGAGAGGCCTTTTCCCGGCAACGATCACTCCCTTTCAAGAGGATTTTAGCGTCGATTTCGACGCTCTTCGCCGCCATTTGCGCGAGTCGGCTGACGTCGAGGGAGTCGCCGGCATCGTGGTGAACGCCGGTCTCGGCGAGGTTATGCAGCTCACCGACCAGGAGAAGAGGGAGATCATCGCGTTGGCCCGGCAAGTGGTCCGTCCCGGCCAACTGGTCATCGCCGGGATTGAAGGAAGGGGCGCGGTGCAGGCGGTAAGAGATGGTCGCATAGCTAAAGAGGCTGGCGCCGATGCGTTTCTGGTGCTGCCACCGTTCGATGTGAGACCGTACCGCAGGCTGGCGCGCCACGTCGATTCCGTCTACCAGTTTTTCTCGACCCTCGACCGCGAGCTCGATCATCCGATGATCATCTTCCAATATCCCGATTCCTCGGGTTGCGCATACTCGGTCGAGGCGCTGGTTGCGGCGTCGGCATTGCGCAACGTGGTTGCGGTCAAGGCCGCTTGCGGCACGGTGACCCGTTACGTTCAGCTCTGGGAAGCTTTGCACAACAGGGTATCCGTGCTAGCGGCGCTGGACTCGCCTCCGTTGCTTGGCATGCTGCTGCATGGAACGCACGGCGCTCTGATCGGTATCAGCGTCATCGGCACCAGGCGTTGGTCCGAACTCGTTCAGGCCGCCATGAACAATGATGCCGCGGCCGCCACCCGGATTCACCGGGAGTTTTGCATCCCGCTGATGGACGGCGTCTTCGAGAACCAGGAGCCGAGCGGCCCGACGAGCGAAGTTGCCTCGGTAAAGGAAGCGCTGGTGCAACTGGGTCAAATTCCATCTTCCCGCGTCCGACCGCCGGCCGTCGGAGTCACGGCCGAGCACAGAGCGCACGTATCGCGGGCCCTGCTCGCCTCGGGTTTGATACAAGACGTGAAAGCGACGAACATTACCGCAGGGGCGAGCCGCCCATGAACTCCACCGCCGTGCCAGGACTTGCCGAAGAACGGCCGTATCGCGATGCCGAAGCCGATGCCACGTACAGCAAGGTTTTCTGGCGGATCATTCCGTTTTTGATCCTCTGCTACCTGTTCAATTTTCTCGACCGCATTAACGTGGCGTTCGCCAAGCTGCAATTTTCTCGCGATCTTCACTTCAGCGAGGCGGTCTACGGATTGGGCAGCGGGATCTTCTACATCGGCTATAGCCTCTGCGAGGTGCCCAGCAACATCATGCTGGACAGAATTGGCATCCGCAAAACGCTGGTGCGGATTATGGTTCTGTGGGGACTGTTTTCCGCCGTTACCGCCTTTATGCGGACGCCTCAGCACTATTACATCATCCGCACGCTGCTGGGCGCGGCCGAAGCAGGGTTCTTTCCCGGCATTCTGTTTTACGTAACGCAATGGGTTCCGGTCGCTCGACGGGCACGCATCACGGCGCTCTTCTTCATGTCCGTTCCGTTCTCGGGGATCATCGGCGGTCCGCTCTCCGGTTTTGTGATGCACAGCTTCTCCAGTTTCCACGGCTTGCAAGGTTGGCAGTGGCTGTTCCTGATGGAAGGACTGCCGGCATGCGTGCTGGGGGTAATCGCTTTTCTTTACCTGAGCGATGGCCCGAAGGATGCACCATGGCTTACGGCAGGTGAAAGGGCCATTATTCTTTACGATTTGGAGAGGGAAGCGGCAGTCGATCGCCGCCATTCGCATCGTGCTATTGGCAGCGCCCTGCGCACTCCGGGGTTCTACGTGCTTGCGTTCCTGTCTTTCGCGGTCTTTACCGGAATTGGCGGCGTGACGTTTTGGTTGCCAACAATCATCAGGAATTCCGGCGTCAAAGGCATCTTGAGCATCGGGCTGCTTTCTGCCCTGCCTTATGCGGCCGGCGCAGTGACGCAGATTGTCGTGGCCCGGCATTCCGATCGAATGCTGGAACGCCGCTGGCATTTTGCCGTTCCGGCGATGGTCGCAAGCCTGGGATGGTTTCTGATGCCGTTGGCCGCGCACAGTCCGGTGTTCTCGGTTCTGATGCTTACGCTGTCCGCACTGGGTATTCTGGGCGCGGCGCCGACCTTCTGGTCGATGCCGGGAGCCTTCATGACCGGCCCGGCACGCGCGGCAGGTATTGCCTTGATCTCCAGCATCGGCGCGGCTGCGAGTTTCGCCAGTCCGAGCATCGTGGGCTGGCTTTCCACGCGCACGGGATCACTCGCTGCCGGGCAGTACTACCTCGGCACAGTTGTCCTGCTCAGTGCGATGCTGGTGCTGATCGGTTTCCGCGAACACGCGCGGGTGAAGACCGCGTAAGCTGGCCGGCTGTGTACCGGCATTGTATCTGGGGTTTCCGTTTTCCCAGCTCGCGAAAGGTGCTGTCTATTCTTGGACCGCGCTAAGTTATCTTTAGGTCTTTTCGGGAGAGGGCAACGATGAGCAGAGTCAGGGCACTCACCAACAGTGGGTACCATACTTGTGCTACCCAAGGCACCGGAATCAGGAAAAGCACGTCGTAGTCTTTGAGTGAAGATGGCCATCGCAGAATCGCCCGCAGCCCCGCGTAGTAGGTTAAGTCCCACACGGCAAATGTCCATAAAAAAGAACCCCAGCGCTCCTTAGCTCTGGCACCTGCAAGCAGCGAGACGGAACCAAGCATGATCATCGTTGCACCCTCGCGAAACACTTCAATGGTGCGCAAGGCCGCGGGAAACTGAGCCAGAGAAGATATCGCTTGCTGATAGGTCGGTGATGAATATCGCAGTTGGGAAATTGTGCTGCCGCAATGACCAAATGCGCCGGCGGCGGTACGAAGGTAAACCACTACCGCGGCTTCCACAAAGCCGAAAGATGCTCCAAACAATGCAAGCATCAAAAGCTTTCGCCAGCTAAGCAGCAGACCTTTGTCTCGCCAGAAAAGGTACGAAAGTGCGGGAACGAGAAGCAGGAGATTGACCCACCATGGCTGTGCCCAAATCTGGAGTGTCTCCATAAGAGTAGATAGATTCTAATCCACCCAATGATCAGCCGCTGTTCGCGACCGCGCTGCCGCCGTCAACATTGTCTGCGTGTCAGACCAATTCAAATTTCAGCTCTCCCAGCTTTTCCACGCTGCAGGCAAGCTTGTCACCTGCCTTCAGCCAGACCTGCTTGTCTTTGGGACGGCCGAGGATCACGCCCTCCGGCGTGCCGGTAAATATTATGTCGCCTGGCCTGAGCGTAACATAACGTGAGATGTAGCTGACAAGCTGACGCGAACCGTAAATCATATCGTTTGTGTTAGACGACTGGCGCGTCTCACCATTCACGCGGCATTCGATCTTGAGGTTGTCGGGATCTACCTGATCGGCGGTGACAAAGTATGGGCCGAGGGGAGCGAATTCATTGAGCGTCTTTCCCAGCATCAGGCAAACATCGAACTGCAAGTCTCTCGCCGAGAAGTCGTTGCCGGTACAGTAGCCTGCCACGTACGAGAGCGCATCCGTCTCGCTGACGTTCCTCGCCTCCTCTTCTGAATCGGCAGATTCACGTCCTTGGCATGCCTCCGAGAGTTGATCCCGACGCCAATAATCTTTTCCGGCTGGACAACAACCGGTCCGTACTCGACAGCTTCCTCTTTCAGGAAGGTATGCGCGACCGCGTTGGACTTCAGCGCGGCATCGACCAGTGCGTTCAGCCTCGGGCCATCTTCGTTTTGCAGCAGCTCGTCCATGGTGGCCGGAGCGCCCATCTTCAACCCGCCAGCTGCTTCCTTCACGTCCAGGATGCCCTTGTTGGTCTTTACGCCGAGCCGATATTCACCGTTGCGCCGCATGGTCAACAATGTCAGGCCGCGCGCCATGCCCCGCCGATTATTGGCCGCAGGCTTCACCTCCGCCTGTGCCACGCCCAATCCGCCGGTAGCCGCTATGGTGGCAACGCCCGTCAGTTTCAGAAACTCTCTGCGATTCTGCTTCACCCAAGCCTCCGTTTTGCACCGCTGCTGCCCGTCTCCAACAACCGGCATCGAGAACGACGCACATGAAAGTATCGAAAGCGCTGCCATTGTCACCGAATTATCCGCAGAAATACAACAGAAACTTGCGTTCTGGGTAGCCAAGCGGCGTTGGCAGTGAAGCTATGGATTTTTTCGCCGACAAATCAAAGGGCCCGCGCTGGTTTGCGCAGGCCCCCGTAGAACTACGTTGAGTACTACTGAACTGAATTGTTTAACCAGAGTTACCTGTATGGAGTTACTGAACCAGAGCGATACGATTCAGCTCCCGCTGGATCGCCTCAACCGGCCAGCCCGCTACGCCAAACCGTTGTACCGCCTCGCGGGCGTCGTCACTGGAGACCCCATATCCCCTTCCCATGAGGAATAGCTGGAGCACTTCAGCGGCGGCGCGCAGATCAAGTACCTCTTGCAGCATGCTGTTTCGCAGCCCAGCCACCTCTGGTGTCGAAAACTTGCAGCTCTCAATCAAGTTCTCCCGCATACCTCACCTCCGACCTACTCTGCTACATCGGTTAGACTCGTGATCGCCCAAGGACGTTGCACCTATTTTTTTTATCCAAGGTACTTCTTGCATTCCTCGGGGTGCCTACAACCCTTACAAACCACTGTCGTTATCAGAAGACGACTTTTTTCTAACCGGTACGCCTTGCTCACCCTTGCCGTATTGATAAACCCAGGCGCAATCTAAGAGTTGCTGTCAGCTTGCAGCAGCGGCTCCACGATCCGGATTGATACACTAGATGCGGAACACACTTTCAGGGATTCAGGGATAGGTGCGAAGCGATGCCAGCCACTGTTCTGGACGGAAACAGAATTGCCGCTGCCATTAAGGCGGAAGTTGCCGAACAAGTGAAGAATCTGAGCCTGCACGGCCTCAAACCGGGCCTCGCCGCGGTACTCGTAGGCCACAATCCGGCGTCAGAGATCTACGTGCGCAACAAGGTGAAAACCTGCGCAGCGCTGGGATTGTTCAGTGAACAAATAACGCCTTCGGAAGACGTCACTACCGAGGAGATGCTGGCCCTGATCGCCGAGCTCAATGCCCGGGACGATATCGATGGCATCCTCGTGCAACTGCCCCTGCCCAAGCAGGTGGATACGAAGCGTGTGTTGCTGGCGGTCGATCCCGCGAAAGATGTGGATGGCTTTCATCCGGTCAACGTGGGCTATCTTTCGACCGGGCGGCCCGGACTGGTGCCATGCACTCCCTCCGGAGTCATCGAGATCCTCCGCCGGTCGCAGATTCCCATCGAGGGGCAGGAAGCGGTCGTGGTTGGTCGTAGCGATATCGTGGGGAAGCCTGTGGCGATGCTGCTCACCAATGCCAACGCAACCGTTACGATTTGCCATTCGCGCACCCGCGACCTGCCCGGAGTTTGCCGCCGCGGCGACATCCTGATTGCCGCGATCGGAAAGACCGGCATGATCACGCCTGAGTTCGTCAAACCAGGGGCTACCGTCATCGATGTGGGGATCAATCGCATCACCGACCGCGCCGAGTTTGACAAGTATTTTGCCGGCGACGCCAAGCGGGAAGCGGATTTTGCGGCCAAAGGCTCGACCCTGGTGGGCGATGTGCACCCCAAGGTCGCCGAGGTGGCTGGTGCGCTCACGCCTGTGCCCGGTGGCGTTGGTCCGCTGACGATTGCGATGCTGATGGTGAACACGGTGAAGGCCGCTGCGATGCGCCGAGGCGCGGGTCACGCGAAGTTAAGTGGTTTTAAATGATACTGATAGGCGGGTTGTGGCGGAGCCATTTTCAGCC
>JBEKQP010000122.1:0-12564 GCA_049519595.1 Candidatus Korobacteraceae bacterium | reverse complement strand
TCACCAGCGCCGTGGTTTCCGGGAGTATCCATTTGGTGAAGCCGATCCAGCAGATCAGGGCGATAACCGCCAGGATCGCCATCGTCAGTTCGCGCCGCGTTATCCTGCCCAACGCGGCCAACTGCGCTCCCGCCCACTTCGGGACCTCTTCGCTGATCTTCAGCTCAGGCGGATACAGTATGTAACCGAGCAAGGGCACCGCCAGAAAAAGGAAAATTCCAAGCGGCAGGAAGCCATAAAACCATGCGGTCCAGCTAATGTCGACCTTCGCAATCTTGCGTGCCAGCTCAACCGCCAGAACGTTGGGTGCCAGAGCGGTCAGAAACATCGAACTGGTAACGCACTGGGCGGCAAAGGCGGTCCACATGATGTAGGAGCCGATCTTGCGCGGGTTCTCCCTGGGAGATGAACCGTAGAGCGGTGGAATGTTGCTGACAATCGGAAAGACGCTGCTGGCGCGCGCCGTATTGGAAGAGGTGAATGGGGCCAGCACCAAGTCGGACAGGGCAACAGCGTAGCCAAGCCCCAAAGTCCTCCTGCCAAGCTTATGTACCAACAACAAGGCAATTCTGCGCCCAAGCCCCGTCACTTCGTATCCCAGCGCAAACAGGCTGGCGGCGTAGATGAGCCACACCGTGCTGTTGGAGAATCCCGAAAGCGCCCATTTCAATCCGTCCCCGGGCGTCTTGCCGACAAACACCATTGCACCGCCGAAGGCGATGCCGACGAATCCCACCACCGGGCCCGGGAAAGGTTCGGTGATCAATGCGGCAATCACCGCAATAAACAAAGCAAAGTAGTGCCACGCCGCCGGCGTCAGGCCCTCAGGCCGAGGTATGACTAAGACGATGATCCCCAGCGCCAAAGGGATAGCCCACTTAATCCATTTCCTGCCGTCTGAACCCTTGGCCGGAGCCTTCGCTTCGAGCACTGTCTTGGTGGAACCCATTCAACGCCTCCGCGTAAGCTGGTTAAAAGCGCCTTTAGAGTCGTCAGGCTGCCGCGCAGCCCGCACCTGCCGCCGGTGCATTCAACCAGCACTTAGTCAGAACTAATGATTTCCGAGCAGCTTATCTTGATGATCACAGGAAATCTACAGAAATGCGCTGGCGTTGTCCGTGAGTTCCATCACCACTGCGCGGTACTCTCGCCTGCTGGTGTTCGATAGATTCTACGCCGGCCGCGGAACCGACAAACCTATCGAAATCTGATTCGGCGGCCTTAGAGAGCCGGCGGCGTTCGTGCCGCGGAGTCACGCGAGTGGTGGTTACAGCGTGCCAAGCGTAACATTGCCGTGATGTGGTTGTGTTAATTTGCGTAATGAGTTGACTTTGCCGGAACAGTTTCGCTGCCCGTCGGCCGTCGCTTGCTGGCGTTCAAGACGGCTCGGGCGTGGCCGGATTCGCGGAAGGTGTGCCCGGTAAGGAAGATATTTCAGGGTGCTCCAGCTCTGAAAATGCTCATGGAGGTCGAATGAACGTCCTTGTGGTCGTCATCGTCGTTGCCGTCATCGGGCTGCTGTTCATCGTCTTGTATAACAGCTTGGCCCAGCTCCGTGTGCGCGCCGACAGCGCATGGTCCGACATTGATATCCAGCTCAAACGGCGTCACGATCTGGTTCCAAATCTTGTTGAAACCGTGAAAGGTTACGCCGCCCACGAAAAGGGCACCTTCGAGAACGTCGCCAAGTACCGCTCCGCCGCCATGTCGGCTACCAGTCCCGACGAACGGGCACAGGCCGAAGGCGGGCTGACCATGGCGCTACGCGGGCTGCTGGCAGTCGCCGAAGCGTATCCCCAACTGCGCGCCTCCGAACAATTCCAGTCGTTGCAAGCCTCACTGGAGCAGTTGGAAGATGCGATTCAGAATTCGCGCCGCTATTACAACGCCGTGGTTCGCGATTTCAACACCAAGATCGCGACCTTCCCTTCCAACATCATCGCCGGCATGTTCGGGTTCCATCCGCGAAGCTTCTTCGAACTCACCGAACCGACCGACCGCGATGTGCCCTCGGTGAAGTTCTGAGCGCGGCCCCCGCGATGGGCGCGCGCGTGACAGAATGATGAATCGACGGTTGCAATGGCAGTCGGCTGTGAATGCTTGCAGCAGAGGGGGCCGTTACGAGTGACAGAACGATGATGCGACGATTCTACTGGCTGTCTTGGGCGAGCCTGCTGTTGATATTGCTGGCCGTCGTATCTCCGGTCTTCGCATTTCCGGGACCGGCCGTGCCTGGTGTCCGGCAAAGGCCAGTGGGACGCAGCTGGCGAATCGCCGAATTCCACTCCAATCTTTCGGTCATGCCGGATGGCGCGATGCTGGTGACCGAAGATATCACGGCGGTCTTCACCGGCGAGTACCGCTGGATCAGCCGTTCGATCCCCATCGAGTACCCCGGACCGAACGGCACCAATTACACCCTGTTTCTGAAGATCGGCGGCGTTACCGACGAGAACCAAAAGCCCCTGAAGTATGAAACCGGCATTCAGGGCGCGTATCGTTACCTGAAAATCTATCTCGATAACGCCTTCAACACCGACAAGACCGTCCGCATCACTTACACCGTCCAGAACGGCGTCCGCTTCTTCGACGATCACGACGAACTCTACTGGAACGTCACCGGCAACGATTGGCCCGTTCCCATCGACAACGCTTCCGCGCTTGTCGTCTTCCCCGCCTCCGCCTCCGGTTCGCTGCGGGCGCAGGCCTTCACCGGCGCTTATGGTTCCGCCGAACGCGACGCGCAAGCCGAAGTCACCGGCAACCAGGTCACGTTTGAAACCAACAATCCGCTTCCCATGCGCGGCGGGTTGACTTTGGACGTTTATGTGCCGAAGGGCTTTCTTCACCAACCCGGACCCATCACACGCGCGCTTTGGTTCGTGCGCAGCAATGCAATCGTTCTGCTTCCTGTGTTCGCCTTCATCGTCATGTTCACCATGTGGTGGTTCAAGGGACGCGACCCGAAGGCTGGGCTCTCTGTGGCCCCCATGTATGAGCCGCCGAAAGGAATGTCGCCGGGCGAGGTAGGCTCGCTGGTGGATGATTCGGTCCTGCCGCGCGACATTACGTCGACCCTGGTGGATTTGGCCGTGCGCGGTTATCTCAAGATCGAGGAGCAAAGCGACAAGGCGCTCTTCTTCAACAGCACCGATTACGTCTTCCACCTGATGAAACCGCCGGCGGAGTGGAATGACCTCGCGGACCATGAAGTCGAGATCCTGCGCAACATGTTTCCCGAGCCGAGCGCACGCCTGACCACGCTCTCCGGCCTTAAGAACCGCTTCTATCTGGCGCTGCCGTCGGTGAAGCAGGAAATTCTTGGCGAGTTGAAATCCAAGGGCATGTATCGCGTCGATCCGGAGAGTGCCCATGGCTATCGCCTGGTGGGAATCCTGATCATCGCCCTTCCTTTCATCGGGCTGCAGGCCATGGGGGTAGCGCAGTTCTTCCTTTCCCCGCTGGTCGCAATTATCTCGATTGCCATGGCGCTGCTTATCGTCTTTCTTTTCGGACGTGAAATGACCGCCAAAACCCTGCGCGGCGTTCGCACCGTCGTCGAAATCCAGGGCTTCAAGGAGTTCATGACGCGAGTGGATGCCGATCGTCTGAAGCGCATGCCGCCCGATACCTTCGAGAAGTTCCTGCCTTACGCCATGGCGCTCGGCGTCGAGAAACACTGGGCACACGCCTTTGAAGGCATTATCCATGACCCGCCGAGCTGGTACGTGGGTCCGCAGGTGGGTCTTTTTAATCCCATCTTCTTCACCCACTCGATGTACACCATGACCAATTCGGCTTACGAGGCGTTTTCGGCCGCTCCTCGCGCCAGCAGCACCGGCAGCGGCTTCTCCGGTGGTGGAGGATTTGGCGGGGGAGGCGGATTCAGCGGCGGCGGCTTCGGTGGTGGTGGCGGCGACGCCGGCTAGTGAGCTGCTGGTCCAGTTCCGCCGCTGGCGGGGCTAGACCGGATTCGCGGAAGCTGTGTCCAGTAAGGTAGCCGGCCGTTTAGCCGGCGATGATGGTGCCGGATACACTGACTCTGAATCTGCTCTCTAATGCTGGTGGTGGCCCGCATCCGCCGTGCTGCGGCAACTGTGGGAAGCCGGGCGGTTGCTCTGGAGTCGCGATTCACCAACCCGGAAATTGCTCTTAAGGGCGAACGATCGCCCGATCTCCAGCTGCTCTCGATTGCGCTGCACTCCCACAAAACAAAGCGACGCCAAATCTCATCCTAATAAGTGCACCGTTAATTCCGCACGGAAGGTGATCCCCTTATGGAAAGCGAGGACCTATATGGCTTATGAACCTGTCCCAGCTCCGAACTCGGAAACTTGGCCTGATCCCTCATCCACCAACCAGCATGCAGCGTCGGCTCCGAGCCGCCTGCCCGGCACGCCGCCAAAAGAGGACGAAGCACTGGGGAGACAGATGGAACGAGAGCAGCAGATGTATGAAATCGCCGGACAGATCGGCACCGTGCTCGGCAAGGCGGTCAAGGGCGTGCGCGATATACCGGACCGCGTACGCAAGGGCCTTCACCTCGTAGAGGGTCAAGCGCGCGAACAAGCCGGGTCGGCAACGGACGCAGCTTCGGAGCTGGCGCAGTCCATGAGCGAGAGAATCACCAATCTGCGCCAGGAGGCGACGCAAACAGCAACCCAGTGGAGAGAGAAGGCCAGCCAGCGTGCCGGTGAACTCAACGAATTGGCCGGCGGTCAAATTGCCGAAGCCCGCGACCGCGTTGCGCGCGCGACCAGGGAAAACCCCATTCAGATGATTATGGGCTTCGCGCTGGCTTCTTTCGTCATTGGATTCGGATTGAGACTTTGGAGGTCGAACCGTGGCTAACGGACTCGGACAGAATGGACGAACCGTCGCGGAAGTGTTGAATGACTGCAAGGAAGACCTGAAGGATTTCGTCTCCACCAGGCTGCAGATGCTGCGCGGCGAAATGAAGGACAAACTTACCGGCCTCAAGCTGGTGTTGCCGGCGCTGTTGATCGGCGCGATGTTGCTCCTCGCGGCCTTCTTCCTGTTCACCTGGGGCTTGGTTTCGCTGATTGCAATGGCCATGATCGGCCAGCCTTACGCTTACACCGTGGCGTTCTTTGTGGTTTTTGCCTTGTACGCCCTGGCGGGCGGGGCTACGGCTGCCTACGGGTATAGGACTTTGACCTCGCAGGGGCTCACCCCGGAACGTACGTTGCGCGTGCTGAAGGAAGACCAAATCTGGCTGCAATCGGAGGCGCGAACACAGCTATGACCAACCCCTTACCCACCGAAGTACTGGAAGAGCGCGCCGCCGAACAGCGTCGCCGACTGCATAATTCGGTAACCGAACTGCGCAGCACTGTGCGCGAACGATTGGACATGAAACGGACCGCCCGGGAGAATTTCTGGCCGCTGTCGTCGGTCGTTTCCTTGGCTATGTTATTGCTAGGGTACGGCATGGCAGGTATTTTTAGCGCTGATTGACCCAATTCCGTGTCCAAATAGGAACACCAGCTGATTTTCGTGTCCAAAATCGGCACTTCTGGCTATGCTCAGGCGCTTTTAACGTGATATAACGCGGGTTGAGCTATAAACACCTACGTGGCAGAGGATATCCGTGACGGACGCAAGGACCGGGACACGTTTCCCCGTACATCTTCCGATTAAGGTGCTCGGCCTTTCTGGAGCGAAAGCTTCGCAGGAAGGCACCACTGAGAACATCAGCGGGGCCGGAGTTTACATCTGGGTCGACCAGGCACTGGAAGTAGACTCCCGCGTCGAGTTCGAAATCACAATTCCTGCAACGGCTATCGCGGCGGAAAAAGATGTAGTTCTTCACTGTACTGGCCGCGTCGTCCGGGCTGATTCCCAATCTTCAGAAAAATCCGGCGTGGCGTGCGTGATTGACGAGTACGATTTCGTGCGCCCGGGAAGCAGGTAGCCGATGATGAAAATCGTCGTCGCCGATAATCAAGCCATCTTCCGCGCTGGAATCGCCAAGGTGCTGGCGGTGGAAGATGATATGCGCGTGGTTGCCCAAGCCCCGTCCGTCGAGCAGACGCGCATGGCGCTGGAGAAGTTCCGCGCCACGATCCTCGTCCTGTCGGCGAGTTTTTTGAGCGAGGATGCCGGCATCCGCGCACTTGCCGCCCAGCTTGCCACCAAGCTTATCGTTCTCGCCGAAAATGGCGATAATCCCCAGCGCTTTCTGCCCCTCGGCGTCAACGCCGTCCTCTTCCGTTGCGTCACCGGGGAGGTGTTGCTGGACTGTGTGCGGCGGGTTGCAGCCGGGCAGACGTTCATCCAGGACCTCAAGCAGCCGGGAACGGCGCCGGAGGGTGACGATTTCGTAGGCGCAAGAGTGCGGGATCGGCTAACCCCGAAGGAATTGCGCATCGTCGCCTTGATCGTGCAGGGATTCAAGAACAAGGAAATCGCAACGCAGTTGGGCACCACCGAGCAGGTTGTCAAGAACTACCTGCGAAACGTGTATGACAAGATCGGCGTCTCCGACCGGTTGGAACTGGCCCTGTTCACCATCCATCACAGGATTCTTGCCGAAGCCGCTGCCGCGACCACTTCTGGCATTCGGCCCCAGTGATTTTCAGGCATCAAGAAAAAGCCCGCCTGTGACTAGGCGGGCATTTTTGGGTTCAGAGAAATCTATCCAGTGATGTTCTTGTCGCTGGTTTTCAGTAGCTCGTTCACGATCGTGACCAGCTCCTCGGGATTGACCGGCTTTTCCAGGTAAAGGTCCGCGAGTGGTTCGGCCGCCTGAAACGCTTCCGCCACATACCCTGATACCACTACCACCGGCATAGTCGAATGCGATTTGGCTGCCTGTACCACCGCACGTCCGTTCCCGTCCCCGAGCCGCCAATCGGTTACAACCGCATCGTATTCATTCGCCTGCAGCTTCTCAATAGCCTCATGTGCAGAGGTGGCTGCTGTAACCACGTGACCGGCAGCTTGCAAAATGGCGCACTTCAGCGTCACAACATGCGGCTCGTCGTCGATGCACAAGATTCTGGCCATACGAGATTATCCTTTTCAGGAAGTCTAAGGTGTTTCACCCTTCCTGTCGCAGAACCGCGGGCCGGCAGTTCTACGTACCAACTCTATGATTTTCAACGTCTTTCCATTACTTGTCAAATCAGGGCAGACCTAAGCTGTTGCCAAAACTGCTCGTCAACTTAGTTTCTTGCCAACCGACTTCACCTGCGTGAACAAATACAGATAGTCAGGCCCCCCGGCCTTGGAATCGGTTCCCGACATATTAAACCCGCCAAAGGGATGGGCACCCACCATGGCGCCCGTCGATTTGCGATTGATGTAGAGATTGCCGACATGGAATTCGTGCATCGCGCGCTCAACCTTTTCTTCCGCCGTGCCGTAGTAAGAGCCCGTGAGTCCAAATTCTGTGTTGTTAGCTATTTCAAGCCCGTGCTCGAAATTACGGCATTTTATCACCGCCAACACGGGCCCGAAGATTTCTTCCTGCGCGATGGTTGCCTTGGGTTCGACATCGGCAATGACGGTCGGCTGAATGAAGTAGCCCTGCTGGCCACTGGCATCTGCCTGCGTAACGGGGCCACCGCCGCAGATCAAACGCCCGCCTTCGTCCAGTCCTTTCCGGATGTAGGAGAGAATTGTCTCCATCGCGCCCTTGTTCACCACCGGACCCACGCCTGGATTTGCTTCGGCATCACCCACGGTGATCTTTCCGACAAGCGCTTTGAGGCGCTCGAGAAACGTTTCATAGACGCGCTCGTCGACGATCGCCCGCGAGCATGCCGAACATTTTTGGCCCTGGAAACCAAAGGCCGACGCGGCAACAGCTGCCGCCGCTGCGTCCAGATCAGCATCGACATCGATCAGGATCGAATTCTTGCCGCCCATTTCCAGAATTGTACGTTTGATCCAGATCTGGCCGGGCTGCACCTCAGCCGCCTGCTTGTTAATATGCAGACCGACTTCTTTGGAACCGGTAAAGGCGATGAATCGCGTCTTCGGGTGGGCGACCAACGCATTCCCGAAGCTGCTTCCGCTTCCGGTGCAGAAGTTCACCACGCCGTCCGGCATGCCGCACTCTTCCAGAACCTCCACCAACTTGGCGGCTATGGCAGGCGAGTCGCCGGAAGGCTTCAGCACCACCGTGTTCCCGCAGACGATGGAAGCCATGGTCATGCCGGCAGTAATCGCCGACGGGAAGTTCCATGGCGGAATCACTGCGCCCACGCCCAGCGGAATGTACCAGAGATAGTCGCGCTCGCCCGGGTATTGGATTGGCGGCTCCGACTTCGCCAGTCGCAACGCTTCGCGCGCATAAAACTCGCAGAAGTCGATGGTTTCACCGACATCGGCATCGGCCTCGGCCCAGTTCTTGCCCACTTCGAAAACCATCCACGCCGCCCATTCGAATTTGCGCTCGCGGATGGTCTTGGCAACCCGCAGCAGCAACTGCGCCCGCTCTTCGACCGGCGTCCTCCGCCAGTTCTCGAATGCCTGTAAGGCGGCGTCCATCGCGAGTGGAACCTCTTCGGCACCGGCCTTTTGGAATACCCCCACCACCTGCGAAGGCCGCGAAGGATTGATCGATTCGAATTTATTGCCGGCCTTGAGCCTGCGGCCGCCAATAATCAAGTCGTACTCGCGGCCGAGTTGAGTCCGCACGCGTTCCAGGGCCTGCCGCATCTTCTGCACGTTTTCCTCACGGCGGAAGTCGAGAAACGGCTCATTCCTGAACGGCCCCGATTCAATGTATGCACGACCCTGCGCTTGCGTAGTGACCATGGGAGAACTCCTAATCTGTATTCCTAATCAACGTCCACTCGTCTGCCTCATTCTAACGCCGAACCAGCGCACCAGGAGCAGTTTAGAAATTAGTTTATTTCGCGTTCATTGCCGGATTGACCAGTAGCGTTTACCGGCATCCGTGAACGCGCCCGGCTGCTTTGACGACTACACCTTTCGCTAAATTGGCCTAACGATCCTGGGGTACTGGCACGGGGGGTTGAACCGTGGCCTTGCGCTCCAGTTTATCCCAGGAGAACGCGCCGCCCTCGGCAGCTCGCTTCAGGGTTTTGATCAACACGAGAGAAAATAGCTGGCGGTAGGCGAAGCGCTGCAGCCACACGTGCCCCAGCAACATCCAATCCGCCCGCCCTTCGCGCCGTTCCAGAGCAAAAGCAATCGCGGAAGCGATGAAATCGATGACCAGGAAGATGGCGAAGAACAGCACCAGTTGCTGGAAACTCGCCGGGTCAGCCGTATCCGGATGGAAATGCTTGTCCCACACCAGGTACTTGAGCGAACCCACGACGAACATGAGGTCAATAAACGGCGAGAATAGCGGCAGGAAGATCTGGAACACCACGATGTTGGGCAGCGCCATCCAGCCGAGCGCTCCCTTGCGGGCAAATGCCGAGCGATGTTTCCACGTGGACTGCAAGATTCCAAACGACCAGCGAAAACGCTGACGCATTAGCCCATTGGCTGTCGATGGGGCCTCGGTAAACGCAAGCGCCCGGTCTTCGTACTCGACTTTGTATCCGGCTTGCAGCAGCGCCATCGTCAGGTCGGCGTCCTCGGCCACTGTGTCGACGTGATATCCGCCGCACTGCTTCACCGCCTGCGTGCGCCACGCGCCAATCGCGCCGGGAACCACGCTGACCGCCGAGAACGTATTCAATGCGCGCCGCTCGAAATTCTGGCTGGTGATGTACTCGAGTGCCTGCCAGCGCGTCCATAGGTTAATCTTGTTTCCAACCTTGGCATTGCCCGCCAGGGCACCGATCTTCGGGTCGATGAAATGCGGCACCATGCGCCGGATTGCATCCGGGGCAATAATCGTGTCGGCGTCGATGCCTACGAAGATCTCCTCGCCCACGGATTCAAGACCATGATTGAGCGCCGAGGCTTTTCCTCCATTGGATTGCGTCAAGATGGTCAAGCGGCCCTGCGCGATCTCCTTCCGGAACGTCTCCCGTACCACTTCGCTGGTACGGTCCTGGGAACCGTCGTCAATGACAATCGCTCGCAGGCTGGGGTAATCCGAGTTCAAGACGGCCATCACCGTCCGCTCAATGACCTTCTCTTCGTTGTAGGCGGGAATCAAAACCGCAACCCGCGGTTGATACTCGGAGACACCCGCATGATCTGTCCCGCGCCGCCGGAAGCGGTCAAAAATGGCAAGTGCTCCGACCGAAACCAATCGACCGCTCATGAGCAGGTCGCCGACGAAGAAGACCAGCACGATGAAGCTGTTGACCATGCTCAGCAGCCAGAACCCCGTCGCGTCGACGCGCGCCCAGAAACGCTCGTTCGGGGCGATGGGCGGCATAACATCGCTATAGCTCTTCCCCAGCAGCGTGGCTACCGGCACAATCTGGTACCCTTGCGCGCGCAACCCGCGAATGATCCCAGGCAGCGCGGCAACCGTTTGCGCACGGTTCCCGCCGCCATCGTGCAACAGGATGATGCCTCCGCCGCGGCGTTGCACCTGCTCCATCACGCTTTCCACGATCTGTTCGGGAGTGGGGCGGGGATCGTCGCGCCAGTCGTTCGGGTCGATCTTGTCGCCGACGGTTATGTAGCCCATTTGCTGCGCCACTTCCAGCGGACGTACCTCATCGGCCGTATCCGGTTCCTGGTCAATCGAGTAAGGAGGGCGGAACAGGACTGGTTTGATACCCAGCTTGGCTTCGAACAGGCGCTCGGTCAGATTCAGCTCGACCATCATGTAGCGCTTCGAGATTTCGCTGATGTCCGGATGCGTGAAAGTATGATTCCCGATCTCATGCCCCTCGCGGAAGACGCGCTGCAAAAGGCCGGGATATTTTTCCGCTGACAAGCCGATGATGAAGAAGGTCGCCTTCGCGTCTTCCCGTTTCAAAACATCGAGGATCTTCGGTGTCCACTGCGGATCGGGGCCGTCGTCGAAGGTCAGTGCCACCATCTGTTTGCTGCCCCCGAACTGGCCTACTCGGTACGGCGTGGGAAGCTTGCTGAAACTCTCGTCGGTGATCACGCCGCTGGATGCATCCACATCGAGATCGCGAACGCCTTTCGCCGGAAGGTTTTGTACCTGAAGAATTTCGCCCGAGCCTTCCATGTCGACGTCCTGCCCGGGAGGCACATCACGCAACTTCTGCTGCGCGCCTGTTTCACTCGGCTGATCCCACACCGCCCACAGCGATCGATCTTCCGAGCCCAGCCGCCACAGCGCGAACGTCGAGATACCCATCGAGCGCGCGGCCCTCATCTGGTTCAGCGAAGTCACCGCATCCAGGTACCACACGTCATGGCGATTTTTCTGCTCGTCCTCGTAGACAAGGTGCGGATTCAACGAATCGGAGTCGAAATCAATATTGGCCTCTGAATCGCGCGCCTCCAGCCATGCTTCCTGCACCGAAACATTGTGGACACCGGCCAGCCCCGGCTTTTTGCCCTTCTGCGTCGACCAGTCATACCCATAATTGCCGATGGCGCAGATAATTTTTTCACGCGGAACTATCTTCAGCAGAGTTGCGAGATTCTTGACAAACCAATCCTGGCTGGCAATCGCACCCGGCTCGCCTCCCGGGTAGTGCTGATCGTAGTTCATCAAGATCAGGCCGTCGGTCGATTTCGCAATCAACTGGTAATCGAAATCCGGATTGTTGGCCGGAACGCTTACGTAGAGCTTCTGTCCGCGTGCATGCAGATCGTTCGCCAATTCCTGCACCAGGGCGCGGTATCCCGCTTGCGAGTGCACCGGAAAACCTTCGATGTCCAGCGTCACTCCGCGGTACGTGTTGGTGGCCAAGAACGCCGATACCTGTTGCCTGAAGTGCGCCCGCGCAGCCGGATCATCCAACATCTTGCCGACGTCGGCCTTCCACTCGTTGACAATCGGGTCAAAGTTGTTGACCAGGGGCAGAACTTCCATCTGCGCCTTTTCCTGTTTCAGGTAAGGCATCACCTTGTCATCGACTTGCATGACCCGGCCGTTCTGGATGACATCGAAAAGCGTGTTGGCCGGGGTAACCCCCTGCAGGCGGCCGTCCGCAGTCAGCACATGCAGCCATTCCGGAAACAGCAAGTCGATCTGGTGAACGTACTCTCGTAGCGAAGAAAAACTCGCCGCATCCCACTTCACGTAAAACGCGCCGCGAATACCTTCATCGGTATTCAGCACCACCTGCGACGCCGGAACGCTGGTTTTGCGGTGTGTGCCAGTAAGCTTGGCGTGTTTCTTTTCGTTCACTTTCAGCGCGTGGTAGGCCTTCTTCTGCGTCGCCAGCAACAACGCCGGAATGCTGGCATCGCGCACCACCGTGATTACAAAAAACGCAATGAGCAGAGAAAGAACGATCCCGACGACGTCGATGGTGCGCCGGATGCGCCTCCATCGTTTCTTCTGGGGATCATAGAAGACCGGCTTCAACATAGGAAACTAGAACTTACTTCTATGTTATGGGTCCGCTCGGGATGCGTCAACGAAAGTACCACGCCATGATCTCCGGCAACGACTGCTATTGCCCGTTGCTCGGGCGGCATGACGCTAATCCCAACTGAACCAAAGATGTA
>JBEKQP010000121.1:0-12578 GCA_049519595.1 Candidatus Korobacteraceae bacterium | reverse complement strand
TGGCCAGATATGCCAGCGTGGGCGCGCCGTTGCTCAGGGCCGCGGCAATCTGGTCAATGTTTGTGGAGCCGGTGGCGCCGAACATGAGTGCGACGCCGTATAGGAAGAATGCGGTGGCAAACGAGCCCAGCAGGAAGTACTTGAGGGACGACTCCGCGCTGCTGGCGACGCGGCGTCGAAAGCCCGCCAGCACGTACGTCGCGATGGAAGAGATTTCAAGGGCAATGAAGATCAGCACCAACTCAATAGCCGAGGACATCAGGCACATGCCGACCGTGCCGAGCAGGATCAGGCCGTAGTACTCGCCGAGGCGGATCTTTTGCACTTCCAGGTATTCGAACGAGCTGAGCGTAGTTATGAGCGCGACCAGGATGACAACAATGTGGAAGAACACACTGAAGCCATCTACCCTTACCATGTTGAAAAACGCGGTGCCGGGAAATGCCGCTTGATAAAAGGTGGCGCACAGGGCGCAAACGCATCCGAGAGCCGAGACGAATCCCATCGACTTGCGGCTGTCATACTCAGGCAGCAGCGGGTCCGCCACCATTACGATCATGCCAAAGACCGACAGCACGATTTCGGGAAGAATTCGAATGTAGTCGATGCCGGGTATCATCGGCCGTTCACCTGGTTTGCTTTCTCAAACGAAGTTGCCACGACGTGCCGCGTTTGCGCCTCTTGACGCGCCGTAGCTGCTTGCGCGGTCAGGGACGCGTCTAACGCTGCAACTCTGTTTTGCGCCGGAATGGCAGCCTGATTCTGCATTGGTGCAAGCATCCGGGAGACAGACTGGTCGATGCGGTTCATCCACAGGGTGGGAGCTACGCCCATGACCAGTGCAGCAATTGCGAGCGGCCATAGGCAACTGCGCTCGCGGCTGTCAAGATCGGCCAAGCCGGCATTGACGGGGCGCGTGATGGCTCCATAGAAAAGACGCTGGTAGAGCCAGAGCAGATAACAAGCGCTCCAGATCACGCCGCTTGCCGCCAGGACGCCCCACCAGGCCCTTGCCTGAAACGATCCGCTGAGGATTAAGTATTCGCCGATAAAACCGTTCAGCAACGGCAAGCCTATTGAGGACAAGGTGATGACCAGAAAGAATGTCGCGTAGACCGGCATCGGGGTCGCTAAGCCGCCGTACTCCACGATTTCATAGGTGTGCCGCCGCTCGTAGATGATGCCGCAAAGGATAAACAGCGCGCCGGTTGAGATGCCATGATTCAGCATCTGATAGACGGCGCCGTCAACTCCGGCCACGGTGAAGCTGAAGATGCCGAGCACCACCAACCCGAGGTGGCTGATGGAAGAATACGCAACCAGTTTCTTTAAGTTTGGCTGCACCATGGCAACCAACGCGCCATAGATGACTCCAATGATTGCCAGAACTGCAATCCAGCCGGCGTTACTGCGGGCTTGTTCGGGAAACAACCCAACATTGAAGCGCAACAAACCATAAGTGCCCATCTTCAGTAGTACCGCAGCCAGAAGAACGGACCCGGCGGCTGGTGCCTCGACATGCGCATCGGGCAGCCAGGTGTGCAGCGGAAAGAGTGGCACCTTAACGGCGAATGCGATAAAGAAGCCAAGGAAGAGCCATTGTGCGGCACGCTCCATTCCCGGCACAGCGCCAGCCTGCAACAGCGCTTGTAGCGTCACGAAGTCAAACGTTCCGGTTTTGGCGTAGAGCCAAATGATCGCGGCGAGCATAAAGACCGACGCAACCATGGTGAACAAAAAAAACTTAATCGCCGCGTAAACGCGCCGCTCATGCCCGTACATCCCGATCAGCAGGGCCATGGGGATTAACGTTGCTTCCCAAAAGAAGTAAAACAGGAAAAGATCGAGCGCCACGAACACGCCGATCATTGCCGTTTCCAGCACCAGCATCAGGATGAAGAACTCCTTCACCCGGTCGTGGATCGAGCGCCAAGAGATCATGACGCACAAGGGAACCAGAAACGTCGTGAGCAGTACCAGCCACAGTGAGATGCCGTCAATCCCCAGGTGATAATGA
Source organism: Candidatus Korobacteraceae bacterium (assembly GCA_049519595.1). Lineage (GTDB taxonomy): Bacteria > Acidobacteriota > Terriglobia > Terriglobales > Acidobacteriaceae > CAWBRT01. The sequence continues at coordinate 10,561 of JBEKQP010000121.1, read as the reverse complement.
ATGTTCGGCGTTGAAATCCAAGCCTTGTCGACTTCATACGCCAGCAACATGCGCGGCGACGCAAGAGCTTGACCAGCAGAGATGAGCGACTGTGCCGGCCTGACCTGATAACGGAAATACCAGGGCAGATGGAGCGACAACAGGAAAGTGACAATGCTGACCAGCAGTGCAAAGCCGCGGATGTCGCGATCACGCCGGGGAAACATCGCGAGCAGCAGCGCCCCGAACGCCGGAACAAAAGTTACCAGCGTGAGAATGTAGGGATTGACACTTGCAGCTATCATCGCGTTCCCATCCAGACCATGTAGAGAATGACCAGCGCCGCTCCGGCCGTAACCCAACCGGCATAAGAGCGGATGTTCCCGGACTGCTGGTGACGCAGCGAATCGCCAATTTCACGGACGCCGCGCGCGCCGCTGTTCACGCTGCCGTCAATCAGCGTGGCGTCAATTCCTCGCCAGAGCACACGAGTGGAAAAAGCAATTAGTGGGCCGATGATGGCCGCGCCGTAGATTTCGTCGACGTAATACTTATTCAGCACTGTCGTGTATAGGCCGCCAAGCGAATCGGCAATCTTGTCCGGCAAATCGCGCCGCTTGACGTAAAAGAGCCAAGCCAGACCGAGGCCCGCGAATGCAACCGCTACAGAGACGCCCGTCAGCGTCAACTCCAGCGAGCTATCCTCGGCTGCCTGCGACTGCTCCTGCTCGGGATGCGCACCCCCGTGCGTGGTAGCCGCCGCTTCTGCTGCGATGGTGGGGATCACCGGAGCCAAGAAGTGCTCGATCTCGTTGCCGCCGTGAAGCGCCTTTGGCACGCCTACGTAACCGCCGATGACTGACAATACTGCAAGCAGCACAAGCGGAAGCACCATTACCCAAGGACTTTCGTGGGGCGCTCCATGGCCGCCTCCGTGATTGTGCGCGCCGACCGGAGGAGCATGCGCAACCGTTTGCTGACCGCCCATGGGGATATCGTGTGTGTGCCCGGCGTGTTCGGCCGAGGCAGGGATGCCGTGCGGTTGGGTCTCGTGTGGCGTGTGTTGTTCACCCAATGTGCCGCGGTATTCGTTGAAGAAAGTCATGAACAGCAACCGGAACATGTAAAAGCTGGTCATGAACGCCGTAATGAGGCCGAGCAACCAAAGCATCCAGTGTCCGTGCGGGCTGGAGAAAGATTGCCAGAGGATCTCGTCCTTGGAGAAGAAGCCCGAAAACCCGGGAATTCCGGAGATCGCACAAGTGGCGATCAGCATGGTCCAGAACGTATAGGGAGCATACTTCCTCAGGCCGCCCATCCTCCGCATGTCCTGTTCGCCGCCTACGGCGTGAATCACTGAGCCAGCGCCGAGAAAGAGCAGCCCTTTAAAAAAAGCATGCGTCATCAGGTGGAAGATGCCCGCTGAGTACGCGGCCACGCCGCAGGCCATGAACATGTATCCGAGCTGCGAAACCGTGGAATAGGCGAGCACTCGCTTGATGTCCGTCTGGGTAATTCCGATGGTCGCGGCAAAGAACGAGGTCAGACAGCCGATGATGGCGACGACCGCAAGTGCAATTGTTGACCGGCTGAAGATGGCGTTCGAGCGCGCAATCATGTAAACGCCGGCGGTAACCATGGTGGCCGCGTGGATCAGCGCAGAGACTGGCGTCGGACCTTCCATCGCGTCAGGCAGCCAGACATAGAGAGGAATCTGTGCCGATTTGCCAGTGGCCCCGACCAGCATCAGCAGCGCGATGGTAGTCAGCAGACCGGCTCCGGTCTCGATGCCAGGCGAGAACTCCGCAACCTTGTGGAATACGTCCGTGTACTCAAGCGTGCCGAAGTGTTTGACCAGCAGGAACAAGGCGATGAGGAAACCAAAATCGCCGACGCGGTTGGTGATAAACGCCTTTTTCCCGGCATTTGCCGCCGACTCGCGCAAGAAGAAAAAGCCGATCAGCAAATAGGAAGCGAGACCAACGCCCTCCCAGCCGACGAACATGAGCAGATAGTTGTCCGCCAGCACCAGCGTGAGCATGAAGAACATGAACAGGTTGAGGTAGCTAAAGAAGCGGTAGTATCCGCCCTCGTGCCCCATGTACCCGACCGAGTAGACATGGATGAGAAAGCCGACGCCGGTGACCACCAGCATCATGATCATCGAAAGATGATCGAGATAGAAGCCATACTCCACCGCGAAATCGCCGCTGCGCAGCCAGACACCCATTCGCTCGATGTAGGGGAGTTGATCGGCTGGCATGCCGAGCAGGCGTATCGCCGCCAGCAGCGCCCAGGCGAACGATGCCGCAGTCGAGGCCAACGCGACGGTGCTCACCATCTTGTTCGAGAACCGCCGGCCGTAAAATCCATTGATGGCGGCGCCTGCGGCGGGCAAAACTGGGATCAACCAGAGATTCAGACTCATAGTTTCAACAATCAAGGCACACTAAGCGAATTTCACAAATGCCGACTTGCGGCAGCAAACTCAGGGTCACAGCTTCAGCAAATTCACGCGGTCGACGTTCAGGGTTTCCCGCGTGCGGAAGACGGCGATGATGATCGCAAATCCAACAGCGGCTTCAGCAGCAGCCACTACCATCACGAAAAAAACGAAGATGTAGCCGCTCAGCGCTTGCCAGTGCGCGGCATAGGTCACAAAGGTGAGGTTTACCGCGTTCAGCATCAGTTCAATCGACATGAAAATGGTGATGATATTGCGCTTGATGATGAAGCCCGCAACTCCGCAGGCAAACAGGATCGCACTCAGCACGAGATAATAGGTAATCGGCACCATTACTCGTTTCCCCTCCGCGTCAGGACTACGGCGCCCATAATGGCGATCAGGATCAGCACCGAGGTAACCTCGAACGGCAGCAGAAAATCCCTGAAAAGGAGTCGCCCCATGCCACGGCCTGTGCCGTGTAGCTGGCCAATAATGACCGAACCCAGGCTAGGCTTGGTCGTGACCAAAACCCAGGTAGCTGCGGAGATTCCCAGAATCAGTCCTGGCACGCCTAACAAGATCGCTACCCGGCTGCCTTTGGTCTCTTCTTCGGCGCCGGCATTGAGCAGCATGATGACAAAAATGAACAGCACCATCACTGCGCCCGCGTAGATGATGACCTGAATGGCGGCAACGAACTCGGCCCCCAGCAGCAGATAAATCAAAGCGAGCGAACCCGTGACGAGCACGAGGGACAGCGCACTGTTAATCGGATGGCGCTGCACCAGGAGGTTAATGGCACCTCCCACGCACAGCGCCGCGAAGATCAGAAACAGAATAAGGTGCGACATCGGTTCCACACCCGCGGTCTAAGCCCGCAGGGCCACAATCAGCCCGGTGACAAGTATGTTGGCGATTGAGAGCGGCAAAAGAAACTTCCAGCCGAACCCCATCAGTTGATCGTAGCGGAAGCGCGGCAGCGTGCCGCGCACCCAGATGTATAGAAAGATAAAGCAAAATACGCGCGCCAGGAACCACAGGATCGGAAGCAGCGATTGCAGAATCGGCGGCCCGAAAACAGGCCCGCTCCACCCGCCCAGAAACATGACCGACGCCAAGCAGGCTACGGTGACCATGTTGGCGTACTCGGCCATAAAGAACATGGCGAACTTCATCGAACTGTACTCGGTGTGATAACCGGCCACCAATTCGGTCTCCGCCTCGGGAAGGTCGAATGGAATGCGATTGGTTTCAGCAAAAGCCGCCATCAGATAAATGAAGAACGCTACGAATTGCCAGCCGCCATTAAAGATGTTCCAGTGCCATGGACTGCCTAGTTGCCTCTCGACGATGGTTCGCAGACTGAACGACCCCGAAACCATCAGTACGCCTACCAACGACAGGCCGAGCGCGACCTCATAGCTAACCATTTGGGCGCTGGCCCGCAAAGCACCGAGCAGCGAGTACTTGCTGTTGGACGACCACCCCGCAAGCGCGATGCCGTAAACTCCAAGCGAGGTGACGCCAAGGATGATCAGCAAGCCAATGCCGATGTCGGCCGGCTGATTGCTCGCCGTCTCGACCCCGGTAATCTGAATCGGAGTAGTCACGCCGGCAAGGGTGATGTTCGGCCCAATCGGCACAAGCGCAATCGAAGTCAGCGCCATGACGAGAGAAAGTATCGGAGCCAGAATGAACAAAGTCCGGTTCACATAGGGCGGCGTCAAGTCTTCCTTCAGGATGAACTTGATGCCGTCAGCGAGCGGCTGCAGTAAGCCGAATGGACCAACGCGGGTAGGTCCCCAGCGGTTCTGCATATGGCCCACCACCTTCCGCTCCAGCCAGACGGAGTAAGCCACAATCGTCAGCAGTACGCCGACGGTAATCGCGATCTTGATGATGGCGACGAGCAAGAACATTCCAGCATTCATTGAGTCATGCGTTCCCAAGAGCAAACTTACTTCGCGGATCTTATCCGCGCTCACGTCGCTGCGTTCCTTCGTGAAACAGCAAACCTGCGAACGGCAAACCGATTGGCGCAGGTTGGCGACCGGTCAGTCGGCCACGACTTCGGTGTCAACCCGCGACTTGCTCCTATTCTCGATCACTGAGTTCAGCGTATTGGAATAACGGCCGAGCGTTCCGGAGGTAAACAGCGCGTCACACGAGGGAAGTATCCATTCCGGGTGACTCTGAATCCCTGCCGGTTGAATGTTTACCAGTCGAGTCGGTTGATCGTTGCCGGCCAGCAACTCCAAGCGGGAGACATCATAGCCCGGCACCAACCGTTGAATCTCATCGAGCACCGCCATCGGATCGATCGGCGACACCTTTGGTTCAAGCCCGCGAGCGTGAAGCCAAACCGCGTGCTGGTCGGCCTCGCCAGACTGCGCCCCGCGCGTCTGGCCGAAATCGGCACGCATGCCGCCGCCGAACGGCACGAGTTTATGGACGTCAAAGCTCATTTTTTCCGCAATGCGTACGACGATTTCGAAGTCGCTCTTGACGGACGTAACATCCCCCGCCTTCTTCAACAACTGCAGATCACCGCAGGTGTTGGTGAATGTGCCGGCCTTCTCGTAGGCGTTCGCCGCTGGCAGGACTACGTCCGCCAGCATTGCCGTTTCCGTCATGAACATATCCTGCACCACGAGGAAAGGCGCGTGCAGAATAAAGGGATCTACCGCGTAGCGCGCAACCGGGTTGGAGCCGACCACATACAGGGCATGAAGCTTGCGATCGCGAGCTGCGTCGAGCATCTGCGCAAGGCTCAAGCCGGGCTGCGCCGGAATCCGGCCTCCCCAGTCGCTGTCGAATAGAGAGCCGGAAGCAAGCGGTGCGTAGCCGGGCAGCAGGTCAGGGTAGAGCCCCATATCGGCAGCCCCACGCGAGTTAGCGTAATCGCCGAGGCAGATGAATCGCGCTTGCTGTGCGGCGCCGAATCGTACCAGGGCCGCTACGTCGTCACCGCGAAGTTCGGAACCGAAGATGATGAGCAAGTCTGGTTCGGCCCTGAGTGTGTCGCGCAACTTGGCGAGCGCTTCGGGCGCAACCCCCGTGATGGCCTGTGCGGCGGAATCATCTCCAGCAAGGTATTGGGCGAACTTGCCTTCGCTTCCCGCCGGAACCTGCGTGAAACTGGCCGCCTGTCTGCCAAGTTTGATCGCTTGCGAGTTGACGATGTGCAGCTTGGCGCGATGCAGCCGCACGTTGTTGCGGACCTGCCACGCAAGTAGCGGATGCTGATTGGTAGGATCGTTGCCGACCAGCAGCATCGCCGGTGCCTGGAAGACATCGCGCATACTCGCCGTTCTTGCATCATTTTCGGCGAGAGCCTTGGCAAAAGCCGGGTAATCCGCCGTGCGGTGATGGTCGATATTGTTGGTTCCCAGCACCAGACGCGCGAACTTCTGAAGCAGATAATTCTCTTCGTTCGTGGTGCGGTTGGAGCCGATAACGCCGATTGCCTGCGAGCCGTGGCGTGCAATGACCTCACGAAAGTTGTGAGCGACCGTATCGATCGCTTCGGTCCATGCAACGGGAACGAGCCTGCCATCGCGGCGCAGCATCGGTTGCTTGATTCGCTCGCGGTGGTTGACGAAATCAAAGGCGTAGCGCCCCTTGATACAGAGAAAATCGCCGTTGATGCCGCTCTTGTCGCGATTGTCTCCGCGCACGATTTCCATACCGGTGTCGCTGCGGCGGCAGCCAAGCGTTGTAAGGCAACCATCGCCGCAGTGCGTGCATATGGTGCCGACGTGATTCATTTCCCACGGGCGCGTCTTATAGCGATAAGCCCCCGAGGTGAGTGCGCCGACCGGACAGATGTCGATGCACATACCACATTCCTCGCACTCGAGGTGGTCGCCTTTGTTGGGAGCGATGACCGAACTCTGGCCGCGGTTCTGGATGCCCAGCGCCCACACGTCCATTCCCTCGCCGCAGACGCGAATGCAGCGATAGCACAAAATGCAGCGCGGGCGGTCGAAGTAAACGACGGGAGACCATTGCTGCTCGTCGCGGTGGCTCTTGATATCGATGAACTTCGACTCTGACGCCCCGTACTTGAACGTCATGTCCTGCAACTCGCACTCGCCTCCGGCGTCGCAAACAGGACAATCCAGCGGATGATTGGCAAGCAGCAGCTCGAGCATGCTCTTACGTGCCTGCACAACCTTTTCGGTCTCGGTGTGCACGACCATGCCTTCGCCAACCTGCGTGGTGCACGCAGTCTGAAGCTTCGGCAGCTTCTCGATTTCCACCAGGCACATGCGACAGGCGCCCTGTAACGAGAGCCCGGGGTAATAGCAGAAAGAAGGCACCTCGATGCCGGTTTTCCTGCAGGCATCGATCAGTAGCGTGCCGGCGGGAACCGACAGTACTTTGCCGTTAACGGTAATCTTGACGAGTTTGGGTGCGTCTGCCATGAACACCTATGGGGTCCCCGACAAGCCTTGGTTGGCTTGTTGGGGCAGAGCCTACGGATGTTGACCACTCGGGAATTCCGGGTCTGTCTTGATTTCTTCCACCTGCAAGGCGTGGCGCTCGGGATGCACTGCCATGAGCGTCAGCAACTGGTAGCCGTCCAGCGTGCCCGCCAGCGGATGCGGCACGACCTTGGAGCGAAGCTCTTCGACCGAGACGCTTTCGGCAAACTGCAAAGTGCGGTCGCGCGCGGTCCGGAAGCGTTCGAGCGCCTCGAATAGGCTGTCGAAGCGTCCCTTGGGCTCAGCGCGCTCGGGAGCCTTAGCCTTGCGCGTTCGGTCATGGGCCAGCGCCAGGATAGTTGCATCCTTCGCTGGATCGGATGAGCCAGCCTCGGCCAGCTTCTCCCACGCTCTAAGCATTTGCTCCTCGGCCACCGCGACGTGCTCCGCGCACTCGATAATCGACCAGGTGCCGGGGGTCCTGCGCCACGATGAACTGCTATCGAGCACTCCGTGGAACGTGCAAAGATACCGGTTGCGCCCTTCTTGCAGGCGTGTAATCAGTATTTCCTTCTCGGTTGGTGGAACGGTTGTTGTTGCGCTTTGCTCAGCCATTTTCGATTCCTTCTCAGTGTGTCTCCACTGGGACCAGACGTTCGGCGCCGGCTTTCTCATACGGACACGGGCGGCCTTCAAGGTGGTCTTCAAACTCGTTGCGAAACTTGGTGATAAAACCGATCGTCGGCATGGCTGCGGCGTCGCCCAACGGGCAGAACGTCCGTCCCATCATGTTTTCAGCCAGATATTGCATGTTATCGATGTCCTTCGCGACTCCGCCCCCGGCATGGAAGCGACGCAGCGTCTTTCGCAGCCAGTCGGTCCCTTCGCGGCATGGTATGCACCAGCCGCAGCTCTCGTGCTGGTAGAACTGCATGGTGCGCAAAGCGAACTTCACGATGCAGGTCTGGTCGTCGAGGACCACCACACCGCCGGACCCGAGCATGGTGCCGGCCTTCATCATCGCATCGAAGTCCATCGCCACATCAATCTCGTCGGCCTTGAGCACCGGAACCGATGATCCTCCGGGAACGACGGCCTTCAACTTGTTTCCATTGGCAATACCGCCGCCAACCTCGTAAATCATCTGCTTGAGGTTGTAGCCCATCGGCAGTTCGTAAACGCCGGGCTTGGCGACGTGCCCGCTGAGGCAGAACAGGCGTGTACCGCCGTTCCTGGGCGTGCCTAACTCGGCGTATTTCTGGCCGCCCATCAGCATGATGTGCGGTACGGTTGCTAAGGTCTCGGCGTTATTAATGACCGTGGGCCCCCCCCAGAGCCCGACGACGGCGGGGAAAGGCGGCTTGATGCGTGGCACACCGCGCTTGCCCTCCAGTGACTCCATCAACGCGGATTCTTCGCCGACTTCGTAAGCGCCGGCGCCGCCGTGCCAGTAAATGTCCAGATCGTATCCGCTGCCGAAAATGTTCTTTCCGAGAAAGCCCTTTGCGTAAGCGTCGGCAATGGCCTTCTGCATGATTTCCAAAAGATAGCGATATTCGCCGCGGATGTAGATGTAACCTTTGTGCGAGTTGATGGCGATGGCGGCAATCATCACGCCCTCGATTACGGCGTGAGGGTCGTGCTCGAAGATCAAGCGATCCTTGCAGGTCCCGGGCTCGGATTCGTCTCCGTTGCAGAGTACGTACTTAGACTTGGCCGATTCCTTCGGGACGAACGACCACTTCATGCCCGTTGGAAAACCGGCGCCGCCGCGTCCGCGCAGATTGGAAGCTTTCATCTCGTTAATGATCGCCTCAGGTCCAATCTGTAGCGCCTTTTGCACGGCCTTGTAACCGTCGAGCTCGAGATAGCGGTCGATGTCGGTGGCCCCCATGCCAAAGCGCCGGGAAGTGATCTTGACCTCGTCGGGATGTGAAACCAGATATGCCATGAACCGGTTCTCAGTTACCTGCTTTCGATTCCTGTTCTCATGGTCGAGCTACTTCGATGCCTTATCGCGATAGGCCTCGATGATCTCGTCCACCTTTTCCGGCGTTAGATTTTCGTGGAAGTCGTAGTTGACCTGCATGGCGGGAGCCCAACTGCACGCTCCGATGCACTCCACCTCTTCCACGGAAAACATGCCGTCGGGGGTGATGCCCTTGTTTTGAGCCACGCCAAGCTTCTTTCGTGCGTGCTCGAGAATCTCTTCGCCGCCGCGCAACAGACATGAAATGTTAGTGCAGACCTGCACGTTGTATTTGCCGGCGGGCTTGGTCCGCAGCATGGAGTAATAGCTGATTACGTTGCGCACCTCGAGCGGAGTTATCGCCAGGCGTCCGGCAATCTCCTGGATCGCCTCATCCGTCAGGTAGCCGAGCTCGTCCTGCACGTAAAGCAGCAAGGGGACAAGAACCGAACGCTGCGTCGGGTAATGAGTAAGCATGTCCGCAAAACGCGCTTCGAGTTGGTCAGAAAATCTCATCGTTCAGAGTTCCCATTTCCGGCGTCCCTATGGCGCTGGAAGTTCCGCGCCCCACGCGCGGCCGCTCTAGCGGTCAACATCTCCCAGTATGATATCGATGCTACCAATCGCAGCCACAACGTCGGCGATCAGTTGCCCCTGGCACATCGGCTGGAGAGCATTCAGGTTGGCGAAAGACGGGCTGCGCATGTGCACGCGGTACGGTTTAGCGGTACCGTCGCTGACGATGTAGTACCCCATTTCACCCCTTGGCGACTCGACTGCCTGATAGACCTCGCCCGCCGGAACCGTGAATCCCTCGGTCACAATCTTGAAGTGATAGATGAGGGCTTCCATCTGCGTCTTCATTTTTTCGCGGTCGGGCAGCACGACCTTGGGAGCGTCAGCCTTAATCGGCCCCTCGGGCATTCCGGCCAGCGCCTGCTGAATAATCTTGGTCGATTCCCGCATCTCCTGCACGCGAATCGCGTACCGCGCGAAGACGTCGCCCTCGGTTGCGATCGGAACCTTGAAATCGAACTGCTCATAGCTCGAATAAGGCATATCACGGCGCAGATCCCAATCCACGCCGCTTCCACGGGCAACGCCGCCGCTGAGTCCGAGCGCGATTGCATCTTCGTAGGTTATCTTTGCCACGCCTTTCGTGCGCCCTGTCCAGATGGGGTTCTGCGTGAGCAGGTTTTCATACTCGTCGATGTGGCTCGGAAAGGCGTCGATGAAGCGCTTCACCTGCGCAAAAAATCCCAACGGAACTTCCAGCGCCAGCCCGCCGACGCGAAAATAAGACGTCATCATCCGCTGGCCGCTGACCATCTCAAAGAGGCGCAGAATATCTTCACGCTCGCGGAAGCAGTAAAGGAACACGGTCATGGCGCCGATGTCCATGGCGTGTGTGCCCAGCCAAACCAGGTGTGAATTAAGACGCGACAGCTCGTTCAGCAGAACGCGAATCCACTGCGCGCGCTTCGGAATCTCCAGGCCAAGAAGCTTTTCAACCGCCAGCGCGTAGGCCAGATTGTTGGTCATCGGGCAGAGATAGTCGATGCGGTCGGTGAGAGGCACGACTTGCTGGTAGAACTTGGCTTCGCAGGTCTTTTCGATCCCGGTATGCAGATAGCCGATGTCAGGCCGGATGCGGACGATGGTTTCGCCATCGAGTTCCAGCAAGAGCCTGAGCACGCCATGCGTGGAAGGGTGCTGCGGCCCCATGTTGAGGACCATCGT
>JBEKQP010000120.1:0-12724 GCA_049519595.1 Candidatus Korobacteraceae bacterium | reverse complement strand
TGCACAATCAAACGCATAGATTCTTCGCTCGCTGCGCTCGCTCAGAATGACGAGGTCATTGCGCGAACCGGGACGCGACCCTAGAGCGATTCCCCAATAGGCGTATCCCAATACATCATGCTGTCATTGCGAGCGAAGTCGAGCTCCCTTGGGGTACGCAGCTTGGCTGCTCCGGCCACGGGTGCTCGGCGCTGCGGTCGCCACGACATCTTTTTGGGATCAGATACACCAGCAACATGGGAACTGATCTAAGCTGTTTTTTGCACGTGGAGCTGTCCGTTGTAGATGTCTTCCACGCGCTGGAGAGTATCGATATCCTCGACGGGCTTGTCGTTTCGCAGGCGCACGATTCGAGGGAAGCGCAGCGCGAATCCGCTATCGTGCCGGTTGGAACGCATAACGGCGTTGAAAGCCACCTCGACGACGACTTCCGGCTCAACCTGCCGCAGTTGCCCGTGATCGACGGTGGTGTGTTCGAGGAACCACTTCGACATCGTCGCGATCTCAGCGTCGGTCAACCCCGTAAAGGCTTTGCCTACGTTCAACAGTTGGTCGCCATTGCGCACGGCGAAGGTGTAGTCGCTGAGCACGCCCGCGCGTTTGCCGTGCCCGAACTCGACCGCGGTGACGACGACGTCGAGCGTAGCCAGTTCGCGCTTCAGTTTGATCCACGATTGGCCGCGGCGGCCGGGAGTGTAAGTCGAAGTGGCATCTTTGATCAACAGCCCTTCGTTGCCGCGAGCCCGGGCGCGGTCGAACAACTCGTCCAGTTGGGCGGCGGAGGCAGCGCGTGCCGAAGGGGCACGCAGCAGGCGCGCTGTGGTGGAAATATCGCTGGCAGCAGCGACGCTCAACAATCCCTGGGCAGGGGCTGCTTCGGAGTCGAGCGGATGGTGCAACCAGGCGAACAGGGCATCGAGAATCGCCGAGCGTTCGCGCAATGGGCGGTCGATCAACAGTTCGCGTCCGGCGTAAAGTACGTCGAAAATCACATAGGCGACTGGGAACTGCCCAATCATGGCAGAGGTGGGTCGTTTGCGGCCTAGCCGTTTTTGCAACTCCGGGAAAGCGCGAGCCCTTCCACCGTTTCCCTCGAAGTGCCAACCGAGAATTTCACCGTCGAGTATGACGTCTTCAGGAAATGCCGCTAGAGACGGCATCAATTCCGGGAACGAGTCGGTGATATTGTCCATCGTCCGCGAAAACAACCGGACGCACCCCCCGGAGCAGTGCGCCTGCGCACGGATGCCGTCGTACTTGTCTTCGACGATCATATCGGGAAACTGCTCAAAGGCCTCCTCCGCGCTCTCGGCGGGTGTGGCAAGCATGAAACTGATGGGGTGGAATAATCGCATTTGCGCTTGTCCGGCGCGACCCTGTGCAGTAAGGCGCAAGGTTTCCGACAGATCGCCCTGCAGCATATTGGCCCGCCTGACCACCTCGACGGGCGTGGACCAGGCAGCGGCAATCGCCTCTTCCAAGAGGCTCTCTTTGAGGCCGATACGCAGCTCCCCGGTCATGATCTTGATAAGGTACTTGGCTTCCAGGGAAGAAGCGCGCGCCAGCAGGTCGCGTAGCACCGCGTGCTTGGCGGCGGGACCGCGCGATTGAGCGATTTTGCGGAAGCTCTCGGCAACAATGGTCAGCGTCAGCGGCTGCCCGGGCCGCTTCCTGGATGAGAGCATTTCGGCTGCGGCCGCGCCAAGATCGCCGTGCTTGCGATAGATGAGCGCAACCTTGGCCTCATTGGTGTTCGCCGCTTCGGCCAGCGCCCTCCACAACAACGCGCCTCCTACCTGAAGCGTTCGCTCGTCGTAGGAGGGAAAAACCCTTCCTGAAAAATACACGGCAGAAAGCTCGGCATCCGGCATTGGGCGCGATCGAAGGTAACCGGCTACAATTGCCACCTTTTCGTTCTTGCTGCTGGTTGCGGCTACGGCTTCACAGGTTTCGGCAAATAAATTCATACTTCGGCGCTGCCCATGTTCAGCTTAGATGCGCCTGATGGACCTGTCGGACAGGAGACTAAGGTCCGAGGTCGCGGGCTCGCTACTCGGGACCTGGCTCTGATGTGAACATGCAAGCCTTTGGGCCTTACTTGTGGCCTACGTAGTTCGCGCAGCGCCTCGGTTAGTGCCTCAATGCGTTTTTCGACAGCCCGCTAAGGCTTTCAGCGGGCTAAACACGAGATGGGTAGCCCTCGAAATTGCTGGTTTGTTTGACACTTCCGCAATGCGGTAGATACCCTGACTGTATACCTTGTTGGCGTTTCGAAGTTGAATACCACCGGCAGGGAGTTTTGTCGGGGAGAGTCAAAATTCCGAGTTCTGTCATCCAATCATCTATGTCCTGGCTGCGTCGCACCTTTCGATTCCACACGGCACTTCACCTGCTATTTGCGCTGGAAAGCGCGCAGGAAACCCTGGTCGGAGGGCAAGCCGTGTTGGAGGGCGTCATGATGCGCGCGCCGCATGCCTGGGGAATCGCTGTCCGCAAGCCTTCGGGTGAACTGGTGACGCACTCGGAGACGATGGCGCGACCCTCCGAGAAAAGTCCGTGGAAGGGATGGCCGCTGATCCGTGGAGTGATGACGCTGGGGCAGGCGATGATGTTGGGTTTCAAAGCGCTGCGCTACTCGGCCAATGTCGCGCTCGACGAGGCGCAGCCGGATACTCCGAAGGGACAGAAGCTTGAACTGAGCGGCTGGGTGGCGGCGCTGAACATCACGCTTTCTCTCGGATTCTTCATCTTCATGTACAAGTTTGTGCCTTATCTGGCCACCAAGGAGTTGCGGCAACTCAACCCCAATGGCAACCGCGTGGTCTTCGCCTTGATTGAAGGCGTGATTCGGCTTGGCTTGTTCCTGGGGTTTATCTGGCTCACTTCGCGGTGGAGCGATATTCGCCGGGTTTATGAGTATCATGGCGCCGAGCATAAGACGGTGTTCGCCTTCGAAGCGGGCGATCCGCTGGAGCCGCCTGTCGTGCAGCGTTGGTCGACGTTCCATCCACGGTGCGGAACCAGTTTCCTGATGACGGTGATGCTGATTTCGATCGCGGTGTATGCGCTGGTGCCGATCCGCACATTCTGGGCGGGATTCGCTATGCGGTTGCTGCTGCTGCCGCTGATTGCCGGGATCTCTTACGAGATCATCCGTTTTGCCGCCAAGCATGCGTCGTCGCTGTTCGCTATCATGACGCGTCCCGGTCTTTGGTTGCAGCACATCACGACGCGCCAGCCTGATGACAAGCAGGTGGAGTGCGCTATCATTGCGCTGAATGAGGCCATGGAGCTGGAAAAGCAGCATGGCGGCGAACTGGTCATCGCGTAATTATCGGCGGGAACCGCGGGGAACGCCTGGAATTCTGCTCGACGGGGTCCTATAGTAGCTGCCGTGAAACGAACGACACGAGCCATGCTGCTATTGCTGGCTGTTTTTGGCAACGTACTGCTGTCCGCGTTAGCATGGGCCGTTGTTACGGGTCGGGTTACGTTGCCGAGAGGGCTTTTCGAGCTTGTACCAAGAGCACTTTGCGAGTCTGTGCCTATGGTGCTGTCTATGCCGGGCTGGTTCCTTGCAATCAGCATTTGGGGCTGGGACTCACCGGGAAGCACCTTGTCAAACGCGCTGATCATCGCCACGAACACTACGGTTTACAGTGTGGGCGAGTTTCTGTTGTGGCGGGTTGGTCGAGCCGTGGCCCGTCGCCCGTCCAAATAAAGAACACGTGCGTAATTACCGCCGGCGAGGAGTTGCAGTACACTAAACACATGTTTCGTCCGCCCGCAAACCGTCTCGGCAACGTGCCCGCCCATCTGTAGCGGCGCTCGCCGCTACTTGTGTTTTCACCTGATCACCGGATCGCTTTCGCCGTGTGCGAGGGCAGCTATCAAGAATTCAACCACCGAAACCAGAATCAACCGATGAGAGCGGGTGTGCAATGTTCGAACGACTTGCCCAGATAGAAATCAAATACGACGAATTGACGCAGGCGCTTGCTTCGCCCGACATTATGGCCGACTCCTCCCGATACCAGAAGGCTGCGAAGGCGCACAGTGACCTTGTTCCGATTGTCGAGAAGTATCGCGAGTTGAAGGACCTGAAGCGCGGAATCGAGGAGAGCAAGGTGCTCGTCGCCGAAGAGAGCGACCCCGAGATGAAGGCCTACGCGGAGGAAGAACTGACGCAGTTGGAAGCTCGAATGGCGCAGGTAGGCGCAGACTTGAAAGTTTTGCTGCTGCCCAAAGACCCGAATGACGAGAAGAACGTCGTGCTGGAAATCAGGGCCGGAACGGGCGGCGACGAGGCCACGCTGTTTGCCGCCGAGATCTTCCGCATGTACGCGCGGTACGCGGAGATGCGCCGCTGGAAGGTGGAGGTGCTTTCCAGTTCGGAATCCGGTGTCGGCGGACTGAAAGAAGTGATTGCGATCATCGAAGGCCAGCGCGTCTATTCGCAGATGAAGTACGAGAGTGGAGTGCATCGCGTGCAGCGCGTTCCGGCCACCGAGACGCAGGGCCGAGTCCACACCTCTGCCGTAACCGTCGCGGTGCTGCCGGAGGCCGAAGATGTGGACGTCAAAATCGAGGCCAAAGATTTGCGAATCGATACTTTTTGCTCTTCAGGACCAGGTGGGCAGTCGGTGAACACCACATATTCGGCCGTTCGCATCACGCACTTGCCCACGAATACGGTGGTGAGCTGCCAGGATGAGAAGTCACAGATCAAAAATCGTGAGAAGGGCATGCGCGTGCTTCGCTCCCGGCTTTACGAGATGGAATTGGCCAAGCAGCAGGAAGCAGTGGCCAAGGAGCGGCGCTCGATGGTGGGAAGCGGCGATCGCAGCGAGAAGATCCGCACCTATAATTTCCCGCAGAACCGCATGACCGACCATCGCATCGGGCTTACGATCCATCAGTTGAGTGAAATTATGGACGGCAAGCTGCAGCCGATAGTCGATGCGCTGGTGACGCACTACGAAGCTGAAAAACTGAAGCACGAAGGGGACGACCCCGCCGCGGCAGTGGGCGCGTAGAATTTCGATTGCGGTACGCGGCGAGTACGCCTCCTGGCCGATTCGCCGCCATCAACCATGCAGCTGAGACAGGCACTCACGGACGCCGTGCGCAGGCTCGAGGACGAGAGTGTCGGCTCGCCTCGCGTGAACGGTGAAATGTTGCTGATGTTTACCCTCGACTGCGACCGCGCATATCTGTACGCCCATTCCGAGCGAGAGCTTACGGTGGACGAACAATCGCGCTATGAATGTGCGATTGAGCAGCGCGCTTCGGGTTATCCTGCGCAGTACATCACCGGGCATCAGGAGTTCTGGGGACTGGACCTGATTGTTACTCCCGCCGTGCTCATCCCGCGTCCGGAGACCGAGCACGTTGTCGAAACCACGCTGGACTTGGTGCGTGCCGGCGCGGGCTGCCGCCCCGGGCGCGGGCCGAAACTGATTGACGTAGGCACCGGTTCAGGAGCAATTGCCCTGGCGCTGGCAACAGAGCTGCCCGCAGCCGAAATCTATGGCGTCGACCTCTCGCGAGAGGCGCTCGACATCGCAAAGGCTAACGCGGCGCGGTTGCAACTGGGAGACCGTGTGCGCTTCCTGATGAGCGACGTACTTGAAAGCGTGCCGCGAGATGGCAGCTTCGATTTTGTGCTCTCCAATCCGCCTTACGTGGGCTTTCACGAGGCTGACAAGGTCCAGGACGTGGTGAAGAAGTTCGAACCGAAGATGGCCGTCTTTGCCGGCGAGCACGGCTTGGATGTCATTCGCCGCCTTATCCCGCAGGCCGGCGAAGCGCTGCATGCCGGAGGCTATCTGGTTTTTGAGATTGGTTACACCATGGCTTCAATGACGGCGGAGCTGCTGTCTGGCTGGCGCGATGTGCACGCCGTTCCGGATTTGTCGGGAATTCCCCGCGTGATGGTGGCCATGCGGCCGTAGTCGAACCGACTTTTTGGCGACCGCCGTTGTGAGATTGCGGCTTGGCTTTGCCTGTTGCTGTTATGGTCTCGTCATTGCAGTTCACGCTGTTACGCCGGTGTATTCACTGATCGGCCTCTGGCTCAGGAGTTCATATGTTCAAAGCGATCTTTCTGACGAAGGAAAACAATCGGTTTTCCGCCCAGCTTACGGACCTCGATGAAGCTCAGTTGCCGGCTGAAGGCGACGTACTGGCGAAGGTCGAGTACTCCACCATCAATTACAAGGATGGACTGGCTCTCACAAACAAGGCCCCCGTCGTCCGGAAATGGCCGATGGTGCCCGGCATAGACTGCGCTGGCGTAATCGAGAGCAGCGGCAACCCTGAATTCAAGCCGGGCGATGCCTTCGTTGTGGCCGGCAACGGGCCCGGGGAAGTCCTCTGGGGCGGGCTGGCGCAGAAGATCAAGCTGAAAAGCGACTGGCTGGTGCGCCTGCCGAAAAACATGACAACCCGGCGCGCGATGGCCATCGGCACCGCCGGCTATACCGCGATGCTTTGCATCTTGGCACTCGAAAAGCATGGCATCGGGCCGGGAGACGGAGAAATCCTGGTGACCGGTGCCTCCGGCGGGGTGGGGAGCATCGCGGTCGCCGTGCTCGGCAAACTCGGGTACAGGGTAGTAGCTTCCACGGGAAAGCTGGCGGAAAGTGAATATCTGAAGGGGTTGGGGGCTTCGGAGGTGATCTACCGCGCCACGCTCAGCGCCCCTGGAAAGCCACTTCAGAAACAGCGATACGCGGGAACGGTGGACACCGTAGGCAGCCACACGCTGGCCAATGCCTGCGCCCAGACCAAGGAACACGGGGCCGTTACTGCCTGCGGGCTGGCGCAGGGAATGGATTTTCCTTCGACCGTCGCGCCGTTCATCTTGCGCGGGGTGACGCTCTACGGCATCAACTCCGGAATCACCCCGGCGCCTTCACGCCTGGAAGCCTGGCGACGGTTGGCGGTTGATCTCGATCCCGCCAAGCTGGATCTTATGACGCAGGAAATCTCGCTGCCGCAGGCTCTCGAGGCCGGGCGCGAAATCGTCGCCGGCAGAGTGCGCGGACGTTTGGTGGTCAATGTAAACGTGTTTTAGGTATCCGATGCACCCCAGACGGCAGGCTTAAAGCCGCCCCGAAGTGCAGGGATTGTTTTCATGACGGCCGTCATCTTGAGGATGACAGGATTGCCGATCTCTCGCTTTGCAGAAGTTATAATCCATGAAGATGGTCAATATTCACTGTCATTTGCTTTCGGGAGTCGGCGATGGTTCAACAAGTTACAGAAATCGGAGAGCTCGCCAGGGATCTTCTTTGCAGCGGCGGCGCGGCGTGGAGCCGTGCCGCGGGCGATTAGCTACGTCGATCGGCGGGGGTGGAAAATGCGTGTACTGGTAACGGGTGCGGCAGGGTTCCTGGGTTCGCACCTTTGCGACAGACTTTTGGCTGACGGGCGCTCGGTTGTCGCCGTAGACAACCTGATCACCGGAAGCCTGGACAATATCAGGCATTTGAAACACGAGACACGCTTTGAGTTCATCGAGCACGACATCTGCCGACCCTTTGATTTCGGTTTCGTCGATTTCATTTTTGAATTTGCATCTCCGGCAAGTCCCGTGGATTACATGAAGTATGGGATCGAAACTTTGCTGGTGGGTTCGCAGGGAACTCTGAACTCACTGGAACTGGCGAAAAAGTACAACGCCGGGTTTCTTTTGTCTTCCACTTCCGAGTGCTATGGCGATCCGTCCGTGCATCCGCAGCCGGAAACGTACTGGGGCAACGTCAATCCAATCGGTCCGCGCTCCGTCTACGACGAGTCGAAGCGCTTTGCGGAAGCGCTCACGATGGCGTATCACCGATATCACAAGGTGAACACGCGCCTCGTCCGCATCTTCAACACTTATGGTCCCAGGCTTCAGCTGAATGATGGTCGCGTGATTTCCAATTTGATGAAGCAGGCTTTGCAGGGAGAGGATCTGACGGTCTATGGGGACGGCAAGCAGACGAGAAGCTTCTGCTACGTCAGCGACGAGATTGAAGGAATTCTCCGGTTGGCCGCGACCGATGAACATCTACCGGTGAATATAGGCAACCCGGACGAATTTACCATACTGGAGTGCGCTCGGTTGATACTGAAGGTTACCGGGGTATCTTCGCAGATCCGTTTCCGACCGCTCCCGGAGGATGATCCCAAACAGCGCCGTCCCGATATTACGAAGGCTAGGCGATTGCTCGGATGGGAGCCTGGAATCGATTTGGAGACCGGCCTGAAACTTTCGCTCGATTATTTTCAAAAAGCGGTTGCAGAGCTGGCGGGGCGGCAGGCGTAGGCGGCGGCAAGGACTAAGCAGCTTGAGAAGGGGTGCATTCCGGAGCTATCACCGCCAGGCTGACTCTCGCCCCCCACACACAACTAAAGCGCACCGGGAATCCTGTGCCGGACGCTTTAGGCGATGTACTTTCGCGAAACCAGCCTAACGTGCCACCCTCTTCTCAACCATCAGCGAGCGCTCGCTTCTGGGCGGACGACGCGCTCCACCCCGCAGGGCGCGAACGTCAACTTTTAACTCGGCGATGGTCCGGCTCAGCGTGTTGCGATGCATTCCCAACTGGCGCGCGGCCTTGCACTGATTTCCATTATTCTCTTCCAGCACGGTAATGATGAACCGCTTCTTGAACTCGCGCACAGCCTCGCTATAGAAGATTCCGCTTTTATACATCTGCATCACGAGCGCTTCCAGCTGGTCCTTCACGATAGCCTCACTTTCCTCAAGAAAAACACTCTAACAATTCAGCTGCGCCGGTTATTAATGTTGGTCAATTCAATTGCTTCCGGCTGCTATTTTTGAGCGCCGCTCTTTGGCGCACTCTCTTTAATTCCTTTGTTACGGATTTCGCTAAGTGACCGCAATCCGTCTTGGAACTTGGCCCGTAATTCCGAGGGAGCTGCCAGGGTGGCGCCCCGGCCCATAACCAGGAAATAGGATCCCAATCTCGATTCGGCGAGCATGCGTGATCCGGGAACGAAAGTTGCCATGGTCATTATCAGGACCATGACGATCAGTGCTCCGCGAAACAGGCCAAACGCCGCACCAAGGAGCCGATCAAACCATCGTAGCCCAACTCCGTGTGCCGCCCACCGTACCACCCGGCCGACTGCTCCCGCCAGAAAAATAATGCAAATAAAAATCAACAAAAAGGCAACGCCTTGCGCAACCCACTCGCTTTTGGTGTAAGGCAAAAGCCAGGTGCCAAAACGCTTGTAATTCCATGCCGCCAGCACATAGCCGAGCACGCTGCCAGCCAGGGAAAATAACTCATAGACAAATCCCTGTGCCGCTGCCAGCAGCACGGATAAAAACAGAATTGCTACGATGATCCAGTCCAGCGCCGTCATCGAAGCACCCCTAGCCCACGGGCAATTCCCGACCTGTCAGTCGCCGATATGCCTCCACGTACTTCGCACTGGTATTCGCAGCGACATCCGAAGGCAGGGCAGGCGCCGGTGGCAACTTGTTCCAGCGAATCGATTCCAGGTAATCGCGCACATACTGCTTGTCGTACGACTGCTGCGCCCGGCCCGGCTCATAGGTATCGGCTGGCCAGAAGCGCGACGAATCGGGAGTCATCACTTCGTCAGCCAGGACAATCCCTTTGGGGGTACGGCCGAATTCAAATTTGGTGTCCGCAATGATGATGCCCCGGGTGGCAGCGTAGTTTGCGGCCTTGTTGTAAATCTTCAAGGTCAGGTCGCGGAGTTGCTCAGCCTGGGCGGCTCCCATTTGCTTTACCATCTCGTCGAAAGAGATGTTCTCGTCATGGCCGCTGGCGGCCTTGGTCGCCGGGGTAAAGATTGGCTCGGGGAGCTGTTCGCTTTCCCGCAACCCGGAGGGCAGCTTGATGCCGGAAACTGTTCCCGTCTGTAAATAATCCTTCCAAGCCGACCCCGACACAAACCCGCGCACCACGCACTCGATCGGAAACATTTCGGCCTTGTTGACCAGCATCGAGCGCCCGCGCAACTGGGAGGCATACTTCTGAATCGCCTGGGGATACTGGTCGACGTTCGCCGTAACCAGGTGATTCGGCACGATATCTTTGAGAAAATCAAACCAGAACAGCGAGAGCTGGGTCAGAACCCGGCCCTTCAAAGGAATTCCGGTCGCAAGAATGTAGTCGAAAGCCGAGAGGCGGTCAGTCGCTACGAACAGGAGATGATCTTTGTCGGCGACATACACATCTCGAACTTTGCCACTGGCATAAAGTTCCAGGTCGCCGAAACCGGTACGCAATAGAACTTCTGGTGTTTGAGTGTTCACAGTTTTGAAATTATTTCGTCGAAGATTTTTAAAGTAGCGTTCTTATTTTGTCAACGAATCTTCTTTTACGCAAAACCTGGATGGATCGCCGAACGGTGAACCAGGGGCCGCCGGTCTCGAATTCCGCGAAGTGCCATCCTGGTAAGGGTTTTCAGGCAATTCTGTCAACTGCGACGAACCTGCCTGAAGGCGTCTGATGCCTATTTTTCTTGATCACAAATCCAGCTACTTGGCAAGTGTTCTTCTAGTACAAAATAAAAAGTCAGTCAGGCGTACGGAGCTTTTCTCGCAAGCCCGCTCCAGGCAAGCCTTTCGGGGAATTCTACCGACGTTGTCGCCGGGCGAACAAAACTTTTCCGCGACTGCGTTGTAAAAAAAATTGCAGCCGTAAATCCGAATAAGGGCAAAATTATTTTCCCAAAATGGTGAAGAGGCGTATCAGCGACTCAATGCCACGATAAAAGTTCGGAATGTGAAATTTCTCGTTCGGCGCGTGCAGATTGTCGTCGGGCAGTCCGAGACCCATCATTACGCTCGGGAGCCTGAGGTAATTCTGGAACTGCGCGACGATCGGGACCGAGCCGCCGGAACGGATGTAGACAGTCTCCTTTTTGAAGACCTCACGCATGGCCTGGTTTGCCGCCCGCACAAAGTCGTTGTCGGTGCTAACGACGGACGCCGGGCCCTTGCTGTGCACCTTAATCTTTAGCTGGATGCCTTTGGGTACAAGCGAGTTCACGAACCTGGTGTACTTGGCAAGAATGTCATCGGCATCCTGGTCCGGAACCAGGCGCATGGAAACCTTTGCCGAGGCGCGCGCGGGAATCACCGTCTTGGCGCCGGCCCCGGTGAATCCTCCCGGCATGCCATGCACTTCGAGAGTAGGTCGCGCCCAGGTACGATAGATCACCGAGTAACCAGGCTCGCCGGTGAGCACCGTGGAGCCGACTTCGGTCTTGCGGTAGTGTTCCTCGTCGAAGGGCAGAGCCTTCCACGCCTTCAGTTCGTCTTCGGTCGGTGCCTTCACGGCGTCGTAGAAGCCGGGAATCAGAATTTTCCCATTCTGGTCCTTCAGCTTGGCGATGATTTCGCAGAGCGCAAACAGTGGATTGGGAGCCGCGCCCCCGTAGATTCCGGAATGCAGATCGATGGATGCCCCCTGGCATTCCAATTCGGTGTAAACCAGACCGCGCAGCCCAACGCAAAGCGTCGGCAGGTCAGGCGCGAATAATTCGGTGTCGCAGACGAGCGCGAAATCGGCTTTCAGTTTGGCCGGGTTTTCGAGTACGTATTTTTCAATGGCCTCTCCGCCGACTTCCTCTTCGCCCTCGTAGAGCACTCGCACGTTGATGGGCAATTTCCCGCCGTTGCTCTTGAATAAAGACTCGAAAGCCTTTACCTGCATCCAAAGCTGGCCTTTGTCGTCCACCGCTCCGCGCGCATACAGATTGTTGTTGCGTTCGGTGGGCTCGAAGGGAGGCGAGATCCATTCGTCCAGCGGCTCGGCCGGCTGGACATCGTAGTGCGCGTAGGCCAGCGCCGTAGGCTTTCCGGCGGCATGCAGCCAATCGGCATAGACGAGCGGGTGACCGGCGGTTGCAATCACGGCGACGTTTTCAAAACCGATGCGCTTCAGTTCGTCGGCCACGAAGTTGGCGGCGCGCTGAATGTCCGGTTTGTGCTCGGGCAAGGTGCTCACGCTGGGGATGCGGAGCAGGGCCTTAAGTTCATCGAGAAACCTCTGCTGATTCTGTTGAGCGAAACTGAGAGCCGACGCGGCCATGGCAGATGTCCTTTCTCAACGGGATGTGATGATGTGTTTTGTCTTTTTGTTGGAGGTCCCATCCGTGCAAACCGGAGAGTATAGCACCGCAGTCCCTATGCTGTTGAGTTTGCACGCAAAAAGGCAATTTCCTAATTTCGATTATGTCTGCGACTTTAGGTGCATTGGTTAAATTCGGGGGACTATTTGTTGATGAAGGTACAAATGTCTTTCACAGCGTTATGCAACTGGCGGGTCTCGGTGGTGAAGGCCACGTCTCCATCACGGTCAAATAGGGTGAATTTGAAGAGTCTCTGACCATGAGGATTCGTTCTCTCCCCGCCCACGGCTTCAAGCGAATACACTGCTGTTTCCGGGCTTCGCGTGATGATTACGTTTGGGCACCTCTTGGAGACCTCTCTCGCAATATCCGCCGTAGGTATGGCTGGGACTGAAGCGGGTGTTTGAGTGACGAGGGAAATCTTTACTGGCTTAGTCTCCGCCAAGACGAGAGTTACACTCCCGGTTATCGCCACTAGGACAACTGCACGGATGAAAGCGGACATTAAGCCTTTAGACATAATTTGTTCACACTATCCACGGTTCGGGTATTAGACCCGGCCCACCTAAGCCGTTGCCAGGAGCCTTCTCCACGAGTT
>JBEKQP010000119.1:0-13334 GCA_049519595.1 Candidatus Korobacteraceae bacterium | reverse complement strand
GATCAACCACCTTGAAGGCCACATCCACGCCGTGTTGCTCGAGGCGCGACAGAATGGCGGCGAGCGCCTTGAGCACGGAGCCCCCATCAAGCCGGTATTCAGTTCGGTGGAGAACAGGGCCCCCATCAAGGCCGGGGCCCCCGATGAGCCCGCCTTCGGCTCATTGGGGTGGAAGGCCGGGGTCCCAGATGAGCCTGCCTTTGGCTCAGTGGGGTCGAAGGCTGCATCGGGCCCGCTGGAGCGCCTTGAATTCCCGGTGCTCGCCTTGGTTGTTTCCGGCGGTCACACTCACCTCTATCTCGCCGAGCAGGTTGATTCGGCTTGGCGTTACCAAAACGTTGGACACACCCGCGACGATGCCGCCGGAGAGGCTTTCGACAAGGTGGCCAAGTTGCTCGCACTCGGCTATCCCGGCGGGCCGATCATCGATGCTCTGGCCAAGTACGGCGACGCTACGGCCGTGAACTTCCCTGCGGCGCAGCTCAAGCATCGCGACCGCAAAGATCGCGGACCGGCTCCCGAGCGCCCGCACTTCGATTTCTCTTTCAGCGGAATTAAGACCGCAGTGCTGCGCTATGTGGAGACACAGGAGATGGCCCCGTCCATTGCTTCCCGGCGCAGCGCTCTCGCGCAGCTTTCGAAGCCCGGCGTGGACGATATTCGCAAGCGCTGCGACCGGAAGACCCTCGACCTGGTGGCATCGTTTCAGCGCGGCGTAGTGCAGGATCTGGCTGGGAAGACATTGGCGGCAGCACGTGAATACCAGACCGCGACCCTGCTGGTGAGCGGCGGAGTGGCCGCCAACAGCGAACTTCGGCAGGTTTTTCAGCGTATGGCCGCGCGTGAGGGATTGCGGGTACTGTTCCCTTCACGCCCGCTTTCGACCGATAACGCCGCCATGATCGCCGCCGCCGCCTATCCGAAGTGGCAGGCGCGCAACTTCGCTTCGGACGACCTCACCATCGAAGCGTCACTTCCGCTGCGATAGGCGGGCACGAGAATCTCCCTCACCGCTGCGACGCGGGACTCATCGCCATGGATTGACGTTGGATCGATTACGACGCTTCGTCCATCGTGCGCTCTTCAATCGCCATGTCCTTGAGTTCGCTCGAATCGAAAATCTCGCGACATTCAAGGCATTCAACGTATTCACAGTCTTCTTGGCGAGCGACGATTTGCACGCGTGGATGCTGACACGACTTTTCCATGATTCTGCTCGACGGAAGGTTGGGTTGTACCAGACGGGATAAACTCATAAAGCTTTTGATCAGATGCCCGTTCCTATGTTGCGGACAATCGATTGAGCGGTATTTTAGAGAGAGCCCGCGTAAAGTCAAGTAAACTTTCCACTATCAATTCGGTTTGGGAACCGCGTTTTCGGCATAGACCGGTAGGTTATCCACTAAAGTGCTATGTCTGATTGACCCGTTCCCAGTCAATTCAAATCGCTGGAACGCCACTGTTGCCCTGGTTGCCCAACCTCACGACCGAATCTGCGACCAAAATTATCGTAAAT
Organism: Candidatus Korobacteraceae bacterium; assembly: GCA_049519595.1. GTDB lineage: Bacteria > Acidobacteriota > Terriglobia > Terriglobales > Acidobacteriaceae > CAWBRT01. The sequence goes on along the minus strand of JBEKQP010000119.1, from coordinate 11,818 downwards.
ATATAAGTCACTTACATTCAATTACTTGATGGCATCGTGCACGTTTCAAAAAGATTGCTTTTCGAGTGCTGCCGTGCAACAATCAATCGGCGACTAAAATGGTCGCAGATTAAGACTCGGCGCCCCGGAGCTACTCTGCCCGCATGCTGAAACTGACCAAAAAAGCCGACTATGGGTTAATCGCCATGAGGCACTTGGCTGAGCACGCCGTCGGTACATGCAGCGCAAAGGACTTGGCTGAGCTGTACTCGATTCCGCAGGAGGCGCTGGCGAAAATCCTGCAGCGGCTAAAGAATGCTCGTCTGCTAAAGAGCCTCCAGGGCACGAACGGCGGTTATGCGCTGGCGCGAGATGCGCGGGAGATCACCACTTTGGAAGTTATCCGCGCGATTGAAGGACCGCTGTTCATCACCTCCTGCAGCACGACGCGTGGCGAGTGCGGCCAGAGTGTGCGCTGTACGGTTCGCGAGCCGCTAAGCAAGGTGAGCCGCACGATAGAGGATGTTCTGGGAAAGTTAACGGTCTGGGATTTGACCGAGAATGCCGCGCAGCAGGACTCGACCAGTGAGTTGGTCACGCTGCGTTGAACGAATTTTGACAGGCCGGCGCAGGCATCTGGGGAAGCCGGACCTATAGATCAGGAGACGAACCATATGGCGGAAGAAAAGAAAGATCATGCCGGAGTGAAGTTGCCCATTTACATGGATAATCACGCTACCACCCGCGTAGATCCACGCGTGCTGGATGCGATGCTGCCCTATTTTTCAGACACCTTCGGTAATGCGGCGAGCCGCAATCACGAGTTTGGATGGGTGGCCGAGCAGGCGGTTGAGCAGGCCCGCGAGCAGATCGCGAAGTTGATCGGCGCGACGTCGAAAGAGATCGTCTTTACCTCCGGCGCAACCGAAAGCGACAACCTCGCCATTAAGGGCGTAGCCGAAATGTATCGCGAGAAGGGCGACCACATTATTACCCAGGCGACCGAGCACAAGGCGGTACTGGACACTTGCAAGCGGCTGGAGAAACGTGGCTTCCGCGTGACCTACCTGCCGGTGCAACACGACGGCCGCATCGATCTCGATGATCTGAAGCGGGCCATCGATGAGAAAACGATCCTGGTCTCGATCATGCACGCGAACAACGAGATTGGCGTGCTGCAGCCGGTTCGGGAGATCGGCCAGCTTTGCCATGAGCGCGGCGTGCTCTTCCACTCGGACGCGGTGCAGAGCGTGGGAAAAGTTCCCTTCAATGTCATCGAAGACAACATTGATCTGGCTTCGATGAGCGGACACAAGATCTATGGCCCGAAGGGCGTCGGCGCGCTGTATGTCCGGCGCAAGAATCCGCGCGTGCAACTGGTGGCCCAGATTGATGGCGGCGGTCACGAGCGCGGCATGCGTTCCGGCACGCTGAATGTGACCGGTATTGTCGGTTTCGGCAAGGCTTGCGAGATCGCCATGCAGGAATTGCCTGAAGAGACGGCAAAGCTCCTACAGTTGCGCGACCGTCTCAAGCAGCAGATCCTCTCGAACCTGGATGAAGTTTACGTCAACGGATCCATGGAGCACCGCGTACCCGGAAACCTCAACATTAGCTTCGCTTATGTCGAGGGCGAGTCGCTGCTGATGGGCATCAACGACATCGCGGTTTCCAGCGGTTCGGCTTGCACCTCGGCCACGCTTGAGCCCTCTTACGTGCTCAAGGCGCTTGGCACCGGCGACGAACTGGCGCACAGCTCGATTCGCTTTGGCATTGGGCGCTTCAACACGATGGCCGAAGTGGACTACGTGGCTAAACGCGTGGTTGAAACCGTGAGGCGGCTGCGCGAGTTGTCGCCGCTTTACGAGATGGCGAAAGATGGCGTCGACCTGAAAAAAGTGCAGTGGGCAGCCGAACCGAGTTCGCACTGAAGACTTGGCTTGCCAGGCACTAAAGGGGCAAGGCGAGCGCCAGAAAAGAATTGGCGGCGCGGCTTAGGCGCGAACGATCTATATAGCAGGCGTGGCAGCACGCAACTACGTCACGGGCTCTCGGCTCGAGCAGGAGAACACGGATGGCTTACAGCGATAAGGTACTTGATCACTATACAAACCCGCGCAATGTCGGCACGCTTGATAAGGCGAGCGCTGAGGTTGGCACCGGTTTGGTGGGAGCGCCGGAGTGCGGCGACGTGATGAAGCTGCAAATCAAAATCAATCCTGAAACGAACGTGATTGAAGACGCAAAGTTCAAGACCTTCGGTTGCGGTTCGGCGATTGCTTCGTCTTCGCTGGCTACGGAGTGGGTCAAGGGAAAGACCGTCGACCAGGCATTGCAGATCAAAAACAGCGATATCGTCCGCGAATTGTCTTTGCCCCCGGTGAAGATCCATTGTTCGGTGCTGGCCGAGGACGCTATCAGGGCCGCAATCAGCGATTGGAAGAAGAAACAGGGCCGCAACGGCAACGGTACAGGCAAGTAGCTCCACCCCGCCACCGCAGGCACGGCGCGTGCCGGCGAAGGGCGCGGTGCAGGTAACGCCGTGCTCTGGAGGTTTCATGACTAACACGAATCAACCCGTGCAGGCAGCAGCACCCGTCAAGGGCATCGAGGTCACGCCGAAAGCGATCGAGCATATAAGGCTGGCCATGGAGAAAGAAGGCATAGCGACTGGCGAAGGCGGACTTCGTCTGGGCGTGCAGGGCGGCGGTTGTTCGGGAATGAGCTACCTCATTCGCTTTGATTCCCAGCCGCGGGAGCGGGACCGGGTCTTTCAATTCGGCGACGTGCGCATTTTCATTGATCCAAAGTCGTTTGTGTATCTGCACGGCATGACGCTTGATTGGACGGAGACACTGATGCACAGCGGGTTCGCTTTCATCAATCCGAACGCGCAGAAGAGCTGCGGATGCGGCACTTCGTTCTCGTAGGCAGTTTCGAATACATCGTCAACCAAGTGCGGCTTAGCGGAGGTAAAGTGTGCCCCGTGCCGTGCGAAAATAGCGCGCCGGGCAATTTAACGAGCAAATGCCTTTCTCTGGAAAGAAAGTAGAAACTGGAAACCGGCTTATGATTCAAAAACCGACAGCGATATCGGTCGAAAAACAATCGGGTAAAGGGCATCAGTGCTGGTCTTGTGGCGACATGCGCGCGGCTCACTTTTGCGATTCCTGCGGCCGGTTGCAACCTCCGTCCCCGGCGGACTTCTTCTCCTTCTTCGGACTGCCGCACAAGCTCAACATAGAGCCAGCGTTCCTCGAGCACGAGTTCCACGCGCTGAGCCGCAAGCTTCATCCCGACACGTATGTCCGTTTCAGTTCGCAAGAGCAGTCGTGGAGCCTGGAAAAGAGCTCGCAGCTTAATGACGCTTACCGGACGTTGCGCGACCCAATCTCGCGAACCGAATATCTCCTCAAGAAAGAGGGCGTTGAACTGGATGAGCAGTCCAAAGTGGCCACCGAGAAAGCTCGTTCCACCGGCACTTTGAAGAAGCAAGGAGTGCCTCCGGACATGCTGGAGGAGGTCTTTGAGCTGAATATGCAGCTTGAGGAGGCCCGCCTGAATAAGCAGACCGGTGAGCGCGACTCGACCCTGAACGCTGAACTGCAAAATACGAAACTCGCCCTGGAGCAGAAATACAAGGCTCTGATGGACGAATTGAAAGAGTGCTGGAACGATTGGGATGCGATGATCGACCGCGGAGGACAGGACGAGGACCGCACGATTTTGTGCGACAAGATGGTGGATGTGCTTAACCGCCGCAGCTACATCCGCAACCTCGTGCGCGATGTGAACGAAGTCCTGGAAGGTTGAAGCTTGCACTCGCGGGTTCCCGACGAACCCGTTGTTGTTTTGTTGAGGTTGGGTTAAGGAGGAAGATATGCCGACCAGCGATGCGAAAGACTATCCTTACGTCACTCGCCTGGACCTCCGCTACAAGCCGCTGGAAATCATCGACGAAAAGGCGCTTGCTGACGCCTGCACGCACAAGTGGTTCAACCAGAGCCTATGCAAGGTGAATGAGTCGGTGGTTCGCCTAGGGGTTATCGAAGGCGAATATCACTGGCACCAGCACACCAACGACGACGAATTTTTCTATGTGGTCGAGGGAAAATTGTTGATTGATCTCGAAGGGAAGACAGTCGAACTTGCGCCGCGGCAAGGCTTCGTCGTTCCCAAAGGGGTCCGCCATCGGACCCGGGCACCGCAGCGAACCGTGATTTTAATGGTGGAGAATGCCGGCATAGAACCGACCGGAAACTGATAGAAAGGCAGAGAGGTCACCTCTACACAACGAGCCATCCCGTTATCATGTCAAACGAACGCGTAGTCGGTATCGATCTCGGAACCACAAATTCGCTCGTCGCCTTCATGCATTCAGAGAGTCCTGTCATCATTCCGGGCGAGGACGGATTGAACCTCGTGCCATCCCTGGTAGCGCTCGACGCTGAATCTCATATCATCGTCGGCAATGCCGCGCAAAAATACCTCGCCACGACTCCCGAGCGCGCCGTTTACTCGGTCAAGCGCCTGATGGGCCGCGGCGTTGAAGATGTCCAGGACGAGCTGAAGCTCTTCCCTTTCCGGCTCGCCGACGATCTCGTTCCCGGCGAAGTGCTCCGCATCAAGTTAGGCGACCGCACTTACACTCCGCCTGAAATCTCTGCCCACATCTTGCGACAGCTCAAACGCAACGCCGAGCGCTTCTTCAACGCTCCGGTCAAACAGGCTGTGATTACCGTTCCCGCCTACTTCAACGACGCGCAGCGGCAGGCGACGAAAGATGCCGGACGTATCGCGGGCCTCGATGTGTTGCGCCTGGTGAACGAACCAACGGCCGCTTCGCTCGCTTACGGCCTCCACCAGAAGAAGAACGGAACCATCGCCGTCTACGATCTGGGTGGCGGCACGTTCGACATTTCGATTCTCAAGTTGAGCGACGGCATTTTCGAGGTCATGTCCACCAACGGCGATACGCATCTCGGCGGCGACGACATTGACAATTTGCTGATTGCCATAGCGCTCGACGACATCCAAGGCGACCTCGGCCTCGATCTTCGCCATCATGGCGAGGCCGTACAGTTGATTCGCCACGCCGTGATTGACGCCAAAATTGCACTCTCGGCGAATCTGTCCGCGGCAATCAGCGTTACCCTGCCGGACGGACACAAATACCAACGGGAAATCACGCGCGAGCAATTCGAGCAACTGATACGCCCGGTCATCGAGCGCACCGCCACCCCATGCAAGCAGGCGATGAAAGATGCGGGATTGAAGCCCGAGCGGATCGATGAGGTTGTTCTTGTCGGGGGCTCTACTCGTATTCCGCTGGTGCGGCGATTGGTGCGCGATTTGTTCAAGAGTGAGCCCCATTGCGAACTGAATCCCGACGAAGTGGTCGCTCTTGGCGCGGCCGTCCAAGCCAACATCCTCGCCGGCGGATCGCAGGCGACGCAGGAAATGCTCTTGCTCGATGTGACTCCGCTTTCACTCGGCATTGAGGCACTTGGCGGAGTGGTGGCTAGAATTATTCATCGCAATTCCACCATTCCGGCTTCGGCAACCGAGCATTTCACCACGGGTGTGGAGGGCCAAACCAGCGTGGCCATTCACGTGGTGCAGGGCGAGCGCGAATTGGCAAAGGATTGCCGTTCGCTGGCGAGATTTGATTTGAAAGGTGTTCCGCCTATGCCGGCGGGACTTCCGCGGGTCGAGGTGCGATTCCTGATCGATGCCAACGGAATCCTGCACGTCTCTGCCCGCGAGCAGCGCAGCGGCAAAGAGGCGGAGATCGAGGTGCAGCCCAGTTACGGACTTTCTGACGAGCAGGTCGAGAACATGATTCTCGAATCGTTTGATTACGCCGAGAAAGACTTGCTGGATCGTCAGTTGATTGAGGCGCGCAATGAGGCAGAGACAATTCTGACCGCTCTGAAAAAAGGCAAGCAGAGCCCGGCATTCCAGCAGCTTGCTCCGCCGGAGCGCGAACAGGTCTGGCTGTGTGAACGGGAGCTGAAAGCCGCCAGGTTGCAGGATGATCCACGGAAGGTGCGTGCCGCTATCGATGCTCTGAACCAGGCGACGCTCCGCTTGGCCGAACTGATGATGGATACGGCGGTGAGTACGGCGCTCAAAGGGAAATCCATGGAGAGCGCCGATCTCGGCGAAGGTCCAGCGGCGCCGCACCCCATCGGCAAAGCGGAGTTTGAGTAATGGAAGATCAGGTTACGCAGTCGAACAACAATGTTGCCGCTACTACCGTTGAGCCCGGCGCGAACACCGTTCGCGTAACTTTCTTGCCCGGCAACCAGTCTGTCGAATATGAGCACGGCAGGCTTTGTTATCAGGAGCACGGTAAGCCGGAGTCGCTGCTGGATGTGGCCATTAACTTTGGAGTTCACCTCGAACATGCTTGCGGTGGCAACTGCGCTTGCACAACCTGCCACGTGGTGGTCCGCAAGGGCAAGGAACTGCTCAGCGAGCTTGATGAGGAAGAAGCCGACCGGCTCGATATGGCCGCCGACCTGCAATTGAATTCGCGTCTCGGCTGCCAGGTGCAGATCGTCAAGCCGGGAGAAATTGTCGTCGAAATCCCTTCCTGGAATCGCAATTACGTCTCTGAGAGCGGCGATACGAAATAGCTTCGGATAAAAGAATTTCCGGTCGAACCTTTTGGAAAACTTTCAGGTGGAACTCGGGTTTCCAACTGAAATACGATCAAGGAGAGCAGAACGATGGCGACCGAGCTTCACTGGGACGATGCTGAAGATCTCGGAATTTTGCTGGCTGATAAATTCCCTACCCAAAATCCATTAGAAGTCCGCTTTACCGAACTACGCCGCATGGTCATCGAATTGCCGGTATTTGCAGACGATCCAAGAACTTCAAATGAGGCCAAACTGGAAGCCATTCAGATGGCATGGTACGAGGAGTTCGTAGACCGGCAGGAATAGATAAGTTACTGATAATTAGGAACGTATGAATCCTAGCAAAACTTAAAAGCCGCACCATTTTTGTGCGTGGCCTGTACGTGTGATTTTAGAACTAAATGCCGCTGCTATACTCCGATTCCGCTTCCGTGGGTGCCATCCTGACACCTAACACAAGAATCGCACCTCGCCTCCGGTGAGACACGCTGCCTCACCGCCATCGAAAAAGGGATGATCACGGCTTGGAGGGTCTTAACCTGTCCTCCGAAACCCTATACCTAGGGCGTCCGGCCACTTTGTCGAAGTACACAGAACGGTCACGGGCGATGTCAATTGTGGCGTTATCGAAGCCCCATTCGGCCCCACGCCAGGAAACCAAGTCCTCCAGTGTGAGCAGCGTGGAGAACTGTTTCAAGGCGCTGTCCAGGTATTGCAGGGTTTCACCCTGATTGATTAGTCTGCGACAGACTGCGAGTAAATCGGGTGCGGCGCCATCACCCGTGGCCTGAATGAAGGGGCTCGGCACATAGCCATCTGCACGATTGCTCTCGATCACGCAGCGCACCGCCTCTTTGAGGTCTTGGGGAGTCGGCAAATATCGCATGGCGATGATTATACCGTTGCGGATTCGCCCATCGTTGAATTGTTCTGGTTCTACGCCTTCGATGTGTTGTGGCTCGACACCGAGAAGTTGCGGTATCTGCCCTCGAAGCAGCGGGCGAACGGGCTAAGACTTTTTCCTCATCCCCGCGACCACCAAGACGACTCCTCCAGCCACTGCCAGCCCTCCAAGGATCGGAGAAAGAGGAATTCGCTCGTGAGTTTCTGTGGCGATGTGCACCGACCCCACATCGAGGATTGTTTTCTTACGTGTGTAGTTGATGCCTTGATAAACGAACACCCATACACCCAGAACGATCAGCACAATCCCAATCCAAGTGATCGGTTTCATCTTTATGCCACTCAATTTGCCAACTCTTGTGCCTTGTGCAGGTACAATGGTCGCTCTTTGTCCTCACCGATTTCGAATGCCGGACAAGATCGACGAACCGGACAAAAACGGCAGGAACGCCGAGTCGCCTCGGTCTTCTTGCACAAGGAATCGGTTGGAATCGTTAGCGCCTGGCCGATTCCGAGTGCTGTCCCGGCTCCGCTTCCTTATGCAACTTTGCGCTGCGTGATCTTGAAGATTTCCGCAGCCGCAACTTCAAACTTGCGCACCTTGGGCTTACCATGCATCAGATGTTCCACGAAATTCTTCGCTTGCGGAAACACCTCCCGCTGATACCGTTCGCACTGTTCCCGAGACTCCCAGAAACAAAGACCACGGGGCTGTTGGGAGCCGTTAGCATGGTTATGATTATCAAATGGGAGGAAACATGGATACATTGAGTATTCTGAGTGGCCCTCTTCAAATTCAAACAGCATGATCTCATCCACAAACCCGTCTTGCTTCTTCAGCAGGGGCAGTATCTGGCTGCTCCAAGCCTTTAAGAACTCGTCTTTCTTGCCCGGTTTGAGTTCGCCCTCGATCAACATCATGTACATAGGAGGTTCCTTACGGTGGAAAACGGTCAGCATGACCTAACCCGCTAGATGCCGAGACTGTCGGCGCAGTTGCTGTTGTTTTATGCCGGGGATCATGGTCCACAATCCGTCGATTTTTGTGGGTTGGCTCCGGTTGCGGTCAGCCGTTGCGACTATCGTCGGGTGCGACGATGGACTGCCATGACGATTTCCAAACCCACTCGACATCTCGAAATGCACTGCGATGCCCCGAGCAGGAGCAGTCAGTACCGTATGGGATGGGACAGGCGTTTTGCTGCCATGGTCGGAAAGATGTATCCACGCCACGTACGATCATAACGAAAACCAACTCGGAATATGCGCCAGTTACCGCTTCCATCTGGCCAGTTCAAAACCACGTAGGGTGGCCATGCTAGCCCCACATTTGTCTGTTCTGGCTTTCCGAGTGAGGCAAAATATGGTTGATGTTCCGATCTCCACGACAGACGGCGCTGCAACCAGCAAACCACAGGCGCGAACGCTCGGCGATCAGTGCCTTGATTGACACAACCTTGGCTTGAGCGAACGACAGAAGGCTCTTGAGAGGCGCTGGCCTGCTGACAGAATGAGAAAGCAAGTGCGAGTGCTGCTGCCGAGATTACGCTGCGTATCGGGCTTTTCATGAACGATTTGTATGGCGGAGGCGCTGGCTCCAACCGATGTAGCACAGCGTGAGATGCCGGACAGGAAATCGTGGATGCCCACGAAGCTTCGGTCAGTCAACCTCTTTGAGTAACACGGGCATTCTGGCTGCCGGATGCAGGTCGCAGATTCGGTGCGGTTGGCGAGGTTGGGGTTGATTGAATTCCGGCGTTTCCCCTATAGGAACTCACAATCAAATGTGACATCATATCAACTTCTCTTGAATTGAAAGGTTTCGTGTTGGACAGCCAGTTCGCCCTGCGTACCCCGCCACGCACGTTTGTCCGTGAGGCCATTCCAAACGGCTTAATTATGTCTACTTGCTTGACCTGCACAACAGTGTGTGCCAGTCCTATGGGTGCTGTTTTGGAGATAGCTGAAGCAGCGCACAAGTGCAAAGAGATAGGGCAGGATGGCTGGTGAGCTTAACGCTGGACGCTAATTCGAACGAAAACTATGCGAGCGGTCTGGCAGAACGCTGATCGAATCGCACTGCATGCTCTGCGGAACAATCCTATTGGGGACTGCTATCTTCGGAGACCTGTTGTAGCAAGAGCAACAGCACATGGTTCAGTGTCACCAGGGAGCTACAACGACTTGACAGATCGGGAGCACTGTTCATTGTCCTTCGTCCGGATACAGAAGTTGTTGAGGCGTCATCAGGCAGAGCACGGATGCGGAAGTTCTAGGCTGTCCGTTTGGCACTCGTGTCCGGTGTGCGTTGTTTTATTTTCTCCTCAATAAGACTCATCAAAGTTGGAATCTGGGCTGGTTTGATCAGGTACCCATCTACTTGGCTTCGGATTGCCTCCAAAGCAGTTTCCAGGTCGGGATATCCCGTCAGGATAATAGTCACACACTTCGGTTGCGTCCTGCGCATGGCGCTCACGACTGTAAACCCATCACCGGGCTGACCGATGTTCAAGTCAGAAATTAGAACATCGAACTGGGCGGACGTGATTTCGGCCAGTGCGTGACTTACCGTACCGACTGCCCTGACCCTAAGTCCCTGTTGCCGCAAAATCTGCGGCATCGTGAGACGGATGCCCGGTTCGTCATCTACAAACAAGACTCGGACAGGCTCCATAAAGCAAACACCACCCCACCCCCGATTTTCCAGGCAAAGCCATTCTGCTTCAATGCGAATCGAGGGTACACGGGAAAAGCTGGATCAGTTCCTGCTCACGAACGAGCGTAACAGCATTTCCAGCGTTATTCTTGATAACGACCTTGCAGCGATGTGCCAGTTCACTGGTCGATCGTTGCCTTCACGAGATTCGAATGCCCAACAAGGCAGACAAACCGAACAAAAACAGCATGAGCGCCGACTCGCCTCGCCCCGGCTTCGTGCGTAGGGTGCTGGCGAACGGACTGACAGTTTCCACTTGTCAGCGCTGCTTCACATCTATCGGTAGCCCTACTTCTGCCAGTCTGAGGATGGCTGAAGAGAATCATCGCTGCGAACTCACTGGTCGCACCCGCAAGTCGAAATAGACGCCTGCACTTTCTGAGGATGGACGACCCCACCAAGAGGCAAAGAGACGGAACAGTTAGTGGATTACTTTGACTGAACCCCATCTTTAGCTTCTTCGCACGCCCAGCATTCAATCGAAGGAGGCGATCCTTTCAGGTCATCTTTGGCCATAGTGGTTATCATGTGCCCACATGCCAAATAACAATGCACAAAACCGAGGTCTCGCACCGTGCGTTCAATCCGTTGCGTGATTTTATATTCTGCGGCCAAGTTACTTATCCCATTCATAATATTTCCCGAGAAAGGGCAACGGGCACCCCTACTTGGGGTTGGGGCTTTCGGTTAGAACCGTATCTTGGGGAACCGATCAACCCGGTCAAGAAACATTGAGATCAAATGCGGTCGATGCTAGATGTGATAGAGGTAGTAGGACACAACTAAGAACGTCCGAAACTCAGAACATTCCCGCACAACACCACATCCCCGTAGATGCGAAACCGGGCGCAGTCCAAAGGTGGCCACGCCCGGTCGAAATAGGAAAGATGTCAAGCGCCGTTCGGGGGCACGGCGACTCGGTTGAACATCCGTGAGAAGTCATCTGCTATTGTCGGGGCACGGCGACTCGGTTGAACATCCGTGAGAAGTCATCTGCTATTGTCGTCGCTACGGTACCCTCCTTCACCCAGTCTGGGTTCTTGAAAAAGCCCTCGTACCTCGACAGGTACGCTCACCCTCGTCTCGGTAGGAATGCATACACCAACATCCACTTCCACCATTAGACGCCGTTCTAGGTTAGTAGCAAGAACAAAATCTACTTAGAGACATCTAGATTTCAGAAGGACTCTTACATTACAGCAGTGTATTCGCGCTGGCATCCCGGAGCATGATCATGGTTTGTAACCGGAAGATGTACTCACGCCGTCCCGCTTCCAGAGTCGGAACCATGGATTGTTGGCATACTTCTCATCATGCTTCTGGTTCGCCGCCTTCCAATCCGCCATTTGGAGCGGCCTTTTATCCGGCAGGGTGAAGATATGCTCCAGCAACTTTATTTCGGCGATGATCTCCTCGGCGTCCATTGTTCAAATACTGATGCTCATCGACAACGGTCGGATTCCGAAAAACGATTGTGCCTTGCTGCGCCGAATTTACAACTGAAAGGTCAAGGGATGCCGGATGTTTGGCGTGCGATTGCGTGCCCGCGTCAAGTCCAGTAAGCACGTTATCC
>JBEKQP010000118.1:0-13143 GCA_049519595.1 Candidatus Korobacteraceae bacterium | reverse complement strand
GCCACAGTGCGCTTGCGCACCGGGCACGGGCGACAGGTCGCCCTCCGGACGGCGGCAGGGTATCGGACAGTTAAAAGGCCGGACGGCGCAATCGCGCTGCCCGGCTTTTCGCTTCAGCGGCCGGCTTAATCGGGGACTGCGCTTAGCGATTCAGGTTTTGGGCTTGCGGAGGCGAGATGATTCTTCAGCTTCTGCAACGAGGCCTCGTCCTCCACGTTCATTGCCGTCCGCGAGCGATCAATCTGCCGCATCAGCGCCGTGAGCACCTTTCCCGGTCCGGTTTCGATAAAGAGCTCGACGCCGGCTTCGACCAGATTGCGGATCGAGCGCTCCCATTGCACCGTGCCGGTAACCTGGCGCACCAAGGCATCGCGGCTTGCTTCCTCCGTGGTCACCAGCTTTGCGTCAACGTTGCACATCACTGGGATTTTCGCCGGATGAAAGGTCAACGCATGCAAGTCCTGAGACAGGCGATCCTGCGCGGGCAGCATCATGGCGCTATGGAAGGGCGCGCTGACCGGCAGCATAATGGCCCGTTTGGCGCCCTTCTGCTTGCACAGTTCGGCGGCGCGCTCGACCGCCGGCTTGGCGCCCGAGATCACGATCTGATCGGGAGAGTTGACATTAGCAGGCTGGCAGACCAAGTCTTGCGCGGCTTCCTTGCAGGCAGCCTCGATCGCCTCGAGCGAGAGCGCCAGAATGGCCGCCATGGCGCCCTCACCAACCGGCACCGCCTCCTGCATGTACTTGCCGCGGTTGCGCACGGTGCGCACCGCATCGACGAAGGTGATGGTTCCAGCCGCGACGTGTGCCGAGTACTCGCCCAGACTGTGTCCGGCAACGAAGCCGGGAAGAATGCCAAATGACTCGAGAACGCGGAAGAACGCGATTGACACGGTCAGGATGGCCGGCTGGGTAATCTCGGTCAGGCGGAGCTGCTCGTCAGGCCCTTCGAAGCACAGTTCGGAAAGCTTATAGCCGAGAGCTTCATCAGCCTCTTCGAATACCTGGCGCGCGACCGGATAAGTGGCCGCCAGTTCCTTTCCCATCCCCGCGGCCTGCGAACCCTGGCCGGGAAAGAGAAATGCGATGGGGGGGAGTTCTTGTGTCATCGGATTGTTGCCATCCATGCGCGAGTTGGTTTGCGCGATTCGATTTCAAAACTCAGACCGGCAAGCTGGAGAAGATTGCGATTCCGCCGGCAGCAACGCCGCTGACCAAGATATACCGTTCGAGGGTGAGGCGGCAACAAAGGGACGCGGCAACGGCAAATGCGGCTGCCGCCGGGAAGCGGGCGAGTCCGTTGCCGGCTCGAACGCGGGGAGCGAAGCAAGATCGCCAGCCGGCGCCGAAAATCGCAGCGCAACGGCAGGGTATCCGACTTTTGAGGCTTCAAGTCCAATCAGAAAGCTGCCGATGAAAAAAGCGGCAGCAAGAACTGCAAGCAGCGGTTTTCGGCAAGCGCATAAGTGGACGAATGCCTGTAACGGGAGAAAGGGGTCTATCGGTGAGCCGACTTTACGATCTTAAGGTACTGATAGAAAACAAAATTAAAGCCGATGGCCTGGACGCGATGGCCGTGAAAGGCAAGATTGGACTACGCACAGGCAAGATGCTGGCGTTCATCAACCCCAATACCCCGGATGACCCGGAAACGGTCACCAAACTCAGACAGGCTGCCAAAGATGTCCTGAACATCAACGCGTGAGGTGTGTTCGCATGAAATGGAACTTGATTCGAACCAAAGTTCTGGCGGCACTGGCCGCCTGTCTCGTGGTGGGCGTTGGCGGCACTCTGGTACTGATGCAGTACAGCTTCGCCCGCAACTCACAGGCCCTGGCGGTAGAGTCGGTTTCTGGCGCGCAAAAGCTGTTCACGATCCTGGAAACCCGGGAGATCAGCAAGATGACGGCCGTCAGCGAGTCGCTGATCGTGAACCCTCTGGTTCGCGATGCCTTCGCTGGCAGGGATCGCAACCGCCTGATTGAGCTGACCGCACCGCTGTATTCGAGGTTCAAAAGCCAGGGAATTACCAACTGGTCGTTCTACACGCCTGAGCCGGATGCGGCCTTCTTCCTCCGGCTGCATAACCTCGGGAAGTTCGGCGACATCAGCATGAAGCGTTTCATGGTTGATGAAATTGCGCGTACCCATAGCATTGTGGCTGGGAACGAGTTGGCCAGGGCCGGTTTTGCGGTGAGAATCCTCCGGCCAATCTACGATGCCCGTGGGAAAGAGACGGGGTATCTCGAGTTTGGTGAAGAACTCGGCCAGTTCATTCACGCTATGAAAAGCCAGACCGGCGACGACTATGGACTTCTGCTGAGCAAGAAATTCATGGACCAACAGGCATGGGCCGATTCCAACGCGGTGTGGAATCGTCGCGATAACTGGAATGACAATCCGGACTTCGTGGTGGCGGACAAAACCACGGCCACGGAAAGCATCATGCGTTTCCAGGGAAATCTGGCCGCAGTGCCCGACCAGGGCAAGGTGTTGGAACGTTTCCGTGACGGGAATTCGGTCTTCGTCCGGGGCCTCTTTCCCATCCGCGATGCCGCGGGTAATGTCGTAGGCGCAATGTTCGTTGTGCGGGATATTTCGAGCGTCTACGCGGCAATGCGGCGCACGCAGAACATTCTGGTGCTTCTGACTGTCGTATCTCTGACAGGCGGCATTTTTCTGGTGCTGACGCTGCTCAACCGTCTCGTGTTCCGGCGCCTGAGGCACATCATTGCGGTTGCTACCCGGGTAGTTGGCGGTGACTACGAATCGGAAATCCGGGTCGGATCCGACGACGAAGTTGGCCAATTCGAACAGCTATTCGAGCAGTTCAGGCGGGTCTTTGTTGATCTGCTGGCGCACATGCCTGAGTTGCAAGGGTAGGGCACCTTTATTTGCGGCGCTTGGGGGTGAGGATGGAGAGGATTTCAGTGAGTTCGTGGCGCACGGCTCGCAACCGGTCGGTGCGTGGACGCGCCGGGAAGGGCAGTGCAGACTGCGATTTTCCGGGGCGCATCTCGGTTTTCAATTTCTCTCGCGCGCCGGAAATTGTGTAGCCCTCCTGGTAAAGCAGTTTCTTGATGGCGAGCACGAACTCGACTTCGCGGCGGCGGTACATGCGCTGTCCGCTGCTGCTCTTGTTGGGCTTGAGCTGCGGGAACTCGGTCTCCCAGAAGCGCAATACATAGGTAGGCAGGTCGCTCAGGCGCGAAACTTCGCCGATGCGAAAGTAAAGTTTTTCGGGAATGACAACATCGGGTTTGTCTTTCTTCTTCCGGGCAGTGGCCATTAAGCACCTGTCTGCCCCAGCACGATAACTACGGTGTGCCGGGGGCCCTCTGAACGGCGATGTGATCACCGAAACGTCTTTGGCGCGGCGCTGATGCGCTTTTCAGGCAGACACAGTGTACCGCGAACAGCAGCAATCACCCCAGCGGGGACTCCGTGCCGCGGCCCGCAAACGAAAAAAGCCTCCGCACTGGGCGGAGACTTTTCATTGCAGTGAAATCCCGTGCGAGGTCTAGGCCTCGCGCCTAGTTACTTCTTGGCAGCCTTTTTCTTCGGGGCGGCTTTCTTTACGGCCTTTTTCTTTACCGGCATGTAATGCCTCCTGAGAACCTTCTCCCTTGAAGGTTTTGAGTTGTGAGCTCCCTTTCGGGAGCTCTTTTGGCCTATGAGCACCCACTAGCAGGGTACTCAGTACTACTGACCCCATATTTTGTGGGTACGTGTGCGATCTGTCAATAGGAAAGTTGCACAATTGAAATAATTTCGTGATATTTTTTTGGATTTCCCAAATTGAGTGCAATCGGGTTGGAGGGCCACGAACGAGAAATTGGCACGTGGTTCGCTGGGTAAAGCAAATTTTATGGGCAAGGCTTTAAGAAACTTCCCCACATTAACCCAAATGCGGGTGGAACACGGGGCATCAAGCAAGCTACCTCACGCTCGCCAACTGCGAACGGAACGCGGGGTACCCAGCGCGGCCCGGGGCTGCGGCGCAATCGACCGATTTCATCGAAAAGCGCGGAGCCGCACGGGTTGGGACGGTGTCATGGGATTCTTCGCTTCGCTCAGAATGACAGTCGTGAAAAGGCAGATCCTTGGCCCCCACCTCAGCAACGGCAAGAGCAGCAACGGCAAAACAGCAACGGCAAAACAGCAACGGCAAAACAGCGACGGCAAAAACAGCAAGGGCAAAAACAGCAAGGGCGAAAAGACCGCGGCTCGCTCAAAATAACACTCCTGTCGGTCAGCCAATCGATGGGAGGAGAGGGATGAATTAGGGTGTGAGTCCTTCCTTGTGCGGGCTCCGGCCACTCGGGTATGATTCCGCCAGCCCAAGTTTCAGGAAAGAGATGATTGTGAGCACTCGTCCTCCTCATCTGCACGAAAAAGCACAATTAATGTCCGCTTCGGAGATTGAGCGGACTCTGGTGCGCCTCGCGCACGAGATCGTAGAGAAGAATAACGGCATAGCGAATTTAGGCTTGGTGGGCATCAAACGTCGCGGCATTCCCATTGCGGAGCGGCTGGCACGCCACATCGAGCGCATCGAAAAGGCGCCGGTCCCGGTGGGCACGCTGGATATTACGCTCTACCGCGACGACCTTTCGACGGTTGGGCCCAAGCCCGTGGTACGGCCGCGTCCCATGGAGTACGACATCGTGGGCAAGGATATCGTGCTCTGCGATGACGTGCTCTACACGGGCCGCACGGTGCGCGCCGCTTTGGACGCGCTGTTCGACCATGGCCGTCCGCGCCGGGTTCAGTTGCTGGTGCTGATCGATCGCGGGCACCGCGAACTGCCGGTTGAGGCAACGTTCGTCGGGCGCCGTGTGCAGACCTCCGATCTGGAAATCATCGAAGTAAAGCTGCAAGAGACCGACCAGATCGAAAAGGTACTGCTGGTAGAGCGCGAAGCTGATATCTAAGCCGGAATCCCGGTCGGCACCTTGCCTGGCCGGATTCCGCCTACGCCGCAGCCCGGCGCAGAGCGCCTCGGCAGCGATGCGCGGAGCGTCATGAAAGAAGAAACACTCGGTTCTCTGCTGGCGATCGAACCCCTGGCGCCGCAGGTTATTGTCAGTCTGCTGCAATCGGCCAAGCGCATGGATGTGCGCCATCCGCGTCCGCTGCTTAAGGGACGGCGCGTGGCCTTGTTGTTTTACGAGGCCTCGACGCGCACGCGGGTTTCTTTCGAAATCGCAGCCAAGACGCTGGGCGCACATACCGCCCTCATCACTTCCGCGGCCTCGAGCATCGAAAAGGGCGAATCACTGATCGATACCGGGCGCACGCTGCGTGCGATCGGCGTCGACGCGATTGTGATTCGTCATCCGAGCTCGGGCGCTCCGAACCTGCTGGCGCGCGATTTGGATATTCCGATCATCAATGCGGGCGACGGCATGCACGAGCATCCTTCGCAAGGGTTGCTGGATGCGTTCACCATCTTGCAGCACAAACGCAAGCTCGAAGGTCTGAACATCGTGACCGTGGGCGACATCTACCATAGCCGCGTGGCTCGCAGCGATGTGCACGTGTTCACCAAGCTCGGAGCCAAGGTGACGCTGTGCGGTCCGGAGCCGCTGCTGCCGGCGACCGCGCACGCGCTGGCACCCGGCATTCGGCTGGTCTACGACATGGATGAGGCGATTGAGGGCGCAGATGTGGTGATGATGCTGCGGGTGCAGAAGGAGCGGCTGTCGGGGCTCGAGATCGAAATGGGCGAATACATTGGCCGCTACCAACTGACAGCCCAGCGCCTGCGGAAGGCCAAGAAAGACGCGATCGTCATGCATCCCGGCCCGATGATCCGCGGGATGGAACTCACCGACGAGGTGGCCGACGGACTGCAATCGGTGGTCACCGAGCAGGTGGCAAACGGAGTGAAAGTGCGGATGGCGGTTCTGGCGCGATTGCTCGGCCCCAACCAGCGTAACAGCGGTGCTGGCCGGGGACCCCGTGGGAGGCAAGGATGAGTGAGCTGGGTTCACTGGCGATCTTGCGTGGAATGGTGATCGACCCGTCGCAGAACCTGGAGGCGGAGCGCGACGTGCTGATCGAGGATGGCCGCGTGGTCGAGCTGGCTGAGGCGGGAAAGCTGCGGGGCAAAGCCAGCGCCAGCATCGACGCCAAGGGATTGATCGTCGCACCGGGATTCATCGATCCGCATGTTCATCTGAGGGAGCCAGGACAGGCACATAAGGAAACCATCGCCAGCGGCACGGCGGCGGCGGCAGCCGGTGGGTATACCTCGGTCTGCGCCATGCCGAACACCACGCCGGTGAACGACCTGCCGGCCATCACGCGCTGGATGCAAGACCCGGAGCGCGGCGCCGTGGTGAACGTGTTTCCAGTGGCGGCCGCCACGCGCGGCAGCCAAGGGGAGAAGCTCACCAACTATGCCGAGCTGAAGCGCGCCGGCGCGGTCGCTGTGAGCGACGACGGCCGGCCCGTTTTGAATGACGACCTCATGCGCAAGGCGCTGGAGATGGCGAAAAAGCTGGGAATTCCAGTCATTCAGCATGCCGAGGATACGCGCATCTCGAAAAATAATCCGATGCACGAGGGAGAGATCGCTTTTCGCCTGGGGCTGCGCGGGCAGCCGGCAGAGAGCGAGTGGAAACTGGTGGAGCGCGACGTCACGCTGGCGCGGCAGACGGGGGCTCATGTGCACGTGGCGCACGTCTCGACGGCGATTACGCTGGAGGTGGTGCGCGAGGCGCGGCAAAGCGGTGTCGAGATCACCTGCGAGGTGACGCCGCATCATTTCATGTTCACCGATGAGGAGTTGCTGGGTTACGACACGAATTTCAAGATGAATCCGCCGCTGCGAGGCGAGGCGGACCGGCAGGCGGTGCTGCGCGGATTGCTGGATGGAACCGTGGACTGCATCGCCACCGACCATGCGCCGCACGCACGCTTCGAAAAGTATGTGGAGTTTGACCGCGCCGCCTTCGGCATCACCGGACTGGAAATCGCCTTCGGTGTGGCTTGCACCGTGCTGCACCACCAGAACAAGATGCCGCTGGCGCAACTGGTCAAGTTGTTCTCGGTGAATCCGGCCACGGTCGTGAAGCTCGAAGGACGCGGCACGCTGGTGCCTGGCGCGCACGGCGACGTGACGATCTTCGATCCGAAGAAGCGCTGGAAATACGATCTGAGCAAAACGCGCTCGAAATCGCAGAACGCGCCATGGGATGGAACCGCGATGACTGGACGCGCGATCTACACCATCGTCGACGGGCGCGTGGTGTACGGGCAGTAGCGGCTAGGTTGGTGTTATCGCAAGAACGATTATCCCAGCGTGTAGCCGGATGAAATGCATGGATCGTCACGTCGGTTCGCAAAAGCTGCGAACCTCCTCACGATGACACGCTACGGGTCAGCGGCCTGTGAAGTCGTGCCTCTTCAAAACTAAATTGTGAAACAGCTTGTAAGTTTGCAACTTCCGCACCCCCGTGTTTTTCGATACTAAGACAACAACCAGTGCTGCTAGAGTGAGGTCTCAGCCAATGCAGAACCTCGACCAAACTCTAGTCTCGGTGTTTCGGCTATCCGGATTTCGCCCCTACCAGCGCGAAGTGATTCAGGACGTGCTGGACGAGCACGACGTTATCTGCGTAATGCCGACGGGAGCCGGCAAGAGCCTCTGCTTCCAACTTCCCGCGGTGGTGCTTGGCGGGCTCACCGTGGTGGTTTCGCCGCTGATTTCGCTGATGGCCGACCAGGTGCGGCAATTGCAAGCGTTGAAGATTCCGGCGCTGCTGTTGAATAGCTCGCAGGACGGCGCCGCCAATAGCAATGTGTTGCGCCAACTCCATCAGGGTTTTCAAGGATTGCTGTACGTTGCGCCTGAGCGTTTTGCTTCACCTTCGTTTGCGCGCTCGCTGGAGAAACTTCGTCCGCGGCTTTTTGTGGTGGACGAGGCGCATTGCATCAGCGCCTGGGGACATGACTTCCGTCCGGACTATCTGCGGCTGGCCGAGGCGCGGAGGACTCTTGGCTTTCCGTTGACCATTGCCGTGACCGCAACGGCCACGGCTCAAGTGCGCGATGACATCTCGCGGGTGCTCGGGTTGCGCGAGCCGAGAGTCCACGTGACCGGCTTCGACCGCGAGACCCTTGCCTACTCGGTAGCGCGCGTCCGGCTGGAGGCGGAAAAGGATGCGGCGCTGATGGCGCGGCTGGAGCAATGTGAGGGTGCGGCGATTGTCTACTGCTCGACCAGACGGGTGGTGGAGCAACTGG
Source organism: Candidatus Korobacteraceae bacterium (assembly GCA_049519595.1). Lineage (GTDB taxonomy): Bacteria > Acidobacteriota > Terriglobia > Terriglobales > Acidobacteriaceae > CAWBRT01. The sequence goes on along the minus strand of JBEKQP010000118.1, from coordinate 4,887 downwards.
CTGCCCTGTGCGAAGATCGCTTTCCCAAGCGCGCAGTGTGCGGCTATCACGCCGGAATGGAACAACAGGCGCGCCGGGAAAGCCAGAAAATGTTCATGTCGAGCACAGACACCATCGTCGTAGCGACGAATGCGTTCGGTATGGGAATCAACCGGCCCGATATACGACTGGTTGTGCACTACAACCTGCCCGGCAGCGTGGAGGCGTATTACCAGGAGGCCGGGCGCGCGGGCCGCGACGGAAGACCGGCGGATTGCGTCCTCTACTTCACCCCGCGCGACCTGCACACGCAAGAGTTCTTCATCGGCAAGATAGGGGAAAACAACCCGCAAGCGACCGAGAGCGATGTCCAACTTCTGCAACGAGCGGCGCGCAAAAAGCTGGAACTGATGGTGCGCTATGCCGACTCGCACGCTTGCCGGCGAAAGCAGATCATGGAGTATTTCGGTCAGGCGAAGGCGATTACGGATTGCGCCTGTGATGCGTGCAAGCAATCGGCGAGACCGGCGTTCAGAGCGGAACCATTCGGGGCCTCCAGTTTTCGGAAACCGCTGAGCACCACGGCGAAGGCGAGCTATGTTCCGGAATACGCGCGGAAGAGCTTGGTGTCGAATAGTCCGACAGCTCCCACGCAGGCCGTGGTCCGGGCCGGGAAGCGGTCAAAGTCCACCCCCGACGAGAAGAAGCAAAAACGAGAGCAATTGCTGGCCGCGCTCGACGAACCTTCGCGCGCACGATTTGAGCGTTTGCGGCGGGTGCGGCTTGCGCTGGCGCAAAAGCAGGGCTGGCCAGCATACTGCGTTCTGCCGGAAAGCAATCTGCTTGAAGTGGCGCGGCTGGCTCCCGCAAGCCTCGAACAGTTTGCCCTGATCGCGGGCGAAAAGAGAGCGGCGCAGTACGGGCGGGCGTTTTTGCAGGCGCTCGCCGCACAGTCCTCTGACTCCTTCAGCACGCAGCCTCATTCCAGCGCGCAGCGTTATTCGGCATCAGCATCACCTGATCGCAAATCCTTTACTGCTGCACCAAAACGCCGGAGGGGATCTCGGGGAAGGCGCGATTTGGCTGATGATTTCGATGACAGCCAAGGCAAACGATTAAGCATTCGCGCGAACCCGAATTATGTGCCGGTATACGTGCGGAAAGCCGATGTGCCGAAATAGTCCGGCGATTCCCACGCAGGTTGTGATCTGTTCAAAATATCCCGACATGCAAAAGCCCGGCCGAACAATTCAGGAAACTACCCCACGTCAGTCCAAAAGCGGGACGGGACGTGGGGCACCCGGCGCAGATCCTTGGCTTCGCTCGGGATGACACTTCGGATATGGCTCGATGCCTATAGCTCAATGCCATCAGCAAAACCGCGACAGCAACGCCCAAATTGCTCGTCGTCCTAAATCATTCCCATGCGTTTGCCGACGCGTTTGAGCACGTCTAGCGCCTGCGTGAGTTCGTCCGTGGTGTGCGCGGCGGTGACGATGGCACGCACGCGCGCTTTGCCTTCAGGAACCGTGGGGAAGGCAATGCCGGTGCCCATGACGCCCTCCTCGAAAAGCGCCTTGGAGAACTCCATGGTGGCGCGGCCTTCGCCAATGATGATTGGCGTGATCGGAGTTTCCGAGGCCGGCGTGTTCTGGCCTCCGATGTTGTAGCCGAGCAGTTTGAGTTCCTGCTTGAAGAAGCGCGTGTTCTGCCAGAGTTTTTCGATGCGTTCGGGCTCCTGCTCCAGCACGTCGAAGGCGGCGATGCAGGTGGCGGCGACCGATGGCGGATGCGAGGTGGAGAACAAAAACGGACGCGCGCGGTGATAGAGAAAGTCGATGAGGTCGCGCGAGCCGCAGACATAGCCGCCGAGCGCGCCGATGGCCTTGGACAAGGTGCCCACCTGCACGTCGACCCGTCCGTGTACCTGGAAGTGATCGACCGTGCCGCGCCCGTTGCGCCCGAGCACGCCGGAGGCATGCGCGTCGTCGACCATCATGATGGCTCCATATTTCTCGGCGAGAGCGCACAGTCCGGGCAGCGGCCCGATGTCGCCATCCATGGAGAAAACGCCGTCGGTGATGAGCAGCTTGTGTCCGGGCTGATTTTTCACGCTGGCCAACTGCTCCTCGGCGTGGGCCATATCCTTGTGGCGGAAGACCAGGATTTTTGCCCGCGAAAGGCGCGCGCCGTCAATGATGCTGGCATGATTCAACTCGTCGGAGATGATGAAATCATCCTTGCCCAGGATGGCCGAGACCGTGCCGGCATTCGCCGCAAACCCTGACTGGAAGACAACGCAGGCTTCAACGTTCTTGAAACGGGCGATGCGTTCCTCCAGTTCCATGTGGATTCGCATGGTGCCGGCGATGGTGCGCACCGCGCCCGAGCCTACGCCATACTTGCGAGTGGCCTCCAGCGCCGCCTCGCGCAACTTGGGGTGAGTGGTCAGGCCAAGGTAGTTGTTGGAGGCGAGATTGATGACCTTGCGGCCGTCGAAGTGGCATACCGGGGCCTGCTCGTCATCGAGTACGCGAAGGCGGAAATGAGTGCCCTTTTGCTTGAGCTGATTCAGTTCGTCGCTGAGATAAGAAAGCTGCGGACGTGTGCTGGTGGTTGCCATGATTGCCTCGATCGCCAGTCTTTGGTCTTGCAATTTAATTCTAGTCCACAAGGGTAGCAATGCTTTCCAGAAGTTCGCGAGGGATGCGATGGCCGTTTTTCGCGACCCGAAGGCTCTGCTTTGCTGCTGGCAAACAGCAGATCCTTCGCTTCGCTCAGGATGACACCCCCAAGGCTAATGCTGCGAACCTACAGGACCGGCATTAGCACGGGTCGTCTGCGGAACTTGGCTGAACCCGTTTCAGGTTTGATAAGAGCGAGTTCCCCTCAGGGGCTAAAGCCCCAGGTATTGCCGTTACTGACGGACGGGCTGAAGCCCGTCCCCTTCAAAGAAAAAGGCCTCACGGGTTGAAGCCCGTCCCCTTGAAAGAAAAAGGCCTCACGGGTTGAAGCCCGTCCCCTTCAAAGAAAAAGGCCTCACGGGTTGAAGCCGGTCCCCTTCAAGAAAAAGGCTCTACTGAATGATTCTTTCGTTTCCGACGCGGCGGGTCACGTGTTCGCGGTCGAAGTATTCGAGCAGAGGGATGGCGTACTTGCGGGTTACGCCGGTCATCTCTTTGAAGCGGGAGATGTCGATCTTGGGCGAGCTGCTTTTCATCTCCAGCAACTTTGCCTTGAGCGTTTCGAGCGCCTGGTGGTGGAAGACGAGCTCTTCACTCACCTTGATGAGCGTGCGATCGCGCAGCAGCAGGGTGACGATCTGCTGGGCGCGCGCGCGGTCGAGTTTGAGCGAGGCGAGCACATCCTTGAGGGCCGGAACTTCGAGTCCGGCCTTGAGGAACGCCTCTTCGATGCGCTTTTTCGATTCGGCTTCGTCGGTCTGCATGGCCACGCCGCGGCCGGGAATGCGGATCAACTCTTCCTGGAGTTCGATGCGGCGTTCGCGGACGAGCGACTCGACCACTCCGGCGAAGACAGGCGGTTCCAGGTCGAGCTGATCACGCAGCTCCTGGCGGTTCATGCCGACGACCAGACGATTTTTATCGTGGAACGATGTAAGCCGGCTCAGCAGGGCGGTGCGCGCCAGTTGGAAGCAATCGGAAGCGATGAGCAGTTCACCGATCTGGACGACCTGTTTGGCTTGCAGCAGCGCGGCGGCCACGGGCGCAAGCTGCGCGGACGGCCAGCCGGTTTCGGCGACGGCATCGGAGAGCGGCAAGCCGTGCACCTCGCGTCGTGCGATGCGGGCGGCGAGCAGTTCTTGCTGCGAAGAACTTTGCAGACGGCGCAAGAATGCGGTGTGGTCAGCGGCACTGATGCGGCGCGCCTGCGGAGCAGCGTCAAGCACGGCGCCTCCGGCGATGGTGACCACGGGGGAAAACTGGCGCAGGATGAAGCGGTCGGCTGGAAGCAGCGCAACCGGTTCGGCGAGCCGCAGTTGAGCCAGTCCGGCTTCGCCGGGGCGAAGTTCCTTCTGACCAATGAGCACGACTTCGGCAATAGTTTCGGCGGTGTAGGCGTGCAGGTGAACGCGGGCGCGGTCTTTCAGCGGACGCGCCGAGCGGAGCAAGTTGATCTCGACATCCAGGCGTTGGCCGGCGCGGAAAAGTCCGGCTGGAGTAAGCATCATGCCGCGCGCGAGTTCTTCGGGAGAGACTGCGGCGAGGTTTAGGGCCGTGCGTTGGCCGGCGATGGCGTGCTCGGCAGCTTCGTTGTGATTCTGGATTCCGCGTATGCGAACGCGGCGCGCGCCGGGCAAAACTTCGACCTCCTCCTCCTTGCGAACGGTGCCTGAAATCAGGGTTCCGGTGATGACCGTGCCAAATCCCTTGATGGTAAAGACGCGATCGATGGGCAGGCGGAAGGCAGCTTGCGGATCGCGCGCCGGCGCACCGTAGGCAACGCGGGCCAGCTCCTGCCGGAGCCGGTCGAGTCCAAGCCCGGTGGTGGCGCTAACAGGGACGATCGGCGCGGTCGCGGGATCGAGGAAGGAATCGCGCAGGAACTCTTCCACTTCAAGGCGCACGACCTCGAGGGTGTCGGAGTCGACGAGATCGGCTTTGGTCAGTACGGTGAGGCCGCGGCGAATATTGAGCATGCGGCAGATATCGAAGTGCTCACGAGTCTGCGGTTTGATGGATTCGTCGGCGGCGACCACCAGGATGACCATGTCGATTCCGCCGACGCCGGCCAGCATGTTGCGCACGAAGCGCTCGTGTCCGGGAACATCGACAAAGCCGAGACGCAGCAGGTCGCGGCCGTCGGGCGTGGGCAGTTCCAGGTGCGCAAAGCCGATATCGATGGTGATGCCGCGACGTTTCTCTTCTTCGAGGCGGTCGGGATCGA
>JBEKQP010000117.1:0-13219 GCA_049519595.1 Candidatus Korobacteraceae bacterium | reverse complement strand
GAACTCGGCCAGGCGATCAACGAGTCGATCTCAGACTCGGAACAGATAGCTGAAGTTATCGCCAAGATTAAATCCGGCGGTTACGACGTGTTTCTCGTCCTCGAAGCCACCATCGGGTTCAACAAACACGAGCAAGAGGAGACGAAAGAGTCTTCGCTTGTGAATTTCAGGAAATCGGACCCGGATTTTAAAGTTAGCCCTCAAGATATGAAGTTTCTTAAATCCTTACGCATCAGTATCGACCGTCCCGACAAAACTGCCTGAGCTAGCGACCGGAAATGCAGCTCTGCCTCGCCTGCTGTGATACGATTTTCATTCCAATCTGTGACGCGGCGCGTCTGTACGTCAGCGACTGAAGGCGCAGAGGGAACTGTAAGCGTCGTCGCTCCTGGCACGAAACTACTGGGGTAGGAACAGAGATGAAAGACACTCTTGGAGTTCTGTTGGCCGGAGGTGCAGGCGAGCGTCTGTATCCGCTCACTCGCGATCGGGCTAAACCTGCGGTGACTTTTGGCGGAATCTACCGCATCATCGACATTACCCTGTCGAATTGCATCAATTCCGATTTGCGGCGCGTCTACATTCTTACTCAGTACAAGGCTTTGTCGCTGAACCGGCACATTCGTGAGGGCTGGAGTATCGTGGCCGATCCGCTCGGCGAGTTCATTGAGATTCTGCCGCCGATGAAGCGCGTCAGTGAGAACTGGTACATGGGCACCGCCGATGCTGTCTACCAGAACATCTACTCCATTGGATCAGAAGAACCTAAGCGCGTTCTGATACTCTCCGGCGACCACATCTACAAAATGAATTACGGCCGCATGCTGCAGCAGCACCAGGACTCGGGTGCTGATGTCACAATTGCCACAATTCTCGTCGATCCAAGCGAAACCAGGAACTTCGGCGTGGTCGATATCGACGGCGAGGGAAGAGTGGTGGGATTCGAAGAAAAGCCACTCACCACGAAACTCAGGTCACCCTACAACCCCGAGATGGTTTCGGCCTCGATGGGCGTCTACCTGTTCAATACCGATGTGCTGATTCCGGTGTTGCTCAAAGACGCGGAAGATCCCGATTCCCAGCACGATTTTGGTCACAACATTCTTCCCAGAATGGCTGACGACTATCGTGTCTACTCCTTCAACTTCATCGATGAGAACCGCAAGGAAGCTCTCTACTGGCGCGATGTGGGCACGCTTGAGGCCTATTACGAAGCAAACATGGATATCGCGGCGGTCTCGCCCGTGTTCAACCTCTACGACGAGCACTGGCCAATTCGCACTCATCAGCGGCAGTACCCGCCGGCAAAGTTTGTATTCGCCGAGCCAGGCCGCACCGGAACCGCATTGGATTCGCTGGTGTCGAGCGGTTGCATTATCAGCGGCGGGTCTGTACGCGATAGCGTGCTCTCGCCCAATGTACGCGTAAACTCCTATGCCGAAGTCGAATCCAGCATCGTTTTCTCTCATGTCGACATCGGCCGTCACTGCCGCATTCGCCGAGCCATCATCGACCGTGACGTGCACATTCCGGAGGGTACGGTAATCGGCTACGACACGGAATCTGACCGCCAGAAGTACTTCGTTACGGAAAGTGGAATTACCGTGGTGACACGGGATTACTCGTTGTTCGAGAGCCCGGTTACGGTGGACTACTTCACCTCAGAATGAAAATCAGCTCGCCAGGTTCCAACCATGGTGTGAGCCGGGACGGGTCATCCAATCCAGGTGCTCTTCACCGCTATGGCGCCCACACACCATAGGATCGCGTCTTCCGCTGTCTCGCGATCGATTCCCTGCTCCGCCAGAAAGCTGCCAAACTCGGAATTACTCTCCAACCGCTCGGCGAGCGCACTGAGAACCGCGATATAGTTCGCCGGGACGTTGAGTTCAGTGGCGCGCAGCAGGTCGTCGAGGCAAACGATGCAATCGAGCAGCACACCATCGGAATCATCCGGCTGTGAGTTGACCAAAAACAGGCTCTGCGCCACATCGCACAAAACATCCATCTGCTTCGGCATCAAAGCTAAGGCGGTGCTGTTTCCCGGCAAGCCGTCGGTGATTGCAGCGGCATCGGCCAGTTGAAGTGCGCGGCCAACCAGAGCCGGACTTGAGAAGAACAGGATCCGGCCGTTCGCCATGATCGTCCGACTTGCTCCTTCACGCTGCTCGATCAGTGTGAACAATTGCGGACCTTCGGCGCTTGGGTCCAGGCGGAGCCCGATCAGGCTTAACTCATGGGGCTGCCGTGGTGCCGGAAATGGAACAAGGTCGCTCAATTTTGTATTCGAGACCGCAACTTTGCCGTCCTATACAGGTTACAGTGTCATAGCCGAGGCGGGAAAGCTGACGTCGTTTGCATTGCAAAATTCGGGATACCCGCTTGCACCGGTGTCGCAAAAGGTATATTCCATGAAGCTCTGGTCTGCCACTCTGAAACTACTCTAACCCGGAGTTGAAGACAGTATGAAAGCCATCTGGAAGTCGTGTCTAGCTCTTCTTCTGGCAAGCCTGATTCTGACAACCATGGTCGCATGCGGCGGCAGCGTCCGCGTCCCGAGCACTCCCGCGACTCCGCCGCCCCCGCCGAACAATGCGGGATACAGTAATGCGAGTTTGAGCGGCAATTATGTCTTCACCCTGCGTGGAGTTGGCTCGCGCGGAGAGGCTTTTGTCGCGGTCGGCGTATTCACCGCCGATGGTGCCGGCAAAATCACCTCGGGCCAGCAAGACGTGAATGATGTTTTTTCCGGGCTCCAGCAGCAGGCAGCCATTTCCAGCGGGACGTATTCGGTTGGCACCGATGGCCGTGGACAGGCGACTTTGAACTTCGCCAACGGCAACAACGCCACCTTCAGTTTCGTGCTGGTTTCCCCTGGCAAGGCACGGATCATCGAAATGTCCAATTTCGAGCTATCCAGCGGCCTGTTCGAGCTACAGACCACGCCTCCGAGTGTGCCCAGCGGTTCTTATGTGCTGCGCATGGATGGCATGAATAACGTCCAGTTCGGGCAGCCGGTCTCCCGCGTAGGCCTGCTCACCGCAGCCGCCGGTTCGGCTTCCGGCGTCCTCGATGAAAACTATAACGGGACCTTTACTGCCACGGTCGCCGTCCCCAGCACGACCATCAGCGGTTTTAGCGCAACGACGGGACGCGGGACGATGCAATTCACCACCACCACCGGCGGCGCAAATTCCACTGGGACGACGATTGACCTCGTTTTTTATGTAGTCAGCTCCTCGCGCATCGAATTCCTGTCGATGAATGTCACCGAGCAGCTTTCCGGCTATGCCGATCTGCAAAGCGGGACGTTCATAACAAACGCCAGCGTGAGCAACCCCTACGTCTATGAGATCTCGGGATACTCGGTGAATGGCTTCATCACCGAGACCGGAAGCTTTACGCTAAACGGCAGCGGCGCCGTCGACAACGGACTTGAAGATTTCGTCGACAACGGAAATTATTCCGCCTCCGTCCCGTTTTCCAGTACCTCTTCCTATGCTGCCGACGGCACAAACAATGGTCGTTTCACTGGCAGCTTCGTCACCAGCGGCAGAACGGTCAACTTCGTGCTTTGGTTCAGCAGTTCGCAGAATGCCGTGCTGATGGCTTACAACACCGCGACTACCCTGCTTGAAAGCGGTCTGGTTACCGTGCAACCGGCTGTTCCCACTGCCGCCACCATCACCAGCAACTATGCGTTTCACCTTGGGGGTACTGCGCTCATCGACGGGCAGTTGCTTGCCGACGGCGTAGGCACGTTTACCGGTCTCGAAGACCTGAACCAGGAAGGCAACCTGGCGACCGGCATCTCGGCCAGCGGAACTTATAGCGTTGTTTCCGGCCGCGGTACCGGCACAATCGGTGGGATTCCTGTCGTTTTGTATCCCGCCAGTAGCAGCACGACCTACGTTATGAGCACCAACGGCAACAACATGCTGATCGGTTCCATGGAGCTACAGCAGCACTAGACCGGAGTCGCGGAAGGCGGTCCCTGCGAAGTTAGCCGGGCTTTCAAGCCCGGCGGTGAGCGCCGTTGCCGCCGTTGGGGTGACTGCACGAATCTTCCCAGCGAGCGCGGCTCCGCCGAGGGGTGCTAATACATACCGCTAATTCTGTGTGTGGCGACAAAATGTCCGGGGCTCACCTGCTTCAGGGGCTGAATCTCCGGTTCGTCGCCGACGGCTCGAATCGGACTGGGCATTTCGTCCGCCAACAAGGATCGCCGCAAGTGACGCCGCGCGGGATCGGCAATCGGTACGGCGGAAAGCAGCGCACGCGTATAGGCATGCCTAGGATCTTCGAAGATCGCGCGGCGTGGCCCAATCTCGACGATCTGCCCCAGGTACATCACTGCTACCCGATGGCTCACCCGTTCCACCACTGCCATATCGTGCGAGATGAACAAGAACGAAATGCCGAGATCACGCTGCAGATCAAGCAGCAGGTTGATGATCTGTGCCCGGATCGAAACATCGAGCGCCGAGACTGACTCGTCGGCGATCACGATCTTGGGATTCAGCGCCAGCGCGCGCGCAATCGCGATGCGCTGCCGCTGCCCCCCCGAAAATTCATGGGGATATCGTTGTGCGTGCTCCGGCAGCAGCCCTACTCGCTCCAACAGCCACGCCACCCGGCGCTCCGCGTCCGCTCTGGTTGCGACGCGATGCACCAGCAGCGGCTCCATAATCGTGTAGCCAACCGTAAGCCGCGGATCGAGGGAGGCATACGGGTCCTGAAAGACAACTTGGATGTTCCGGCGCAGCACCTGCAACTGTTTGCCGGAGAGCTGCGTGATGTTGCGGCCGTCGAACTCGATTTCGCCCCCGGCAATGTCCACTAGCCTGAGCAACGATCTTCCGGTGGTTGATTTGCCGCAGCCGGATTCGCCTACCAGCGCCAAAGTCTCGCCCGCATAGAGATCGAAGCTGACCTGCTCCACCGCATGCACACGGCTGGTTACCCGACCGAAGATGCCGGTGCGAACATCAAAGCGCGTGGTGAGTTTGCGAACCGCCAACAGCGGCCTTGGCACAGCCATACGGTCAATGGAGGCATCGTCCGGAGCCTTCCAGTCAGTCGAAGAGGGCGCCGCCGGCGCGGCGTTCTGCGCCATCAGCGGAAATCTGGCCGGAGCATCTGTCCCCTGCATCGCGCCCAGCCGTGGAACCGCCGACAGCAGCGCCTGCGTATAAGGATGGTGCGGTTCGGCGAAGATCTGGTCGGACGATCCTTCTTCAACACGCTCGCCGGCATACATCACCAGCACGCGGTCCGCGATCTCGGCCACTACACCCATATCATGCGTGATGAAGATCACGCCCATGTGCATCTCGCGCTGCAGTTCGCGGATGAGTTGCAAAATCTGTGCCTGGATCGTGACATCCAGCGCCGTTGTGGGCTCGTCCGCAATTAGCAGGGACGGACGGCAGGAGAGTGCTATGGCGATCATCACCCGCTGCCGCATGCCGCCGGAGAGCTGATGCGGATAGTGGCCAAGCACTCGCCGTGATTCGGGAATGCGCACCAACTCAAGCATGCGCAACGCCTCGGCACGAGCTTCCGTGCGATCCTTGCCCTGGTGCTGCCGAATTGATTCTGCAATTTGCTCGCCGACGGAAAAAACTGGGTTCAGCGACGTCATCGGTTCCTGGAAGATCATTGCCAGATCGGCGCCACGCAGCTCGCGCATGGCGGATTGCGTGGCCTGCGCCAAGTCGAGCACTTGGCCGTCGCGCCGATGGAAGTGCATCTGGCCGCCGATGATGCGCCCGCCGCCGTGCTCAACCAGCCGCATGATGGCCAACGCCGAAACCGACTTGCCCGAACCCGATTCACCGACGATCGCGAGAGTTTCGCCACGGTCGACGTGCAGGCAGAGATTGCGTACCGCCTCGACCTTACGCTCCGAGGTCGTAAAATGTACCGTCAATTGCTGTACGTCGAGAATTCTGGCCGACGCAGCGGTTTTCACACTGTTCAAACCCGGCACCCTGGCGTCCTCGTCAATGAAACTCGCGGGCTCTGCGTCATGTCCATCACCGGTGAATTGTACGGCGAAAGTATCAGCCCCACCCGTCCCGGGCTTGCGCCGCTTATCCGTTCCTGTAAATGGCTACTTCCTCCTCCTGCCCGACGCGCGCAAAGCCCCTGTACAAGCCTTCGGTGTTGAACGGCATGGCAACGTCACCGGAAGCTGGCCCGTACGCCATGCGTCGCAGGCGAAGCATTGCTAGGGGACTGCGAAACAAAAACGAAGGCGAACATATTCCTGCGAAGTTCATCTTATTAAAATGGATGCAAACCTGCGAACTGTGTGGTCGCGCCGCGACGGATCTGATACCTGCGAAGCTTATCGTAAACTCAATAAAATGATTGCAAACCCGCAGCGTGTGGGCTTCTGATAATGGTGGGGCGCGGCTTGTCCGATTGGTTTGAAGGTGCGCCAGTCGAACAAATCTTCAGGCGGCCAATGGTTACTCATGAGTAAAATCAGGCAACTTTTCCATCCTCCACTTACCTTTTCCAAAATGCGCTGCTGGAATCGGTAAGCTTATTAGATACAGATGCTTGGACGCATTTCCCCGTAGAAAAATGAACGCATTAAGTTAAAGGAATGTTAAAAACGTCGCCAATCGCCGCCCGCGCCAATACAGCCACTTACCGGGTTGCACGACTCGCTGTATGATGGTTCTGCCTAATCGTAGACGTTGTTTCCAAATCAGTTTTGCGAAAAGGTAAATCCAATGACGCCCGGTTCCGGGTACACCCGTTCTGGAACTGCTCAAGTTAGAGCCGTGCTTGCGGTTCTGACGCTGCGGTCTGAATGGCTCTTCGTATGACGACCAACAGTCAATTGACACCCGTGACAAACGACGAAGCATCCGATGCAATGCCGGACAAACCCAGGGTTGGGCCAGTTGATCTCGAGGATCCGTCCTACTACGTCAATCGCGAATTGAGCCTGCTGGCCTTCCAATGGCGAGTCTTGGAAGAGGCGCAGGACGTCTCGAACCCGCTGCTGGAGCGCATCTTTTTCCTCTCCATCGTCGGCTCCAATCTCGACGAGTTCTTCATGGTGCGGGTCTCCGGCCTGATGCGCGAGGTTGACTCCGGGATCTCCGATGAAGGACCGGACGGCATGAGTTCCATCGAGCAGTTGGAAGCGATTCGCAAGGGCGTTGCCGCACTGCTCGGCCGTGCTCAGCGCTGCTTCCGCAGGGAATTGCTGCCGGCTCTGGAGGCAAGCGGCATTCACCTGATGGAATACGCTCAACTTACCCCGCGGCAGCAGGCCAAAGCGGACCGGTATTTTGATGACACGGTTCTTCCGGTACTGACTCCGTTGGCCTTTGATCCGGGTCATCCGTTCCCGCACATTTCGAATTTAAGCTTGAACATTGCCGTACTGATCCGCGACAACCACGGCGAGGAGTGTTTTGCGCGCGTCAAAGTGCCCGATACGTTACCGCAACTGGTCCCTATCGACCGCCCGCCGCGGCGCAAAAACGGCAAGCTGAGCAACGAACAGTCCTTCTTGTGGCTGGAAGACTTGATCGCCGCGAACCTCGGCAAACTGTTTCCCGGCATGCAAATTGTCGAAGCCAGTCCATTCCACATCACTCGCAATGCAGATTTGGAAACCAAGGACGAGTTGGACGCCGGAGATTTGTTGGAGGTAATGGAAGAGGGTGTTCGTCAGCGCCGCTTTGGAGACGTGGTCCGCTTACAGGTGAACACCGGTATGTCTTCCAGCATGCTCAAGATACTGGTTACGAACCTGGAAATCGAGCGGGAGTGCATCTACAAGCAGAACGGTCCGCTATCGTTCGGACGCCTCAAGCATCTGGTCGCACTGAACCGGCCCGACCTCAAGTGGCAACCTTTTGTTCCCAACCTGCCGGCTGATTTGGAGCCTGAAAACGAGGATGAGGACATTTTCTCCGTCATCCGCCAACGTGACATCCTGCTGCACCAGCCGTTTGATTCCTTTCAGCCGATCATAGATTTGTTACAGCTTGCGGCTGGCGATCCCGGGGTGCTGGCGATCAAGATGACCTTGTACCGGGTGGGCAGAAATTCTCCTGCCGTGCAGGCGCTGCTTGAGGCCATGGAAGATCCCAAGCAGGTGGCTGCCGTCGTCGAGCTCAAGGCACGCTTCGACGAGGAGAGCAATATCGGATGGGCCAGAGCTTTGGAGCAACAGGGCGCTCACGTCATCTACGGGCTCGTCGGACTGAAGGTCCATTGCAAGGCCATGCTCATAGTCCGCCGCGAGGGCGACAGCATTCGGCGATACGTTCACCTCGCAACCGGTAACTACAATGCCGTTACCGCGCACCTTTACACCGACCTCGGCTTGCTCACCACGGACGAGGATCTGGCCGCCGATGTAACTGACCTTTTCAATTACCTGACCGGCTACTCCGCCAAGACCGACTACCGCAAACTGCTGGTTGCGCCGACCAACCTCAGGCAGAAATTCGTCCAGTTAATCGAGCGCGAAATCGAACACCAGCGCAAGAACGGCAACGGCAGGATGATCCTCAAGATGAACGCGCTAGTCGATAGGAAGATGATCCGACTGTTGTACAAGGCATCGCAGGCGGGAGTGAAAATCGATCTGCTGGTGCGCGGCATCTGCTGCCTGCGTCCGGGAATCCGCGGGGTCAGTGATAATATCCGCGTCATCAGCATCGTTGGACGGTTCCTGGAACACAGCCGCATCTATTATTTCGGAAATAATGGGGACGAGTGCATCTACCTCGGCAGCTCAGACCTGATGCCGCGAAATCTCAATCGGCGGGTTGAATTGTTGTTCCCGATTGAGGACCGGAAAATGATTCGCCATCTTCACGACAACGTGCTCGGCACATATCTGGCCGACAACGTCAAGGCGCGCGAAATGAAACCGGATGCTACCTACGTCCGGCGGCAGCCCGCTCCGGGTGAAGAACCCATCAGCGCCCAAAACGTATTGCTGAAGAAGAAGCCCTTCACATTTAAAGCCTGAGCCGCACGTTAGCGAGTCTGCGTGCGTCGCCTAAGTGTCATTCAGGATGACACCCTCGGAGAAAAATTTTTCAGCAGCCTGCCGGCAGGCCAAACCTATTACAATTGTTCCCCACTGTCAGCGGAAGAGTCTCCCGCCAGATCGGTAAGGGAAAGCCGAAGATTGCCCTCGTTGGTCGCGTACTGCAGAGCGGTATGCAGGTCCACGGTTCCCTCGCGAACAAACCTCTCCAGTTCGGCGTCGAAGGATTGCATCCCCTCTTGATCGCCGTCCCGGATGGCATCGGCGAGGCTGCGACCGTCGCATTCGCCGCGTTCTATGTAGGACTGTGTCCGCATAGTCGCCTTGAGCACTTCAAACGCAGCCACGCGCCCTTTGCGATCCTTGCGTGGAAGCAGCCTTTGGGCAACGAAGTATCGGAACGAAGCAGCCAACCGGGCGCGAACTGCGCCTTGCTCCGAGGGCTGGAAGGCTCCGAGGATGCGCTCGACTGTCTTCGCTGCGTCGATGGTGTGCAGGCTGGAGAGCACCAGATGCCCCGTTTCCGCCGCCATCAGAGCAATCTCGATGGTTTCCTTGTCCCGCATTTCTCCCACGAGAATCACCTTGGGCGCCTGGCGCATTGCCGAACGCAATGCCGAGGCGAAGCTGAAGGTGTCGCTGTGAAGCTCGCGCTGGTGAATCGTTGCCTTCTTGTGTGGATGCACGAACTCGATCGGATCCTCGACGGTAATGATGTGCAGAGCGTGGGTCGAGTTGATCAGGTCGATGATGGCAGCCAAGGTGGAGGACTTTCCCGATCCGGCTGCACCGGTGACGAGCACGATGCCATTCTTCAAAAATGCTATCTTCTTCAGCTCTTGCGGAAGCTTCAGTTCGTCAAAAGTTGGAATTCTGCTCGGAATAATCCTCATGACGATCGCGTAGGTGCCTCGTTGGCGAAAGATATTGACCCGAAAGCGGCTGACTTGAGGGATGCTGTAGGAAAGATCGGCTGCACCTTGCTCTTTGAGCATCTGCGCCGCCTCCGGGCTCTCCGCGAGGAGGGCGGCCGCAATCCTTGCCGTATCAGCCGGCGTGAGCACCTTGAGGCCGGGGACATTGACGCCCACCAGCCGGCCATTGGCTTCCACCTGAGGCGGTCGGCCCGGCGAAAAGATTAAATCGCTCACGCCTTCGCAACTGTTAACGATAGCGGCAATCAGAGCGGCGGTCGGGATATTCAGACCCACCTGCGCCGCTGGCGGATTACTGACACTGGATAGAACCGGGGCTGCGCTCACTCTAAATTTCCCCGAATGTTTGAGTCGGCTGCCTGGTGCACTACATAGAAGAGAGAAGAGAGATATTCCGTCACTGCCGACCGCAAATCCTCATCGTCGATAACTAGCAATCTTGGCATCACGCGTTAAAGGGTGCACGACGAGGACCAACCTTCTCACAGACTTCAATTGACGGCGTTGGCACCGGGCGCCGGCCTGCAACGACATGTGTTTCCTTCCACTTGCACACGGCAGCACGCTCACCCTGGCTCGTAGCGATACCCGCATGCAAGCTACCCAGGACCGGTTAGCAATCCAGCATGTGGTCCAGATTCCAAAATTCAGAACCAGTATATCCGCCATCCGAACAGAATCCCTTGAAAACCCAGACTCTTGCCGTGCTGTATCCCCGCCGCTGGCCGACTGTTTCGAGAGCTACATCCCGAGCGTGTGGTCTGCAATACGCGACGACGTGCCGTCCATCACTGCGAAACTTCAGATTCGACATACAGTGGTATCGATTCACATGGAACTGTCTGGCACTATCACGCACTCCGCGCGCATTGAGTCGCTCGCAGGCAGTAAGATTGCGAACTGTTACCAGTGTGGCAAGTGTACGGCCGGCTGTCCGGTCGCTTCGCATATGGATCTGGTGCCGAATCAACTGATCCGGCTGCTGCAACTCGGTCGAGACGATCTTGCTTTGACTTCGCCTTCAATCTGGGCCTGCGTATCGTGTCTGACCTGCTCGGCGAGGTGTCCGAAGCAGGTTGATTGTGCCGCCGTACTGGATGCGCTGCGTGAGTTCTCGTTGCGGGAAGGCAAGGCAAGTCCCGAGGCGCAAATCGTGGTGGCCTTCCAACAGGCATTTCTCGACAACATCAAGCGCAACGGCCGTTTGAACGAGCTGGAATTAATCGCGCGCTTCAAGCTTGCTGTCTTGTCGCATACCCGGCAGCTTGCATTCCTTTTCAAGGACGCCGGGCTGGCTCCGCAACTGATGTCGCGCAAGAAGCTGCATCTGACCTCCGAACGCGCCCGTGATTGCGAGGTTGTCGGCCGCATTTACGCCCGCTGCGCTCCATCGCAACCGGTGCTAGCCGCTCCCGTGGAGGCGGTCGCCAAATGAACATCGGCTACTATCCCGGATGCGCGCTGCATGGCTCGTCCAATGACTACGACCAGTCGCTGAAAGCCTGCCTGGGCGCGCTCGGCATCAGCCTTCAGGAAGTGAAGGACTGGATCTGTTGCGGAGCGACCGCGGCGCACTCACTGAACCACAAGCTGGCCCTTGCGCTTCCAGCCCGGAATCTGGCCCTGGCCGAACGCGATGGCTTCAAGGAAGTATTTGCCCCCTGCCCGCTGTGTTCGATGCAGCTGCTGAAGGTGCGCAAGGCGGTCGCCGACGATAGCGTGCGCCAGGAGCTATCGCAGATCGTCGAAACCGAGCTTCGCGGAGAGGCCGAGGTCCTTAACCTCATCCAGGTGTTCGAGAGCGTCGGATTAGATCGTCTCAAGGCAGCAGTCAAGCAGCCGGTGGAATCCATGTCGGCGGCGTGTTACTACGGCTGCCTGCTGCTTCGTCCGCCCGACATCGTTAAGTTCGACGACTTCGAGCAACCGAAGTCCATGGAAACTCTGCTCACCGCGCTCGGCGCCAAGACCGTCGAGTGGAGTTACAAGACCGAGTGTTGCGGCGCGGGCATGACCATGGCGAGCGAAGACACGGTGTTGGAACTCGCCCACAAGATTCTTACCAACGCTGTCGAGCATGGCGCGAACTGCGTCGTCGTTGCCTGCCCCATGTGCCACGTCAACCTTGACATGAAACAGGCGGCAGTGGAACGCAAGTACGGCAAGAAGCTCGACCTGACAGTGTATTACCTGTCCGACGTGGTGGGGCTGGCTTTGGGCTTGTCCGGCGAACAGTTGGGCATCGACCGGCATTTTGTTACACACGCCCCTACGACTGCAAAAACGGCAATCGCCGCAGGCCCCGGATCGGAACACTAGATCATGTCCAGAATCGGTGTCTTTACGTGCTGGTGCGGCGAGAATATCGCTCGCACGGTAGATGTGGATGAAGTCGCCAAGCAGGTTGGCGAGCTGCCTGGTGTCGTCTGCTCTCTGAACTACAAGTACATGTGCTCGGACCCGGGACAGAGCATCGTGCGCGAGAAGATAGCCTCCGAGCATTTGGATGGCGTCGTCGTCGCCTCCTGTTCGCCGCACATGCACCTCAAGACCTTCCGCAAAGCCGCGCAAACCGCGGGGCTGAATCCATACCTGGTGGAGATGGCTAACGTCCGCGAGCAGTGCTCGTGGGTGCACCATGACCGCGGGGCCGCCACTCACAAGGCGATCGACATTATCCGCATGTCTGTGCAGAAGGTGCGCAACGACCGGGCGCTGGCTCCCATCAGTGTGCCGGTAACGCGCCGTGCGATGGTCATCGGCGGTGGAGTTGCAGGCATTCAGGCGGCGCTCGACATTGCCGATGCCGGCTATGAAGTGGTGATGGTGGAGCGCGAGCCTTCCATCGGCGGCAAGATGGCCGGGCTTTCCGAGACGTTCCCAACTCTGGACTGCTCGCAGTGCATCCTGACTCCGCGCATGGTGGACGTCGGCCAGCATCCGCGCATCAGGCTTTACAGCTACTCCGAGGTGGAGGCAGTCGAGGGCTTCATCGGCAACTTCAAAGTCAAAATCCGGCAGAAGCCCCGTTATGTGGACATCAGCAAGTGCACAGGCTGCGGAGACTGCTGGACGAATTGCCCGATCAAGAAAAATCCCAGCGAATTCGATTACGGCATGGGGAATCGCACGGCGATTTACATTCCGTTTCCGCAGGCGGTGCCAGCCCGTCCCGTGATTGACAAAATCAACTGCACGCGGCTGAAACGCGGCAAGGGTTGCGAAATCTGCGCCAAGAAGTGCAAGGCCG
>JBEKQP010000116.1:0-13265 GCA_049519595.1 Candidatus Korobacteraceae bacterium | reverse complement strand
AGCAAGTCATTCGCCGAAAAGTAGCCGGTGTTCAGCATGATCATGTTGCCATTGGTATTGAACGGCAGGAACAGCGCATAGGCAACCATGATGGCCAAAGGCAAACAGAACTTGGCGACGTCGTAGCCCATCGATTGCGCGATGCCGATGTAGATGGGCGCCATCACTCCGGTCATCGATGTAGTTGTCGACCACCAGACGTGGCTGAAAATGGTGAAGCCGATCAGCAGCATCAGCAGCCAGAAGGCGGAGAAGTTCCGCAATCCCAGCGAGGCGAAGACGGCGTTAATCACCACCGCGACTGATTTGGTTTGCGTCAATGCATTGCCGAGCGTAGTGACCCCACCGACGAACATGAACAGCTCCCAGGGCAGGGAGTTCTGCGTTTTCTTCCAGTCCAAAACGCCGATCTTCGGCAAAAAGAGCAAGGACGAGACGAGAAAGGCAACCATCGTGGCATTCAGACCGTGTATTTGATCCGTCCCCCAGAGAGCAATGGCCAACAGGAAGTACGAGATCGCCTTCTTCTCCGCGGCCGTCATCGGGCCCATTGCGGCAAGATCATCGTCGATGCGCTTCATTCCGCCGCTGATCTCCTTCATCTCCGGCGGATAGATTTTTACCAGGTACCAACTCACCAGCAATAGCAGCACGAGATTGGTAGGCGCCGCCGCCAAGGCCCAGAACCCCCAACTGGTGAATTTTGAGGTGCCGGCGACCGCGACGATCGAGCTAATGAACATCAGGTTGGCTATCGTCCCGGTTAGAAATGCGGAGGCGGTGATGTTGTTGGCGAAGGCCATCGCTAAGGCAAGTCCCCTGCCGAAATTGCTTTCGCCGCGTTTCACATGGTATGACTCGGCAACGCCCTCGACGACGGGTACCATGGCGAGCGCTCGGGCCGTATTGCTGGGGGTGAAAGGCGCAATCAGGTAGTTCGTCAGCGAGGCCGCGATAATCGCGCCCAAAGGCCTTCTGCCGATGGAGCGAACGACGTGCAACAGCAGCCTTTTCGCGACTCCGGTGTTGACCATCGCAACCGAGATGACGAAGCCGGTCAAGATCAGCCACGGCGGAGAATTGGCGGAGAAACCTGAAATCGCGAAATCGGTGTTTCTTACCAGCGCGCCATTCTTCAGGGCGCCAGTTGGGTTGCCGACCCAGAAATAAAGGAAGGTGGTTATCAGCAGACTGCTGACGGCGAAATTGACGCCCATCGTGACCCACACTGCGACCGCGCCGCCAAAAATGGCCAACACTTTGTGTTGGGTAGGATTAATTCCACTCAACGGCATCGACCAGATTGCCAAGCCAATCGCCAATGAGAGCAGGAGTCCCCATTTTTTCCCCCAGGCCTCGAACCCTCCCACTTTTTTCTCCTGGGTAGCAGCCCCGGAGGCACTCGAAACGCCGGCTTTTGCTTCCTTCACGCTCTCAGTTGCCACGGCACAGACCTCCTTCGCCGCACTTTCAACAGGTTCTGATTGGCTGAGTTGCCGTCTGGAAGTTTCGCACAGCACCTCCGCCGCTACCAGCCAAAACGGGCAGACGACTTGCAAAAATTTCAGGACGCGAAAGAACAGATCCTTCGCGGTGCTCAGGATGGCACTCAAGAGGAACGTGCTATGAAGCGGCGGCGACGGCTGATACATTTTTCTCATGCTAAAAGTGAAGTTGTTACGGCCCGGCGCCAAACCGCCAACGATTGCGCATCCGGGTGAAGACCTGGGCTACGACATCTACGCCGCCGAAGATGTGACCATCGCGTCGCGAGGAAACGCCATTGTGCCCACTGGTATCGCCATCGAGCTGACCAGTGCCGCGGACGAGCCGCTGGGCGCTTTGCTGCGCGACAAGTCGTCGATGGCTGCGCGTCGCCTGGCGGTTACAGGGGGAGTCATCGACGCCGGATATCGCGGCGAGATCAAGGTGCTGATCGAGAACCTCGGTGATGTGGCGGCCGAAATTCATGCCGGCGATAAGCTTGCGAATCTCATTCCTTATCCGGTGCTGACCACGCCGGTGGAGACCGTCGGAGAGCTTAGGCAGTCGAGCCGCAACGCCGGAGGCTTCGGGTCATCGGGCAAAAAATGAAGGGGCGCGACCATGAAGATCATCGACTTGAGCCATGAAATTCATGCGGGGATGGCGGTTTATCCAGGCATGCCGTCGCCGAAACTCGACGTACTACTCGGCCACGGACAGGCGTCCGGACACTACTCTTTGGGTACATCATTCCAGATTGCGGGCTACAATCTGGGCGGCAACACGGGGACCTATTTGGACTCGCCGTTTCATCGCTTTGCCAACGGAGTCGATCTGGCCGGGCTTTCGCTGGAAAAGCTGGTCAACCTCGAGGGCGTTGTGGTGAGCGCCCTGGGCCGAGATGCAATCGACTCCAGCGCCTTCTCTGGAATCGATCTTCGCGGCAAGGCGGTGCTCGTGCGCACCGATTGGTCTTTACGCTGGGACGATGCCGAGGATTATTTTCGTTCCGGACCTTTTTTGACCCGCGATGCTTGCGAACTGCTGACCGGGGCCGGCGCTACCCTGGTGGGAATCGATTGCGCCAACATCGACAGCATGCAAGATCCAGACCGTCCAGCCCATACGGTATTGCTGCGAGCAGGCATCCCAATCGTGGAACACTTGTGCCATCTCGATGCTCTTCCCCGAGACGGCTTCAGCTTTCATGCCGCACCCCCCGCCATCCGAAACGGCACATCGTTTCCCGTGCGAGCCTTCGCCATCGTCGGGTAGGGCAGTTCAACGGAAGATGTAGTTCCACCTTTGCCAGCACCGTTTTGAAGGCGCATCGTGTTTCCCACTCAACTGGGCGCGGAACTCTCGCTAAAGACGAAAGCTGGGCGGGAAACGATTGCTCTCGATGAGAACCGCGCCTCCTGCCCAGCCCGCGAACGTCCTACTGCCCCAGTTAGGGCGCAGCGTGGAGTCGAAGTATCCCAATCAATCACCCCAGCGAGCAAACTCGCCGGGGAACCCCGATCAACGAGGCGCGGCCAGCCACCAGGCACCCAAACTGATGATGGTGCCGGCCGCCAGAGCCCAAGCCGGGTTGCGTTCGCAGCGGAGGACGAAGATCGCTGCTGCCAAGGTGATAATGACCTTAAGGATACTGCGGTCGGCGGCGCGGGCCATCACAACGCCCCCCGCGAGAATCAGGCCAATGGTGACCGGCACCAGACCGGTCTTTGCCACAACGATCCAGGAAGTATTGGCATGACGGTGGACGATGCGGCCCACGATCAGGGCCAGAATCGAAGAGGGCACAACCATCGCCAACATGGCGACAGCCAGCCCGGCCAGCCCGGTGATGTGCCAGCCGATCAAGCCGACGACAATCACGTTCGGCCCCGGCGCAGCCTGCGCAAGCGCGTAAAGGTTGGCGAAAGTTGTGTCGTTCATCCAACCTTGCACATTGACCACTTGCCGGTGAATGCCGGGAAGCGCGGCAGTGACCCCTCCCACGGCGACGAACGACAGCGAGGCAAAGGTTACGGCGATGCGCCAGAGCAGATTATCCTTCACGGCGATACCCCAGATATGCAGCCCCGACACTGAGCGGAACCAGGACGGCCACCACCGCAATCAGAGAGAGATTGAGCAACCCTACGGCGATGAAAGCCAGCAAGCCAAAGACAAGTGCGATCGCAGTTGGATGGAGCCGCCGCGCCATCTTAAGCGCTGCTCCTATCACTAAGCCGGCGGCGGCGGCGGCGGAGCCGCTGATGGCAGCCTGCACCTGCGGCAACGCGGCAAAACGGTGATAGAGCACTCCAAGACAGGTGACGATGACGAGGGGCATCACCATCATGCTGACAAGGCAGACGATCGCTCCTGCTATGCCCCGGAACCTGTCGCCAATCATTACGGCTGCATTAATTGTGTTTGCGCCGGGCAGCACTTGTCCGATGCCCATCACCGATGCGTATTCCTGTTCGGTGAGCCAAGCGCGATCTTCGACGATGACATGACGCGCGATGGGAGCGACCCCGCCGAAACCGAGAAGGCCGATCTTCAGGAAGCCCGCGAACAGATGCTTCAAGGTGACCGTGCCCGCCACTCCGGAAGGCGTCGAAGCAGGATTAGTGCCGTTTTGCATAAACGATCTCGCCGTCAACTCTTTCCTTTGGGTGGTATGGGAGGCTGCGGCGTAGTCGAACCCGTCTGGACGATATGCGACCACCCTACCACCCGGTTCCTATGTCAACGCCCGATCCAGACCGTCTCCATTACGCTGGTCCTCATTCTCGTTCTGCCCGGCGGAATCTTTACGCGCCAAATCATACAGTGGCGAACCCTGGCCAGTACACAGGTGTTGTGACCGCAGTCATACTGCTCAATGACAGCTCCGGGATACACTTATTATGGAACTGCACTAAATCATGGAGTGGCGAAGCGGCGAGGATTGCTCACGCTCGCACAAAGAGGCATTCAGTGCAGAACGTCGAATCAAGGCGAGGACGTGGCGACCATGGAAATGATTGATTTACGAAGTGACACAGTCACGAAACCTACCCATGAAATGCGATTGGCAATGTTCAACGCGGAAGTGGGAGACGATGGCTATGGGGAGGATCCGACGGTACGCAAGCTCGAAGAGCTAGCGGCGCAAGTGACCGGCAAAGAAGAAGGAATGTTGGTGGCCAGCGGCACCATGGGAAACCAAGCCTCGATCATGGTTCATACCAGGAAGTGTGACACCGTCATTTGCGAGGCTTCGGCGCACATCTACGGATCGGAAGCAGGCGCAACCGCCGGACTGTCAGGCGCTCAGCCAATGCCGGTTGCGGGTGTTCACGGAAGATTGACGCCCGAGTTGATTGAAGACCTCATCAAGAACGACAAGAAAAGAAATGTTTCGCGCACGGCGCTGATCGCTGTCGAGAACACTCACAACCGGGCAGGCGGCACGTATTACACGCCGGCGGAGTTGGAGGCAATCAAACGACTGGCGAGTAAATATTCGGTGCCGGTCCACATGGACGGGGCGCGGATTTTCAACGCCGCGGTAGCTCAGGGCATTCCGGTCGCGACGCTCGCCCAACATGCCGATTCGATGCAGTTCTGTCTTTCGAAGGGACTAGGTGCGCCGGTGGGGTCGCTGGTGGTCGGAACCCGGGACTTTATTTTCCAGGCGCGCCGCGCCCGGAGCGTACTGGGCGGCTCCATGCGGCAGGCCGGTATTTTGGCCGCCGCGGGCATTGTGGCACTCACAACCATGGTGGAGCGTCTGGCCGAAGACCATCTGCACGCGCGCATGCTTGGCGAAGCGGTCGCCAATACCAAGGTGAAGATTGATTTATCAAGCGTGCAGACCAACATTGTCATATTCGATGTGTCTCCCCTGGGAATGAAGGCTGCGGAGTTTATTGACGAGCTAAAGGGGAGCAACATAAAGGCCAGCGAATATGGCAAATACCTGGTGCGCCTGGTTACGCATAAAGATGTCTCGCGAGCCAACATCGATTATGCCGTGGGCGTGCTCGCGAAGCAGTGCAACCGGCAGAAGACGGCGCAGACACATGCATAGTTAGGGCGTGAGGCCTCGATTTTGTGGGGTAGAAGCCTGAAGGAACTACCCCAGGTTAGCCAAAGGCGGGCGAACCTGGGGCACCATGTAACCGCATTTTGTGGCGCCCCTTCAAAAAACTATTTGAGAAACAGGTTGTACACATTCTTACGAGGTGTTGGCAATGAAGGTAATGGCATTCAACGGAAGTCCGCGAAAAAAATGGAACACGGCAACCCTGCTGCAGAAGGCTTTGGACGGAGCAGCGTCCAAGGGTGCGCAAACGAAACTCGTCCATTTGTACGATCTGCAATATACGGGCTGCAAGAGCTGCTTTGCCTGCAAAACAAAAGGCGGCCCAAGCTATGGCAGATGCGCAGCGCAGGATGAGCTGACGCCGATCCTGAAAGAGATCGCGGACGCGGATGCCATTATTCTGGGCTCGCCGATCTACTTTGGAGCCGTTTCCGGCGAGATGAAATCGTTCATGGAGCGCTTGCTGTTTCCGTATCTGAAGTACGGCGGTACCCCGGAATCTCTCTTTCCCAGAAAGATAAATACCGGTCTCATCTATGCAATGAATGTTACCGAGCAGGTGATGAACCAACGGGGCTACCGGAACCATATCCTGCTGAATGAAGATTTTCTGCGGCGGATGTTCGGCGCGGCGGAGACACTTTGCTGCTTCGACACCTACCAGTTTGAGGATTACTCGAAGATGGTGGCGGAACGCTACAATGTGGAAGAAAAAGCGGCGAGGCGTGAGCAGGTGTTTCCGCAGGATTGCGAAAAGGCTTTCCAAATGGGCGCGAGGTTCGCCAGCCCCGCTGTTGGATAGAGCGGCGGGCGGGGACCATAATCAGGATAAAGTCTGGGTGCTGTCCGTAAGTTCGCTGCAAGAGTTCTATTGTCTTCCTGAGCGAAGTGAAGGATCTCGTGCGTTACGGATCAAATCCATAGATTCTTCGCTCGCTGCACTCGCTCAGAATGACACTTGGCAAGAGATTAATTGAGTGAACTGCTGGGATGAGACACGAGTTTTTTAACGAGGAGCGTTATGAAGAAATCAATCAAAGCCCTGCTCATCGGGGATGCCATGATCCTGGGCAGCGAGTTCAAACTCGCGGCGGAGAAGTACCTGGGAGATGTGCTGGCAGAAGCCAAGGTCGGCAACTGGGAGACAAGTTGGCCGAAGCTTCAGGACAGGCGTCTGGTAGTGGAGAAGAAAGGACCCGAAGTCGAAGTGGTCGATTCGCTGATTCTTGAGCACGGACAGGACGCGGATCTTTTGGCCGGGTTGTTCGTTCCCATTTCTTCCAAAGTGTTCGATGCCATGCCGAAGCTGCGCATTGCCGGCGTGTCGCGCGCTGGGGTCGAAAACGTCAACGTCGCCGAGGCCACAAAGCGCGGCGTGGTGGTTTTCAATATTGAAGGACGCAACGCCGAGGCGGTGTCGGATTTCGCGGTCGGTATGATGCTGGCGGAGTGTCGCAATATCGCCCGTGCGCACTTTGCCATCAAGAGCGGTCAGTGGAGAAAGACATTTTCCAACTCCGACTGGGTTCCGGAATTGAAAGGAAAGAAAGTCGGCATCATCGGCTTTGGTTATATTGGCCGACTGGTCGCCCAGAAGCTCTCCGGGTTCGGAGTGGTCCGGTTGGTTTACGACCCGTTTGTGCGCGCTGAGGATGTGCGCGCGGCGGGCTGCGAGCCCGTAGACAAGGAGAGCCTGTTCAGGGAAAGCGATTTCGTGACCCTGCACGCGCGTATGAGCGAAGCCACGAAAAACATGGTCGGAGAAAAAGAACTGGCACTGATGAAACCGACCGCTTACGTGATAAACACCGCGCGGGCCGGAATGATCGATGCCACGGCGCTGGCTGCCGCGCTGAAGGAGAAGAGAATCGCCGGCGCGGGGCTGGACGTGTTTCCGGACGAACCGCCCAAGCCGGATAGCCCATTTCTTTCGCTCGACAACGTGACTTTGACGACGCACATCGCAGGCACTACCAAGGAAGCGCTTTCCCGCTCGCCGGAGATTCTCATGGAAGATATCGCCCTGCTTCTGGCGGGTAAAAAGCCGCGGTTCGTCGTCAACAAGGAAGTGCTGGAACGGCCTGAATTCAAGACATGGCTGGCAGGTATACAACAATGATGGTCAACTTTTCCGCAATGCTGAAAGAGGCGCGGCGCGGCAGGTATGCCGTCGGCTCTTTCAACGTCTACAACTACGAAACGATTCGTGGAGTCATCGAGGCCGGACAGGAACTCAGATATCCCACGATTGTCGCCTTCGGCGAAGCTTACTTGCCGAACATGGGACTGGACGACGTGGTTGGCGTGGTAAGTGCGATGGCCCGGAGGATTAATATCCCGCTGGTTCTCCATCTCGATCATTGCAAATCCTTTGACAATATTGTGAAGGCGATCAGGGCCGGATTCACTTCGGTGATGTTTGACGGGTCGAGCCTGCCGTTTGAAAAAAATATGGAGGCGACGGCCCAGGTGGTTGCTATAGCTCACGCGGCCGGCGTCAGTGTGGAGGCGGAGTTAGGGGCGCTGGCGGGCGGAGAATTCTCCAACGAAGAATCGGGGGAAGAGATTTACACCAACCCCGGACAAGCCGGCCAGTTTGTGGCGCGCACCGGAATCGACGCGCTGGCGGTTTCCATTGGCACGGTTCACGGCATGTATAAAGGCACGCCGAAGATTGACGTCGGAGTGCTGAAGAAGATCGCGGCGGTGGTCGATATTCCGCTGGTTCTGCACGGCGGCTCCGGCACGCCGGAAGAAATCGTGCGGGAGTGCATCCGCAACGGCATCGCCAAGATTAATGTCAACACCGAAATCTCTTTCTATACGGTGGAAAAGGTGAAAGCCCTGTTGGAGTCGGGAAAGAGCTATCACCTGTCGCAGTTGGCGCTGAAGGAAGTCGGCTTCATCAAGGAAGTGGTGAACAAGTACGCCACCATGTTCCGGTCGGCCTGAGTTTTGCGAAAGGTAGCCCAGATCCCAATAGCATGTCATGGCGACCGGAGCGCCAAGTGCACGCCACCGGAGCGGCCAAGTTGCATACCTGCGTCACGTTTGACAAGCAAGAAGCTATTCGGGCGCGGAGTTAGTGGAGCCACCCTTTGTTTTTCAGCAGTAGAGACAAAAGGTGGCTCGACTTCGCTCGCCATGACAGTTTGAGTTTATGTTTGGATGCTCCTATTGGTGCAGGACTCTAACTTAGCAAGGGCGGGAGAGAGAAGATGGAGCACATCTTAGTCATCGATGTCGGCACATCCAGCCTGAAAGCGATGCTTTACGATCGCACCGGCAAGCTGTTGAATCGCGCCTCGCAGGAGTATCACTCGGAATTTTTTGGGAATAACTTTGTCGAGCAAGGCGCTTTCACCTGGAAGAGCGCGTTGCTCGCCAGCCTGAAGCAAAGCGGCGAATTTCTAAACGCAAGAGGCATCAGCATAGAGGCGATTGCGGTCACCTCGCAACGGGCCTCGGTGATTCCCATCGACGGCGCAGGCGAGCCGCTGCATAGCGCCATCATGTGGCAGGACAAACGGAGCCGACCGCAGTGCGCTGCATTGCTGCGGCAAATGGGTCTGCGGGATATCTATCGCCGCACGGGCTTGCGGGTGGACCCCTATTTTTCGGCTCCAAAAATGATGTGGCTGCGCGAAGAACGTCCCGAAATTTATGCCGCGGCTGAGAAGTTGATCGGAGTGCAGGACTATGTCGTCTACCTGCTGACGGGTGCCTACGTTACCGATTGGGCGCAGGCTTGCCGCACGATGCTGATGAATATCAGCGACTTTTCGTGGGACAAGGACATGTTGGAGATCAGCGGCGTTTCCGCCTCGAAGCTGCCGGAGCTTTTGCCGCCCGGGTCGGCCGCGCGCCCTCTGGCGAACGCACTGGCAAAGGCCGCCAGACTGACACCGGGGATTCCGGTCATCGTTTGCGGTGGAGATCAGCAATGCGCGGCGCTGGCTTTGAACATTCTCCGTCCAGGCTATGCCGAGGCCAATACCGGCACTGGGTCGTTCGTCATCGCCTACTCGGACGCGCCGCAGTTCGACGATGAGTGCCGCACCCTCTGCAGCGCGGCAGCCGTCCCCGGCAAGTGGATTGCCGAAGCCGGAATCTTCAATACCGGCTCGGTGCATCGCTGGTTCAAAGAGCAGTTCTACCCCGAAGGCGAAGATGTATACGCCCTGATGAATAAAGAGGCCGCCGAATCGCCCGTGGGCGCGAATGGCGTGATGATGCTGTCTCACTTCGAGGGCAGCGCGGCTCCTTATTGGAACCCTCTGGCCAAGGGAGTCTTCTTCAACCTGTCGCTGGGAACGCGGCGCAGCGACCTGGTGAGGGCAATCCTCGAAGGCATCGCACTGGAAATCGGCCATAACCTTTCGCTCATCGAAAACCTGGTGAAGAATATCTCGATGGTCAGCGTTGCGGGTGGGCTGGTGGCATTCGATCTTTTCAATCAGATCCAGGCGGACGCCTTCAACAAGACGGTGATTCGTTACGACAACAGCGAGGCATCGTCGCTGGGGGCGCTGATGAGCGCATCGGTCACGCTCGGCATCCACCGCGATCACGCGGCGGCTTTTCGTGCCGTGTGTGGCAGCGATCCAATCGTATTCCAACCCGATGAGACCAACGTCGCGAAGTACCGCGCGCTTTTGCAACGGAAAAATACTTTGTACCAGGCACTCAACCAGAACAAAGTGTACGAATCATTTTGCCAACCGGTGTGATATTGCCAATGCCAACGCCGAACACCGTCGCGGCTGACTGCGTGCCGACACTGGCTGAAGCGCTGGGAATCGCCGCTTTCGGTCCACTGGCTGGCGCGGAGGCTCTCGCGGAGTCACAAGGTTGCGAGGTGGTGGCCTTCACCGGCAGCGGCGGTAAGACTACAGCTATGTTCCGGCTGGCCGCCGAACTGGTTGCGCGCGGCGCACGCGTGCTGATCACCACCACAACCCATATTTATCCCCCGGATTCGCAACAGTTCCCTGCCACGATCATCGAAGGCTCGCTGGAAGACCTTGTGCGCAGCGCACGGAGTGTCCTAGTTCAATCCTCCGCGGTGGTCCTGGCGCGAGAGCTGGGGACAGATGGGAAGCTTGTGGGCCTAGACCCGGAATGGATCGAGCAACTGCCGAAGAGACTCCAGGTCACCCACCTGCTGGTGGAAGCCGACGGCTCGCGCGGGCGGCCATTCAAGGCTCCCGCGGAGCATGAGCCGGTGATACCGCCGTCAGCCGACTTGGTGGTGCCTGTGGTCGGACTCTCTGTGATCGGCCAACCGCTGTCGGAGGAGTTCGTTCACCGTCCCGAGCACGTGGCGGCCCTGGCTGGGTGCCGGTTGGGAGACCGGGTCAGCCCGTCGCTGGTTGCCACCGTGCTGCTGCATCCGCATGGCAGTACGCGCGGAGTGCCGGCTCGCGCCAGAGTGGTAGCCCTGCTCAACCAGGCCGACGACGAAATCCGATTCGAAGCCGGTTGCGAGATCGCCCGCGAGCTGATCCAACGGGGCGCGGAAAGGGTCGTCATTGCTGCTCTGCGCGAGGCGATGCCGATCCGCCGGGTAATCACCGGAAGATCGGACGCGCAGGAAATACCCAGCCATATCGTCCCGGAGGCTATGCGGGCTCAGGAGATAATCACCGGAAGATCAGGTGAAGGCGCGCCGGCGCGAGTCTCCGCCGTTGTGCTGGCCGCCGGTGAAGGACGCCGCATGCGATCGAAGGCGCCCCACCGAGCCGGAAGCGGGCGCGCCGGAGACTCCGCGTCTAAGCTGGCCCTGCGGCTTGACGGAAAAAGCTTCTTGCGCCGTGTGGTAGAGGCCGCACTGGCGTCGCCTGTGGATGAGGTCGTGGTTGTGCTTGGGCACGGCGCATCAGAATTGGAGCAAGAGCTGCCGCGCGATCCTCGAGTCCGCACCATTTTCAATTCGGATTACGCCACGGGCCAAAGTTCGTCACTCAGGGCAGGGATCAACGCCATCGCTTCACAGGCGCAAGCAGTGGTATTTCTGCTCGGCGACCAGCCATTGGTCAGCCCGCAGGCCATCGAGGTCATCGTCAGCGCCTTTCGCAGCCACCCGAGCGCGGTGGTGCGACCACTGTATCGAGGGACCCCCGGAAACCCGGTGCTTTTCTCGCGGACACTGTTTCCGGAGCTGTTGCAGGTCACGGGTGACCAGGGAGGACGGGAGGTGCTAGCTCGCCATCAAGCTGAGGTTGCAACGGTCGAGCTAAATCTGGATCCGCTAGTCGACATTGACACCGCGGAAGATTACTCCCAGCTCCTAAGAAAGCTTTCCGATCTGGAAAAGCTGTGAGAAAATCCACGAAACCGAAATAGAAGAGCCGACGATCCGTGTCGATTGCAGCTCCTGAGAAGGTGTAGCCGGGCGCGCGGTGGGCACGCCGCACAGTCCCCCAACGAGCTGAGCCTCGTCGGGGACCCGAGAAGAATGCGGCTCAGGTTGACATCATGAACCACTGGGCGGTTGCGGGGCAGTTCCGCCGCCGGTTTGGTTTGAGCGAAGGATTGGGCCCGTGTTTGAAGACGCAGTTGTGGTGGTTAAAGGTGCGGGAGACTTGGCTAGCGGAGTGATTCTGCGGCTCCATCGTGCAGGGCTCCGGGTGGTTGCGACCGAGATCGAGCAGCCGACTACGGTGCGGCGAACGGTTGCTTTTTCCGAGGCGATCTATAGCGGAGAAGTCGAGGTCGAGGGCCTGCGCGCGTGCAAGATTAACGATTGCAATGAAATTCCGCGAGCCTGGAGCGAGGGCATAGTGCCAGTCTTGGTTGATCCGTGGGCCGAGATAGTGTCGAGGCTTCATCCGGCGGTGGTGGTTGATGCCATTATCGCCAAGCGCAACCTTGGGACACGGATTTCGGATGCGGCGGTCGTGATTGGCCTCGGTCCGGGCTTTGAGGCAGGAGTCGATGTTCATGCGGTGATCGAAACCAACCGTGGCCACCATCTCGGCCGGGTTCTGTGGCATGGCTCCGCCGAACCGGATACGGGTGTGCCAGGCGAGATTGCAGGTCAAGGGTTGCAACGCCTGCTGCGGGCTCCGTCCGCAGGCGTGTTTCGGGGCGAAAGAGCGATTGGAGATCGGGTTGAAGCTGGCGAGGTAGTCGGGTGGGTCGACCAAACGCCGGTAAAAGCTGGCATCGCAGGCATGTTGCGCGGACTGCTGCATGACGGCTTGTGCGTTCCTGAGGGAATGAAGATTGGCGATATTGATCCGCGCGCCGCTCGCGAACATTGCTTCACCATCTCGGATAAGTCGCTGGCGATCGCTGGAGGAGTCCTCGAGGCGGTGTTTTACCTTCTTCGCGGGCAACACCGCGCGTCTGCCAATAGCGCTTCGGGATGATGATAGCGTTCTTAACGGCTGGAATCGCCACAAACGGAACGCCGGCGCGAGATTTCGGAGATTCTGCTTGACAAACGTGTGCATCGACGGCAGGCTGCGAAGGTCGATTTGTTGGCACTAAAAGAGTAGTGATGAGACGGAGGGGGAACTATGGAAAAAGAACGAGACGTATCAACGGCTGGTGAGGAGCAGGGATCAGGGAAGCTCCGCGTCTCGCGTCGTGGCTTCCTGAAGGGAATGGGCGTTGGCACCGCGGCGGCGGCAATGGCGACCGCGATGGTGCCCGGACTGGAAGCAGAGACGGCTCCCCTGGTGAAGGGGAT
>JBEKQP010000115.1:0-13288 GCA_049519595.1 Candidatus Korobacteraceae bacterium | reverse complement strand
ATCGGCATATTGGCCGATCTCACCGAAATGCAGGGGGCCGAATGGAAAGCCCCCTGGAACGAGATGCGATTCCTCCAGAAATTCTCGGATCACATCGCTCGCATGGCAGTCGTCGGTGCTCACAAGTGGGAAGAGATTGTCGTACGCGTCGTGGCAGGAGCGGCGGTTCTGCAGTCGGAGACGCGTTACTTCGAAAGCTCTGAAATTCAGCACGCCTGGCACTGGGCGAGGACCAGCAAACATGCGGACGACGCTCCCGTACGCCTGATTTCCCCGGCGACAGGTATTTGGAAGGATTACCATCCGGAATACATGGACATCTAGCACTGTACATATTGTGCGCCGGACAGGAGTGGTCATGAGAAGATGCGCGCCGCGGCGCTGAATAACCACATGGAACCAATGCTATGATCCGCGCCCGCGGGACTCGGAGTCCTTTCGCTACTTCCCAACCAGAAGAAACCGAAGCGTAACGTTGTGCTAAGCTGCGTGGTTCGTGGTGTCGGTTGATCCCATTCACAGCGCGAGATATCTCGTTAGCTCAGGAGAAATGTCTATGTCGATCCTTTTCGAGCCAACCATTATCAACGGCATGAGCTTGGCAAACCGATTTGTTCGCTCTGCTACATGGGAGGGTATGGCCACTACGGATGGAACTTGTACTGGCCGACTTACCGACATGATGGCAAAGCTCGCCGAGGGAGGCGTCGGTCTTATCATCACTGGGCACAGTTATGTGAGCCGGGAGGGACAGGCTGGCCCGTGGCAGATGGGGATTCATGACGACAGCACCCTTCCTGGGTTGACCCAGATGACTGAAGCCGTTCATCGGCATGGCGGTAAAATCGCCGTTCAGCTTGCTCACGCTGGGGCTCAAGCCGCTGCCAGCCTTTCCGGTTTGGATGCCATGGGGCCGTCGGTGTTTCATAAGAATGGCACGGCTATCTGCCGGGAGATGAAGCAAGAAGATATTGGCCGTGTCGTGCGTGCTTTTGGCGATGCTGCGGGTAGAGCCCAGCATACCGGTTTTGACGCTGTCGAAATCCATGCGGCCCATGGGTACCTTTTGAATCAATTTCTTTCCCCGGCGGTCAATCACCGGATAGATGGGTATGGTGGCACACTGGCAAATCGCGGACGCATGGTTTTGGAGGTGCTGCGTAGCGTACGCCATGCCGTCGGTGCGGACTATCCAATCCTGATTAAGATCAACTCGGAGGATTATGTTGACGGCGGCTTCTCCGTTGAAGACATGCTCGAACTTTCGGCATTATTGGAAAAAGCAGGAATTAATGCGATCGAACTGAGCGGCGGCACAAGCAGCGAGGCAAGCAGGTATCAGCCGGTACGTTTCGGCGCTGTCTCTAAAGAAAACGAGGGATATTACCGGGATGCCGCACGGCGCTTCAAGCAGAGAGTGCAGGTGCCGCTCATCCTCGTGGGTGGAATCCGCACCCCGGACGTGGCTGAGCGCCTCGTGTCTGAAGGGACGTCCGATTATATTGCCTTAAGCCGCCCGCTGATTTGCGAACCTGACCTCGTGAGCCGCTGGAAGAACGGTGACACGACAAAATCCGCTTGTGTCTCGGACAACAGATGCTTCAACCCGGCCAGGAGTGGCGAAGGTCTGCGTTGCCTACTCTGGGAAAAAGCATCCGAGAGCGACATTCCGCCTCGGTGACCGTCGGCGACGTCGTTCCGGCAGCCTCCTGTTCCCGGTCAATTGATGTGTTCCTTGCTCCACAATCCTCCAGAACAGGATTCTGGCGCCCGAGCTCTGCTTCGGCCTCGGCAGAACCAATCAACCCCAAAGCGCATCGATAACGTTCATGAGACCGCCCTGCGATAACGCCATCATCCGCTCAGGGGCCGTCGAAGTTACGTGTGTCGCTGAAGCAAGAATCTGGATATTGGTTGCGACCATTCTCGCGTCCAGCATGGCGTTTATCGATAGCACGGTCGTCAATGTCGCTTTGCCTGCCATTCAAGCCCACTTTAATGCAACCGTGGTAGATGTCCAATGGGTCGTCGAGTCTTACGGGCTCTTTCTGGGAGCGTTGATTTTAGTCGGCGGCTCGTTGGGCGATCTGTTTGGTCGTCGTCTGATGTTCGTGGCAGGCGTGGCGCTTTTCGCCTTGGCATCCGCGGGCTGCGGGGTTGCCGCGAACATTCATCAACTGACCCTCGCCAGGAGCATTCAAGGCGTGGGCGCCGCACTCCTCGTGCCCGGCAGTCTGGCCATTATCAGTACATCATTCGACGAGAAAAGCCGCGGCCAAGCGATCGGTACCTGGTCCGGCTTTACGGCAATCACAACCGCGGTTGGACCCGTTCTTGGCGGCTGGCTTGTCGAGCATGCTTCCTGGCGCTGGGCATTCTTTATCAATGTCCCCCTGGCAGCGGCGGTGATCGCAATTTCTGTTTGGCGCGTTCCGGAAAGCCGCAGCGATTCGACAACCAGTGTCGATTGGGTAGGAGCTCTTTTTGCCAGCCTCGGCTTGAGCGGCTTGGTTTACGGCTTCATCGAATCTACCAACCGAGGTTGGGGGCATCCTCTGGTTTTTGGGAGCTTGATCATCGGCTTTGGCTGCCTTGTTGGGTTCACATTCGTCGAGGCCCGTGTCACTTCGCCCATGGTCCCACTCGCGCTGTTCGAGTCCCGCAGCTTCACTGGCGCAAACCTGCTCACGCTGTTTCTATATTCAGCGATTGGGATTTTTTTCTTCTTGTTCCCTCTGAACCTGATACAAGTTCAGGGATACTCCGCAACCGCAGCCGGCGCTGCCGTGCTCCCACTGATTTTGCTGATATTTCTTCTTTCCCGCTGGTCTGGCGGGCTCGTTGCGCGCTATGGCGCGAGAGCTCCGTTGACTATCGGCCCCATCATTACGGCGTTAGGCTTTGCTCTGTTCGCTGTGCCCTCCATAGGAGACGGCTACTGGACGGCGTTTTTTCCAGCAGTGGTCGT
Organism: Candidatus Korobacteraceae bacterium; assembly: GCA_049519595.1. Lineage (GTDB taxonomy): Bacteria > Acidobacteriota > Terriglobia > Terriglobales > Acidobacteriaceae > CAWBRT01. The sequence continues at coordinate 10,320 of JBEKQP010000115.1, read as the reverse complement.
TCTGGGTTTCGGGATGGCGGTTACGGTGGCGCCTCTCACCACAGTTGTGATGAATTCCGTGGGCCAAGACCGTGTCGGCACGGCTTCTGGAATTAACAATGCCGTTGCCCGAGTCGCGGGTGTGCTTGCTATTGCAGTCTTCGGGGTCGTGATGGTGAGCGCCTTCAGTTCCCGCCTGAATCACAGCTTGGCATACCTGTCGCTGCCGCCCAGCGTTCTGCAAACGGTTCACACGGAGGAGATCAAACTGGCCGGATTGCAAGTCCCCGCTGGCCTGAGTCCCGGTACGAGAGACGCCATAAAGGAATCGATTGAGAACTCATTTGTATTTGGATTTCGAATCATCATGTTGATTTGCGCAAGCCTGTCCGCAACAAGCGCCGCCGTCGCGTGGCGCGTGATTCGAAACCGTAGCGGTACCCCCCTGCCATGGCGAAACCCAAGAACCCAATCTGAGAGGACCGAATCCACGACGAGGCCATCGTTGACTCGAACGAACCAGAAGCCCAAGCGGCTATAGTGCATCTGTGAGCAGGAGAATGGAGGGTTTTCATGTCGAGATCTGGTCAATAACCATCAACGTCAGCGGTCTGGCAGAACACACATTGCGTATGTCGGTTAGCTTGTGCTGAGCAGCGTCACCCAATACTGGACGGACTGCAATAGGAACCCGATCAGTATCAGACCGACCCCTATAACACCCATACGTTTCGCCGGCATATGTTCCGCAGTCCATTCGATGAGAGGCATAAGTGCGTTCGCAATGGCTGTAACCACGCCAACTACCAATCCCGCTTCCAATCCGAAGGTGAGCGCCCTCGCGTGCTGGTTTCCTACTAAAGCACCGACGTATCCGGCGATCGCATAACCCATTCCGCTGACGTTCGTGCCCTCGAAAGGCCTCGCCGAATGCACGAAGCCCAAAACCCGCCTCTCGCGCCCTCCGCTCCAGAGCTCGAGATCTTCGCCGAGGAAGCAAGATCCCCAGGGCAAGAGCCGCAATCAGGATCAGCGCCGGGCAACCCGGAATGAGAGCGATATCCACGTATTTTGGTCCCCCAATCAGAGTTGACGATGCGTTTCCGATCTCCCCAGGCTGCCTGCGAACCAACTGATTTTCGACGGACCGCGCGGCAGAAAGTACAAGGACTGTTAAGGCCTGTCTTGGCGTCGGATGGCGTTGCAAATGTTAGCTGCCCGGATCCAACCTCCAACTATGTTTGTGCCATCTGGATTATTTCCTGCTGCTTACCATCGCCGACAACTCACCGGTTGATCGCGAGAACGACAGGAACTTATCGCCTCGGCAGACGCAAAGATGGCGTTTCCCGGGTACCAAGGCGTGTGCCGACGAGCACTGCAAATCCGTTCTGGGAGTTGATTCATGGCTGTCTCGACCGCCTCTCGTGATCTCCCCGCATCCGGAGTGAACCGCTGGGTACAGTTGCTTGCGGGTATTGTCGCGATGATGGCTATAGCCAACCTGCAGTATGCCTGGACGCTGTTCACCAAGCCTCTCACCGTGAGCTTGCACGCCACGCTGGCGGCGATTCAAGTTGCCTTTGCCGGTTTTGTACTGGCAGAGACCTGGCTGGTGCCCTTCGAGGGGTACCTCGTAGACCGGATCGGACCTCGACTCATGCTTGCCATTGGCGGCGTGCTGGTCGGCCTCGGATGGGCCGGAGCCGGCCATTCGCATACCGTTAGGGAACTGGTGATCTATTCCACCCTAGGGGGCGTCGGTGCCGGGGTCGTTTATGGAGGAACGATTGGCAACGCGCTGAAATGGTTCCCCGACTACCGCGGACTCTGCGTCGGGCTCACCGCCGGGGCCTATGGCGTGGGAACCGCGCTGACGGTTGCCCCGATCGCGAAGATGATAAAGACCGCGGGTTATGCGCACACGCTTGTGACCTGGGGAATTCTACAGGGGCTGGTCGTGCTCTTGGCTGCGGCTTTCATAGCCAAACCTCCCGCCGGGTGGGCGCCTCCGGGGTGGAGAGAAAAAGAGGCGTGGATCAAGGCGCGCGTGCACACCTCAGAGGTGGATTGCACGCCCCGCGAGATGCTGCGCAGCGGCTCGTTCTGGGTGATCTACGTGATGATGACCATGCTCGCTTTCGGCGGCCTGGTGGTCACCGCGCAGCTTAGTCCGATCGCATCCTACTATGGCGTGGACAAAGTGATTGTGTTTGGTATGCCGACGCTGGTGCTGGCGATTGAAGGCAACCGGGTTCTCAATGGACTGACCCGCCCATTCTGGGGATGGGTATCAGACCACATCGGCCGCGAAAATACCATGTTCATCGCCTTTATGCTGGAGGCGCTCGCCGTCTTTGCTCTGTTGCAGATGATCGCCCGGCCGGTATGGTTCATCCTCCTCTCGGGCCTGGCTTTTTTTGCCTGGGGCGAGATTTTTTCACTGTTCCCGGCCATCACCGGCGACCTGTTCGGCAAGACTTGGGCGACAACCAACTATGGAATCGTCTACACGGCCAAGGGAGTGGCCTCCATCTTTGCCGGCCCGGTTGCGGCCATGGCAAGTGTGAAGACCGGATCGTGGGTGACAATTTTCTGGGTGATGATCGCTTGCGACGTGGTGGCGGCCTTGATGGCTCTCTTCTGGCTGAGACCTTTGGCGAAACGCACGATTGAGCGCTCCGAGAGCATGCGCCCGGACGTCGAGGCTGTCACCTTGGGCGAACTGGGAGACGCTGCATGAGCGGATTGAATGCCAACTCGTGGCACTCTGACCGCAGTCCACAACCAAGCCGGCGCCGTCCGGCGTTCCGATGGGAGAAATACGTCAGATGAAGCCGGTGACTACGCTACTGGAGTTGCTCGAGAGCCATGCCGACGGTCGTACGGCGATCGTTGTTCCTGAAACCGATACTCGCGTCAGTTACGGTTCGCTCAGGCGGCAGGTGCTCGCCATGGCGGAAACCTTAGCCGGGGCGGGTATTGGTCGCGACGATCGGGTAGCGATCGCGCTGCCCAACGGTCTGCCGGCGATTGTCGTTTTTCTGGCAGCTTCGCTGGCCGGCACCGCCGCGCCCATGAATCATAACTATCGCTCCGAGGAGTTTCGCTTCTACCTCAAAGACACCGCCGCCCGCCTACTGATTTGTCCTCCAACCGGTGCTGAAGAAGCGCGCGAAGCCGCGCGTGATCGCGTGCCGGTACTTTCGGTGGCGCAAAGCGCCAGTGGAGCGGTGTACCTGGAGGGCGCGTCGAAAAGGGCTTCCGTGAGCCCGCCGTCGGCGGGAGATATTGCCCTGGTCCTGCACACCAGCGGCAGCACGGGGCGTCCCAAGCGTGTCCCTCTTCGGCACGGCAATCTGGCGTTTTCCGCTGCCAACATAGCCGGCTCCTACGCGCTCGCCCCGGAAGACGTTTCGCTCTGTGTCATGCCGCTGTTCCACATCCATGGCTTGGTGGCTTCTACGCTGGCGACTTTGCTTTCTGGCGGCACCGTGGTCGTTCCCGGAAAGTTCAATCCGCTGGCCTTCTGGCGACTCGTGCGGGAAGAACGCGTGACCTGGTATACGGCCGTGCCCACGATCCACCAACTGCTTTTGGAAAGGGCCGCCCGGCTGGACAGCACGAATCGGCCCGGAACGCTTCGATTTGCCCGCTCCTGCAGCTCACCCTTGTCGCCGCAAATCATGCGCCAAGTGGAGGAGGCGTTTGGCGTCCCCATGCTTGAGGCGTATGGAATGACGGAGGCGGCACACCAGATGGCCTCGAACCCACTGCCGCCTCATCCCCGAAAGGCGGGGTCGGTCGGCCCTGCCACCGGCAGCGTGCGCGTCAGCATCATGGACGAGCAAGGCAATCATCTCGAACCCGGACAGCGGGGCGAGATCGTCATTCAAGGTCCCAACATCTTTAACGGATATGAAAACAATCCCGAAGCCAACGCCAGCGCGTTCGCGGACGGGTGGTTTCGCACCGGCGACGAAGGACGCCTTGACGGCGACGGATATTTGCAACTGACTGGCCGTCTCAAGGAGCTGATCAACCGCGCCGGCGAAAAGATCGCTCCACGACAGATTGACGAGGTTCTGCTGGCCCACCCTGCCGTGGCCGAGGCCGTCGCTTTTGGATACCCGCATCCGGTGTTGGGTGAAGAGGTAGCTGCAGCTGTCGTCTTACGGACGCCGGAAAGCGAGTCGGCCCTACTCAAGTTTTGCGGTCAGCGCCTGGCTGCATTCGAATGTCCGAAAAAGCTGCACATCGTCGAGAACATTCCACGTACGGCGACCGGAAAAGTACAACGCCGTGCGGTGGCCAAAGCCATTCTTGGAGAGGCGGCATGAAATTCCTCATCGCTGGTGCGGGAGCCATCGGAACGTACATGGGTGCACGCATGGCGTGCGCCGGGCTGGACGTTACGCTCTTTGCCCGCGGGCCGCATCTTCGAGCCATGCAAGCACGTGGCGTCAGGGTGGAGAGCAGTGAGGGAAGCTTCGAGGCTCGGCCCAAGATATCCGACAGCCTCGAGGAGATCGGGCCAGTCGACGTCGTATTCCTTACCGTGAAGGCGCACGGCCTCCCTCAGCTTGCTCTGCAACTGCGGCCAGTGCTCGGCCAGGACACAACCGTAGTCAGCACGCAGAACGGCCTGCCTTGGTGGTACTTCCAGATTGATGGGGGGCAGGACGGACTGCCGTTGGATCGGGTCGACCCGGGCGGGGTCATCGCAGCCGCCATCGAACCTCGCCGCGTCGTGGGCTCTTTGGTTTACTTTGCCACCGAGATCATCGAACCCGGAGTGGTCCGGCACACCGAGGGCAACCGCATCTCGCTCGGCGAGCCCAATGGCACGCGCTCCGAGCGTTGTTGCCGAATTGCGGAAGCGATGATCGCGTCCGGGCTGCGCTGCCCCATAACGACGCGTCTGCGTCACGAGATCTGGGTGAAGGTTCTCGGCAACGTGGCCTTTAACCCCATCAGTGCCTTGACCGGAGCGACCCTCGGGCAGATGCTGCGCAGCCCCGAAGTTTCAGCGCTAGTGCGAAACGTCATGGGGGAGGTGGGGGCGGTGGCCAACCGCTTGGGCCTGGAGTTGCCCATCTCGATCGAGCAAAGGATGGCGGGTGCCGCAAAGGTTGGCGAACATAAGACCTCAATGCTTCAGGATCTCGAAGCCGGCCGCCCGCTGGAACTGGAGGCCGTGGTTGGAGCCGTGCTGGAGGTGGGTGCTCGCCTGGAGATCCCTATGCCGCACACGCGCACCATCTATGCCTGCACAAAACTGTTGGCGGAATCCCGCACCCTGGCAAAGTAGCGGCTCTAGTTTCGCACGTGCCTCACGATCCGGCGTGACGGGTGCACATTCGTCATAAAACAGCATACGGCAGGTCATGCGTTCTGCGCATGAGGAAGAGATGAAGCTGGCATGGCGCCGTGGGCTGAGTTATGCGAGCTGACGGATCCTATTAACCTGAAGCCGGGTAATGGGCGGCCTCCGGTCCGGCCGGACCAGATACTGCGCATCTATCTTTTGCGGCAGTCAAGCTGATATTCCGGAAACAAGAGAAAAAGGGCCCGTTCGTTTTCGGCTCGATGGACACGAGTACATGGTTGCGGAGGTGCTCGATCACTGGTACGGGCCACAAGATGTCTCTTACAAAGTTCGCGCCGATGACGGGAATCTCTACATCCTGCGACAGTAAACATCGGCGCCTGACAAGCCTTGGGATTTGGTGTCATTCAGACGAATATCGGAAGATCGCTGATGAGCGATATTCGAACAGGCAATGACATCAAATTTACTCTGTTTTGATTGGCGGGGCTGTCCTCAACAGATAGATCAACACTGGCGCAATGTGTAGCGGCCCGATTGGACGACAAAGCATAGAACGATTAAAGTGTTCTCTGGTTTTTTGCGCATTGGACTGCAACGACCGCAATTACCTCATTTGGGTCGATCACCGGTACTGAAAACTTCATACTCTCTAGGATAATGGGGATTTCAGTGCACCCCATCACGAGTGCCTCGGCGCCATTCATGATCAAGTGCCGGACAGGACCCACAATCAATTCGATTACCTCGGGCGTTTTCCCGTTATATTTGAATGAAAATATCGCCTTCTGGACCTGGTCCTGGATTTCCCCGGGTATATCGAGAACTTCGATTCCGTATTTCTCGAAACATTTTTGATACAGCCCCGTCTTCATGGCCGCGGAAGTAGCCAATACGCCGACCTTTCGAACGCCGGGAACGGCCTTGGCGGTCTCCTTTGCTGCTTCTTCGATAATATGCAGAAATGGTATCCGGACGGCGGCTTTTATCTCATCGTAAAAATAGTGAGGCGTATTCGCCCCGATTATTATGAAGTCTGCTCCAGCACGCTCCAGATTACGGGCGGTTTCCCGCATCGCGGGCACAGGAGACTCCCCGCCCGTCAGGATGGCGTCCTGCCGGCTCGGCATTTTTGGATTGTTGTCGATTATGATCCTGAGGTGATCGTCGTCCTTTTTTGCGTGGGTATGTTTGACGATACGGGCGAAGAGATCAATGGTTGCTTCAGGTCCCATTCCGCCAAGGATTCCGACAGTTTTGTCTTTCATTTCCCAATCTCCTTTATCTCGCTGAAACGGCCGGCATCGCTCTGTCCTTTTCCATATTCCCCAGAATTGCCGTGACTACTACTGTCCCAAGCACGTTTATTGTGGTTTGGCCCATGTCGATAATCCTGAAAATTCCGGCCAGGAGCCCGATAACTTCGAGTGGCAGTCCGAGGGTTTTCAGAAAGATCGTGGTTGCGACAAAGATGCCTCCGGGAATTCCCGGACTTCCAAGCGTCATAAGAACACCAAGCAGCACCGCAGTAACCTGCTGAGATAAGGTCAATTGGATCCCGACTAGTTGGGAAACGAAAATTGCAACCACCCCGTACCAGAGTGCGTTGCCGTCCATATTGGTCGAAGCACCGAGAGGAATTGTAAAGCCCACGACATCTTTCTGGATGCCTAGCGTCTCCTCACATGTGGCCATGGCCACGGGCATCGTCGCCTTCGTGCTGCACGTTGTCAGACTGGTGATCCATATGGGGCTTGTCTTTTTGAGAAAAGTCAGTGGGTTCTTTCTGACAAAAAACCAGTACATCCCCATCAGAACGATGAACAGATGGAGCACCAGGCCGACGTACATGCTGCCGATGAATTGAGCAAGCGGCCCCAGCACGGATGTGCCGTACTTGCCTGCGGTGATCGCCATAAGGGCGAAGACGCCGTACGGTGACGTCTCGATCACGATATTGAGCACCTTCATTATGTAATTAGTCAGCGTCCGGAAAATTCTGTTCATTCTGGTGCGATCGGATTCGCCCAACATCAGGATCGCAGCACCGGAGAATATAGCGAAGACAATGACCTGAAGCAGATTGGCTTCAGACATGGCCTGCACGATGTTGGTCGGGATGATTCCCGCGAGAATGCCCGTCACGGTTGGAGCTTCAGCTATGGCCTTTACCGGCGGCAAGCCTGTGAGAACCAGGCCTTTCCCCGGACGTATGACTCTGGCCACTAGCAGTCCTATTGTCCCGGCCGCGATTACCGTGGTCATGAACAGAACGAAAATCTTGGAACCGAGCCGGCCGAGCTTCTTGATATCGTCCATATTTATGATGGCGCTCGTCACCGTGCAGAAGATCAACGGCACGATCGCCATCTGCAGCAACCTCAGAAAAATGTCGCCAACAATCTGTATTGCCACAATTCTTGGTCCGGCAATAAAACCCACGATGGCGCCTGCAATCATTCCCATCAGCGTTTTGTTAGAGAGGGACATCTTGAATTTCATTCTTTCTGCTCCCAGATCTGTTGAGACGTTTCCTTGCCGCTATTTGCGCGAACTCTTTGAGATAGCCGACCACAGCTTCTGACGGTATGCTGACGAACCGAAAAGGGCGGTTCGTTCAATTGGCAATTTTGAATATCGAGCAGATTAGATCACGGGCGCCGGGTGATTCAATGCAAATTTCGCGAAACGATCGCCGCTCCTGCGGTGGCGACTACTCGAAAATCAAGAAACGCCGGTACAGCCGCCGCTGCGGTCGATAAACGTGTCACTAGTTTTTGCACCAGGCTGCCGACTCCCTGTAGAGGCGACCGCTTGCGACGACTGCGCCGCATAGAGTCAAGAATAAGGCTGTTCCCGCAACCTGTTTCTACCTACGCCGTTCTTAATGGCCTCGCGCTCAAATCCCATCCCCCCAATTCGGATGTAGATCCAGCGCCAGAGAGCAAAGGGAATGAAAGGGATAGGATTCTTCGCCATCAACGTCACAGCTTCGGCTGGAACCGGGCGCCGGTCGGACAGAGACGCGGCGGTCAAATCAAGGGCTCGAATCACGTGCTTGACCGGTGGACCCGAACGCTTCGTCCCGGTGAGAGGCTGCCCGCCGATCGCCCCTCCTCCGCCTAAGGCCAGGCCGCCTGCCCACGCGATGCCGCTCTGTGCGGCAAACTCTTGACATATCGCCAATGCCACCGAGTTCTGGTGGGTTTCGGGAAAGCCGCTGTTTACAATCACCGCCAACCGCTGCGGCGGCGGGTCGGCGGCGGCTCGCCGGTCCGCTGCAATCGTGGTGAGTGCCTTTGTCACCAGGTAAGGCAAGGAATCCACATAGAGCGGAAAGACCAACAGTATCAGCCGGGCGCGATGAATTGACGCAAGCAGCGCGGCTTCACCCTCTTCACGGTTCAGGCTGGCTCGCAGTGTCAGCGATTCGATTTCCCAGCCGCGGTCGCGCAAGCGCTCCAAAAGGTAGCTCCCCAGCACGTTTGACGTACTGGGCGAATCGGTCTTGGGACTACCAACAATGAGTAATGCTTGTTTGGGGCCATTCGATTCGGCGTCCACGCCAAGTACCACCGGCGCAGGCATCACCGAAGCGGCGGATTCGCCGAAAGGCAGAGCATCCGATCGGGCCAGCAAGGCTTCGAAGCGAAGCCGGAGTGTTTCGGTAGGATCCGTAGCAACGACCACCTCCGCTGCATAAGTGGGAGGATGAAAATTGATGGCATTGCGCCCAGCGAGGATCTTGAAGATATGAGCCTCATTGAAGTTGGGTCGCCGCTGAACACCAACCATCACTAGCCGAGGCCGATGTGCGTAGCGCGGTGGGTGGTGAACTTCACCATGATCCATCTGGAAATAAGGAGATGCGAGCTGAACAAAGCGATCCAACATCTTCTTCAAATCCGGCGAGTATCCGCCGAAGGTCACAGGTGTAAAGAATACAGTGGTATCGCTCTGCACGACCGCTTTGGCGATTTGTCGGCCGGCGTCATTCTCAACGCACATGCCCGGCGTCTTCACCCAGCAGCCAAAGCAACCTAAACAGTGGGCCAATTTCATCTCGCTCAAACGGAAGGTCTCAATCCGAGAGCCGTCCCGTCTGAACACCTCCGACAACTCGCCAAGAACCGGCGACAAATCTTGGTCAGAAAGTCCACAGCCATCGAGGATTACGACCTTGCCCCCGGACATACGGTGTCCTCCTTGCGCGAATCTTACCACCCGGCAATTCTATTGTCTCGGGATCGTGGTAATTATCGTAGAACGTCCAGAGCTACTCTGCACAGCCGTGACATTTCGGTCGCCTGGCTCAAGCTGAATTTCACGTTCGTGTGCGTGCCTTTGTTGCGAAGGATATTGGAATTGAATGTGGTGCCACAAATATGTCGACCAAGCTCTGCTAAACACCGCACGGCCTGACCCGCCATATCCTATCCTGCTTCATCTGAAACTTTGACAGGGTTTTGACAGGGTTAGGATACTGACATGCTCCGCCTTGCTTATGCGCAGTACCCGACCAACTATTCCGTCAGATCGGCCCTCCGGTTAACAGCCGACCTCTTTAGGCCAGCATGAATTCTGGCCGTGAAACGGATTGGATCGAGGAGCGGCGAGGCACCTTGAGCTGACGTTGGAACCTACATGGCTGTCGTATGATCGTCCTTAACATCGAGGTCTTGCGCCATCTGCTCCAAGCCGGGTTGGTACGCATTTTGAGTTCGCAGTCCCCAAGCTGCTCTGGGATTGCGGGCTCATGCGCTTTTCTTTTAGCCTCTTCGCATTTGGGGCTGGTTTTCTATGTTGCAGGCAATATATCTTGTTTTGCAGTATAGAAAGGAACGAAAGGTGGATACAACAAGACTGATAAGAGATCTGCGGGCCCGGTCAGCGTGGCTTCTTCCCTGCCGGAACTACTCAAGCAGAGTGATGTGGTAAGTCTGCATGTGCCACTGCTCCCCAGCACGAGAAACATGATCGGCGCCGCCGAATTGGAGATGCTGCCTGCTCAA
>JBEKQP010000114.1:0-26262 GCA_049519595.1 Candidatus Korobacteraceae bacterium | reverse complement strand
GCCGCGGATTGACCAGTCATAGAAACCTTCTTTCGCAAAATAAATTCACATCCGTCCGGTTCAGCCACCGCCAACCTCGGCTCTGGCCGCCCTCCCGAACCGCTCCACCCCGGGCGCGGGCATTGAAAAAAAGCGCGTTTCTTAGAGGAAACGACAAATCACCTCAGGGGTTAAATCCCACATTGTCGTTGGCTCTGGACGGCGCGGCTAGAGCCGCGCCCGTTCAAAGAACCAGTTACGAAAACGCCTAGCAAGAAACACAAACCATTGGTACTCAATTGCGCCAGCGAGCGGGGCTCGCCGGGAACGACTCAAAAGACACTTCACGGCTCGACTAGGCTCACCACCCTGGATCGGGAACCAGATAAATTGGGCTCGACCAGCTACGATGACCATCTTCAGTTGTAAGCCGAATGTAGATCGGATTGTCGACGCCCGGCTCCAACGAAACCATTTGCTTCAGGCTGACGCTGCGGCACTCGTTACGGTCGGGAAGCCGATGGGCCATGATGCGCTTATCCAGCCCGCCGAGATCGACAGAGGTGCTCTCCAATCCGATTTGATCTACCGCTAAATCGAGGCGCCCGGAGGCAGTCTCCACCTTCAAGCTGCCAGCTTGGGAATCCTCCAGCACCGCTTCGAATCCAGCGAAATTGCCGGTTGTCACCGATTGCCATGCCAACTGTCGAGGGCTCAGCATGCGAAGCTGCTTGTCGGGGTTGAAGAAGTTGATGGGAGAGGCAGATGTAAAAGTGTTGCCGTCCAATTTGGCGACGCCGTCCCAGGTGCTCATGCGGAAACGGCCGCGATACTCGGCCCCGCACCAGATGACGCGGATGCGACGTCCCAATTCCCGTTTTCCATAAGGACGCCAGGTTGAAATGAGCCGCTTGCCATTGAAGATATCCAGCGATTCAATGGCGGATGCGCTGGCTGCTTCGACGTGCAGCAGGAATTCTTTCTCTGGAGAATGAACGATATCCCCCATCATAGCGTTTTCCGCGAGCTGATTCCTGCAAGGTCCGCGAGCAGGGTCGGCAAAGTAGCGCACGATGGGTTGCTGGAAAAGAGCCTTTACCTGCAAGGGCAGGCGGTTGCCAGTGGTAGCGTAGTGATGACGTTCGCGAAGGCAGGCGAATACCGCTTCCCTGGTCAGCTCGGGCGTGAGCAGGCAGGTGAGTCCTCCCAAGGCGCCGAACAGCGAAGAGCCGGGCCAGGATGCGCCGGGGCGCGCTTTATGGTCATCGCTTCCGGCGACGATGCCGACCTTGAGGCCAAGGTCAAAGGCATCGTGCAGCAGCCACTCGAAGGTACCCCAACTGGAGTGGATTTCGATGGCGGTTTCGAAATCCGGGTCATGGGCGACGGCCAAGTTTGCGTAGCGCCCGCCGCAATGAGCGATGATCAAGGCATCTTCACGATCTCTGGTGAGCGCGGAAAACAATTCGGTTGCAGTGCGGCAATCGGTCGCAAGGTCGGAATGATCGGGAACGAGCGCATGCGAGGAACGCCGGATGGGGCGATCATCGCGCATGAAATAAACGTTGCGGTCGCCACCGAGCGAGGTGTTGCCAGACCACTCGTATCCGGGCATGGTAACGAAGCGGCCCGGAACATTGAAGCGTGAGCAAAGCTGGCCGAGCTCGGCCCAGAACTGCTGCGTGATCTGGAAGTCATTGCCTTGGTGGCCGCTCACGTCGAGGAAAGCCTTGTCGCGCGCGAACGAAAAGTAGTCGGTCGCGGTGCCGGTGCCAATCGTTTCAGCGCTTTGGCCGTGCAGATCGGCCCAGTACGGACGGAGCGCAAGGGCTTCAGGGGTCAGACGGAGCGCATTCGAGACAGCAGTCATCCAACCGTCCGCACTCGACAGAGTGATCAGCAGATCGCCGGGTGTGTTGGACGACAACCCGTCGATTACCGCGGTAGCCTCGCCTTCGCGAAGTACGATTTCGCCGGGCAGACCGAGGACGGGAAGATTGGACGAGACGGCAAAGCTCGCTTCACCTTTTCCGCTGGGGTTTCCCCATCGATCTTCGGTCTTAACGCAAAGGCGAAAGCGCTCGCCGGATTGCCACAGGGCCGGAAGAACGGCATGTGCTCGTGCGCGGGCACCGGGAATTATGGCGATTGTCGGCTGCTCGGGTACTTGCGCGAAGTGGTAGCAGGCGATGGGGTCGGCCAAGACTCGGAACTCATAGGCCGGGTCAGCGAATGTCTGCACCCGCATTCCGGGAGAGCCGAAGCGGGTGTCGCCCAAGCGGATAACGATGATTTCGCCCTCGGCCATGCAGCCCTTCACCACTTTGATATGCACGGTGCGGTCCCAGGGCCTGACGTTTTGCTTGTAGTCGAAACGGCAACTCAGAGTTGCGCCGTTGGAGGCTTCCGCGGTCAGATATCCAGGCGCCTTGGGATCGGTCGTCTGAGGAGCGGTTTGATCGGAGGCGAAGCGGAAGACGAGCTTTAGGCTGGCAGTATCGTCCATGCCGTAAGGGCCGGCGGTGTAGGTCAGGGTGAAGTTTTGCCACGAGCCAGCTTCCACATCTCCGGAGAAATTAAGTTCGCAGTGGCCGGCGAACTCCGCTGGAATGGGCGGAGGCCCGGGGTAGAAATTCTCCAGGGGCTTGGCGGGGCGAAGCGAGGTGTCGGGTTTCAAGGTTTCTGGTTTCAAAGTTTCAAGTTTCAACTGCAAGTTTCGTGCTTCGCGTTTCACGCTTCGCGAACATGGGGCACCGTGCTAGCCCAAGCAAAAAGGTTGAGTGAACCGCCCGTCCCGCTTCCCACATCTGCTGACTACGGCAGATATGAGGCACCAGCCGTTGCCCATCAATGCCAGCCAAGGATTTCAATGACTGGGCTTCCCGACCTTTGGAGCCTTGAAACCGATCAAATAAAAGCCAAGGGCAATGACGACTATGCCGACCAGAATCTCGCCGGAGAAAGCGTACTTGTACATCCACTTGAGCTCTCCCAACCCGGTCAAAGCCTGTGGTGACACGAGCATCCAGGAGCCAACCAACGCCAGCATTATTCCTAGAATCCTACGCATGTTCGTCATCTCCTTGAGAGCAACTCCACAGTTGTATATCCTGCATACCACCTTCTTCGCGGAGTATACGTTTCGCGAACTCCGGGCTAACCTGCATGCGTGGCTGCGGCGATCTCGCCGTCTTTCGTTTTGCCAATCAGGCGCGGGAAGCAATCCTGCAACAGAGCTCCGACAACGCCATCGTCCGTGGTGTTGCCTGCGGTACTGAACATCGGGACCAGACCGCTGTAGCAGGCGACAAAAGTGGTAATCCAAATGGCGTGATCGGGGACATTCAACATGACCGCAACAATCGGCGACATGAAGTAACCGGCGCCCCCCGGTATGCCGGGCGATTCCAATCCCAGAATCATGACCGGCGGAATCAGCATGAGGATTTCGGTCAGGGAAATCGGGATATTCAGCAGCTTGGCGCAGATGATGGTCACGATCAAGACCGACATGGTGCTACAGTTTTTGTTGAGAACCGTACCGAACACAATCGAGACCTCGGCGACATCCTCATCGAGGCCAAGGTCCTGCTCCGCTGAGATGATGTTGATCGCCAACGTGTCATACGAACCGCCAGTGCCAAAGCCAGTGGGCCACACCGCGCCGTAGTAGGAAAGAATCTGCTTCCAGGTTCGCTTGCTGAAGATGCGGCAAGTCAGCATCATAAGCACGACCCAGACGCAGGTAATAATCATGACCCACAGGACGCCTTTGCCATACAGAGCGATGCCCTTGACGCCGAACTTGAGCGGGATGCCGATGGCCAGGCAGCCGATCATGATTGGGTAGTACCACAGCAGTTTCTTGAAGAACTTCAGAATCCAGTCACCCGCGGTGATGAAACCATACGCGATGGGGCGCAGAGCAGGGCTCTTGGCGCATCCCCAACCGATCAGCATTGCCCCAACCAAGGCTTGCAGCAAAGGCTGCTGGGAGAGCACGTGGGCGAAGGTGTGTCCGACTTGCGCGACCCAAGCACCTACACCGGGAACCTTTTGTCCCGGCAGCGCGAACGGTATATCCGACAATACCGTAATCCAAGCGCTTGCGTATATCAGCGAGATCGTTCCCATGACGACATACATGGTCAGGATCAGGCCAAACATCTTACCGGCCCGTTCCTTATGGAACAGGATCAGCTTGGCCATGGCCGCCGCGAGCAGAAAGAAAATGAAGAATGCGGCAAAGGTGACAATTGTTTTTGGAAAGTAAGTGCCACTGAGGTAAAGGCCCTTAACGAGTGCGTTCTTGGGAAACGCCAACCCAAGGCAGAGGCCAACGATGAGCAATCCGACTACCCGGATAGGGAGCGGAACATACAAGCGCGACCAACCTTTTGCCATGCTTCCCCCACGACGAACGTGAAGCAATGTGATCAGGGCCCACCGTCCCGGCGGCATAGGCTCTCGCGGCGCCGCCGGGAACGGAAACAACGTTAAACGCCGAGCCGCTTATAGATCTCTGGAAGCCGCTTGACCGCTTCGGCCTTGACCTCTTCGTAGAGGTGACGGCCGTGGCTGTCCATGGCCACGGTCAGCGGTCCAAAATTCTTCACCCGAAATTGATACAACGCCTCGGGATGCAGGTGCTCCCAGTAAACCGCTTCGACTTCCTCGATGCTTTTTGTTTCGAGCGCCGCCGAGCCGCCGGTGATCGCCAGGTATACGGCGCCGAACTTCTGCATGGCGTCAAGACTGTCCTGGTACAGGCCGCCTTTGCCGATGATGGCGCGCACGCCGTACTTTTCTATGAGAGGCGGCGTGAAGCGATCCATGCGGGTGCTGGTGGTGGTGCCGACGCAGATTTTTTCCCACTTGTCGCCCACCTTACGAAGACTCGGCGCGGTGTGGATGCAGGGCGCACCGGCCAGACTTACGGGGGGCTCGTGGTTCTGGTCGAACATGTAGATTTGGGTGAGGTCGCGAATTCCGAACAGCAGCCCGTCGAAGTAGACGATGTCTCCGCACCGCAGTTGCCGGATATCGGCTTCGCTAAACGGAGATTTCAGATGATATTCCGCCATGGTGATCTCCTCTCAGTAGCCGTACTCGACGCGACCGTCGGGGTGAATGATGGCGCGCGAGCGTCTGGCCGGCCAGCACTGGGTGTTGACGGCAACCGGGTTCTGGGTGATGTGGGTGTAAGCCATCTCGATATGTACGGCCAAGGTTGAGACGTCGCCGCCCAAGCCCATTGGGCCACGCCCGGTGGCATTGATGGCCTCTTCGAGTTCGGCTTCGATCTTGGCGATTTCCGGGTCGGGGTTACGCTGTCCGACCGGGCGGAGGATCGCGTCTTTGGCCAGTTTAGAAACCAGATCGGCGGTGCCGCCGATGCCCACACCGATGATGCCGGGAGGACAGGGATTGCCGCCGCTGTCGATGACTGCGTCGACGACGAATTTCTTCAGCGCCTTCACGCCATGGGAAGGGTAAAACATGTGCATCGTGCTCATGTTCTCCGAGCCCGAACCCTTGGGCGCCATCAGGATGTCGAGCGTGTCCGTGTCTCCAGCGAAGTCAAAGTAGATGACCGGCAGACCGGGGCCGACGGAGGTTTGCGGATTGACGCGAGTGAGCGGATGAGTGGAGCTGCCGCGAAACGGAAACTCCAGAGTCGCGCGTTTGGCCCCTTCGGTCAGGCGTTTCTTGATTGCGTAGCCGTTCCAGGGAAATCTTGAACCGATCTTGACCTTGTAGATTGGCAGACCGGTGTCCTGACAGATGAGCGTTTTTTCCCGGTCAGCGATCTCGATGGTCTTGAAGATGGCGTCGAATGCGGCTCGCGCGCCGGGATGCTTCTCGCGGGCGTAGGCTTTCTTCAGCGCTTCGCGGACGTCCGGCGGCAGGTCGCAAAGGGCGCGTATGTAGGTTTGTTTGGCCGCCTCTTCCACGATTCCGTAATCGAATTCAGTGGCGATTCTCACTGCTTCATGCATGATTGTCACTGCCTCCTTCTGTTTGCTTCCAGTTCCCCGGCAGATGTCACACTTGCCTGGGTTGGGGCGCTCTCCAGCCCCAACAAGCCAACAACGGGCTTGTCGTGGGCCCCCTGCAAAATCTCCTGCCGTTGCAGAAGTTTCTGCGGGTACTTGCTGAAATCCAACGCCAGCACGAAATCGGCGAGCGACCGGAGGTCAGCATCGGAAAAGTTGTACTTCGGCATGATCGAGGTTCTGCTGACTGCTTGAGGATTCTTGATGTAGCGGGTCAAGTACTCATTGTTACGGTGCCGGGCGACGGTGTTAGCCAAGTCGGGGCCGGTGCGATGGCCACCTTGACCTCTAATCTGGTGGCAATAAGCGCAGTCACGATCGGCAAAAAGATAAAGACCGCGCTGTTCGCTGACCGTGAGTTGGCGAGCAGGCACCGGAACAACCTGGCCATAGGGCCGCGCCCCTTCAAAGCCGGTGAGCGTGAGATAGATGATGGCAATGATGCAGCTTACGCCTACGCCCACGGCCAATGGCCGGTTCGCCGCGCGGCTGAGCCGTCCTTTGCCAAGGAAGGGAACGGCAAGCAGGAGCGCAATGCCCACCGTTGGAATGGCGAGACTGCCAACGGTTTCCCAGGCACCGGAGAAGTAAGTCAGCATCTGGAAGAGCCACATGAAATACCACTCCGGCCTGGGCAGATACGACTCGCTGAACGTGCCGGCTATGGCTTCCCGCGGTATGGTGCCGAAAATTGCCAATCCCACGATCACGAGGAAGACAATGGCGAACGCAACGGCACTGCGGAATGCGTGCTCGGGATAGAAGCGATAGACCGGCTTCTCGTGAGCTGGGACGGCATCGGTTTCCGGTTCGGCTAACCCGTGAATCCGCACCAAGTAGATGTGGATTACGGTGAAGACCGCCAACAGCGCCGGCAACAGCAGCATGTGGATGGCATAGAAGCGCGTCAGGGTGAGACCGGAAATGGTTTCACCGCCGCGTATGGCCCTGGCAATGAAATCGCCAATGAGCGGAACGTCTCTGGGGATGTTGGCGCTCACGGTGGTAGCCCAATAGGCTTTCATGTCCCAGGGCAGAAGATAGCCGGTGAATCCTAACCCCAGAGTCACCAGAAACAATAAGACTCCGACGATCCAGGTAGCCTCGCGCGGCGCCTTGAAGGTGCCTGAAAAGAAGTTGGCCAGCAGGTGAATGAATACCAGCAAGACCATGGCGCCCGCGCCCCAGTGATGGATGCCGCGCAGCAGCGAACCCATCGGTACATCTTTCATGATGTAGTCGATGGACTGATATGCCTTGTCCGGCGAGGGACTGTAGTACATGGCGAGAAAAATTCCGGTCACCGCCATGACGCCGAAGACGAGGGCGCACAAACTTCCCAGGGTTGCCGCCCATCCGGTGCGGGCAGGCAGTTCCTTGTAGAGGAAGGGGCGCAGGTATTCAGTCCAGCCGAGGCGTTCACGGAAACTCTGGCGCGACATTAGCCAACCTCCACGAACAGGTGGCCAGAATCCACCTTGAAGGCGTAGCGATCCAGCGGCCTGGGCGGCGGACCGGCGATGACATTGCCGTCGCGGTCGAAGTTGCCGCCGTGACAGGAGCAGCGGAATCGGCCGGAGAGCGCTTCCCACTTGACGACGCAGCCCAGATGCGGACAAGCAGACTTGAAACAAACGAGATCGTTTCCGGTATGCGATACCAGGACGGGCACCGAGAACTGCTGCGTGTACAAGCTGCCCTTGGTCTCATACTTCATGAGCACGGTAGTGACGTTGCCGGATGTGATGTTTTCCAGGGCAGTCACGGGAACCCACTGATTGGGGGCTCTAGCCAGGGTTGGACCAATCACGGTACCGGTGGCAACAGCACCAAGAACGAGTGCCGATCCGGCGCCCAGCACGCCCACTCCCAGCTGCGTGAGGAAGGTGCGGCGGTCGAGCACGGGCGTCACGAGCGGTGGAGCCTCGGGAATCGCGAGCTCTTCAGGCTTAGGCTCGTGCGCATAATGCTTAAGCGCCAGGCGCTGGATGTACTTGATGGCCCGCGTTCCACTGATATTCTTGGGGCAAACCTCGGTGCAATTAAATTCGGTGCGGCAGTTGTAGCAGGACTCCAGCGCACGTTCGAGCCTGGGCTGGAAAAGTCCGTCGCGGCTGTCGGCCAGCAGGGTAAATGCGCGGTTGAGGGCCGCGGGGCCGGCATATCCGTCATGGTAGTGGCACATGGTGCAACTGGAGACGCAGCATCCGCAGGCTATGCACTCGGTTGCCAGGCCAATGTCCTTGCGCTCTTGCGAATCGGGCCGGATCATCACCGGCTCCAGATAGTCTTCCTTGGGCTCGTAGAAGGGCAGAGTCTCTACGTATTTCTTGAAGAACGGCTCCATGTCGACGACGAGGTCGCGAATCACCGGAAAGTGATTCAACGGCCTGAGAGTGATCTCCTCGCCCGCGGGAAAATTCGAGACATTGGTCTTGCAGGCCAGGGCATCCTTGCCGTTAATTACCATGCCGCAGGAGCCGCACATGTTGACGCGGCAGGCGTAGCGGAAGGCCACGCTGGGATCCTGCTCTCGTTGCACGCGCAGCAAAACGTCGAGAATTGTTGTCGTGGTCTCGTCCGGGATTTCCAGCGTGTAGCTGTCGAAATGCCCATCATCTGCGATGGACGGGTCGTATCGAAAAATCTTCACTTGCCTCGTTGACTGCGCCATGCTTTCCTCTTCACCCGGCGATGGCGAAAAACAGCCGTTGCCGGGGGCCTTTGCGATTTCGTTGCTAATGGATCGAGAACCAGATCGTCAACATCACAACCACGCCCAATGTCATCAGCCCCCAAACCAAAGCCTTCTGATACTTGACGTCGACGAGATTGAAGTCGAGCAGAATCACGCGAAGTCCGAGAGTGGCGTGGAAGGTGACCGTCAGCAGGAGCAAAAACTGGATGAACAGCTTGTAGGTCAGGACTACGTGCAGGGCAAGCAGAACCACGATGGCGAGCGCGGAAATTCGCTGCCACAACCAGGCCCACATGCCGATCTTGGCGTTCTCTCTCCGATGCGGATCAAGTTCGCCCCAGCGCAACGCTTTGCGCACCGGGTACGAGCGCTCTCCGGCGCTGCCTTGGTAGTCGATGGCCATGTTGTCCATGGGGCCTTCCTTGCCGCTTTCTTTGCTGACTAGAGTTGTCATGATTTCCTGTACTTTTGGCAATCTTCAAGTGATTTGTATTTGAAGACCACGGGTTTCTTTTCAATGACAGGCTTCCCGTCGGCACCACGATGCAGGAAGGTATTGAAGAGTCCGTAGTCGTCGCGCTGCTTGGGAAAATCCTGGCGAAAGTGTGCGCCCCTGGTTTCTTCGCGCACCTGCGCCGCGGCGGCAATCATGCGCGAGGCGTCGATCATGCTGCGAAGATCGAGGGCTGTGTTGTACATCATGTTGAAGAAAGGAGAACCGGTCACCTTCAGTGCGGCGACCTCTTCCGCCAAGGACTCGATCTCGTTGATTCCCTCGCTGAGCACCGGCCCTTGCCTGGCCACACCGACCTTGTTCCAGTTCAGTTCCTGTATCTGTCTGCGCACGTCGAACGGGCTGGGGCCGGTGGAACGCTTCAACGGCCGGGTGAGGAGTTCGATCGTCTCGGCAACCATGCCGCGCCTGGTTTCCTTGATGGTGCGGTTTCCGTTGGACAGGTATTTGCCAACGGCTTTACCGCACAGGCGACCGTAGACGGAGGAATCGCAGATCCCATTTCCGCCAAGCCGATTGGCGCCGTGGACCCCTCCCGAATCTTCACCGGCGACGAAGAGCTTCTCCAGAGTGGCCTTGCAACCGGTGTCAATCACCGCGCCGCCCATGAAGAAATGCGCGGTGGGTGCGACTGGAACCCGGCCTCGGGGCAGGTCGTAATTGAACTGACGGCAGCGCTCGGCCATCCCGGGAAAGTTTTTCAGAACGAAATCGGCGCCGAGATGAGAGGCGTCCATTTGCACTCCGCCTTCGGGACAGGCGCGTCCATTGATCATTTCAAGGTACGAGGAGCGGCTAACCACGTCGCGAGTGGCGCGCTCGCCCACTTCAGGCGCGTATTTCAACATGAAGCGCTCGCCTGCGCCATTGTAGAGATAGGCACCGGAGCCGCGCAGTCCTTCTTCGAGAAGCGAACCAGCCACCACGCTGCCTGGCACGATAAGGCCGGTCGGGTGGAACTGAAGCATCTCCATGTCTTTCATGATGGCGCCGGCGCGGTAGAGCATGGCTATGCCATCGACGGACTTCTCCGGGCCTGGGGCATGAAAGCGGTAGTGCGTGGGGCCGCCGCCGGTGGCGACCATGGTGGCGGCAGCCTCAGCCACAATGAACTCACCACGCCGCATATCAAACAGGAGCGCGCCGGTAACCATCTCGCCGGATTCATCGAGCAGCAACTCGACGGCGCGGCACTCCTCCATCACCGGAATCTGCCGCTTCATCACCTGCTCGGTGAGGCGGCTGAGCATCTCGATGCCCGTCAGGTCGCCTTTGTGTACGGTGCGATCAAAGGACTGGCCCGCAAAAGGCTTCTGGTGGATCGATCCATCGGGGTTGCGGTCGAAGAAGCAGCCGAACTTGGTTTCCATCTCCTTGATGGTGGGGGTGGCCTGCTCGACCAGCGTTTTTGCCAACTCCTGATCGTTGATGTACTGGCCGCCCTTGAGCGTATCCATCAAGTGTTTTTCGTGCGAGTCCTCGCGGTTGAGCACGACGTTGAAGCCGCCCTGAACCATGCGGCTGCATCCGCCTTTGCCCTTGAGAGCTTTGGTCACGATGAGAATATTCAGTTCCGGATTGACTTCATGGGCATAGAGCGCGCATAGCTGCGCCGCCGCACCCATCCCCACGATCAGCAGATCAGCTCTCACCGTTTGAACCATTCAGTCTCCGTCAGGGCCTGTCGACTTGCAGCGATGGCAATCTGCGCTTTTACGCCGCTTGGCCCGGGCCTGTCTCGAATCTATTTGTGAGTGGCTCTTTGATATTAGCAAGCGAGTTGCCAACCCGGCACTTCGAATAAAGCCTTAGCTTTCCGAGAAGTTTTGCGGGACACAGCAGTTTGGCAGCCGATATTTGGGCTCGCGAGACCAACATTCGGCTCAAGGGACTGGGGCAGCGACACCACGTTTGCGCTGTAAACGTGGGCCACCGGAGGAACGGCAGATCCTTCGCTCCTCCACCCCGGCAACGGCAAAGCAGCCCTTGCTGGGGACCCCGGCTTTGCTCGGGATGACACTCCGGGGGCGGCGTTTGAAATAGTTACAGCTAAAAAGTTGAGCGCTTGGTATATTCCAATGAAAATTCAGAGGGGCAAATTTATGAGATTGAGAGACAAGGCCGCTTGGTCGCTAGTTGTGTTATTCGTCCTTACCGTTTTGGTCGCCGGGACAGGTTGTAACCAGTCGCCCGCTCCCGCGAAAGACGTAATCATCTCTGTAAGTCATCAGCCCTGTGTTCACGCCCTGCCGACGTACATGGCAATGACAAAAGGGTGGGACAAGGCGGACGGATTCAAGATCGATTACCAGTTCTACGCTTCCGGCCCGCCGCAGAACGAGGCGCTGGCCTCCAATAAATGGGAGGTCGGGGCCGAAGGCGCTGTGCCCGGTATGCTGGCCGCCCTTCGGTACGGGGCGTACATCATCGCCATCTCCAATGACGAGTCCGAGACCAACGACCTTTGGGTGCGGCCGGACAGCCCAATCCTCAAGGCAAAGGGCGTCAACCCAAAATATCCTGACATGTATGGTTCTGCCGCAAGCGTTAAGGGCAAGACGATCCTGCTGACGACCGCCTCCACGGGGCACTATGCGGTGATTGCGACCTTGAAGGCTCTGGGTCTTAGCGAACAGGACGTCAAATTGGTGCACATGGAACAATCGCAGGCCATGGCTGCATTTGAAGCCGGACAGGGCGATATCGTGCAGCTCTGGGCTCCCTTCGACTATATCGGCGAGAGCAAGGGCTGGAAGAAGATGTCTTCCGGCAAGCGAGCCGGAGTGGTCGTGCCGGGCGTGGTTATAGCCAGCAAGAAGGCTTTCGAGGAGCATCCGGAAAAGGTCGCCAAATGGCTCAAGCTGTATATGAGAGGCATCGGCGAGATGAAGGCCAATCCCGGTGATTCCGCCAAACTGCTGGGCGCTTATTATAAGGAGCACGGCCTGACCCTGGACGACAAAGCCCTGGCGCAGGAATTCTCGCTGCGGCCTATCTTCGACACGAAGGAGCAGTTGGCACTATTTGCCAAGAAGGACGGTGCTCCCAGCCAGGTTGAGACGTGGATGTCGGATCTGGCCGACTTTTTCGTGCAACAAGGACGGATCACGCCAGCCGAGAAAGATAAGCTCATGAAGGGCAACTTCATCAACGACAAAATTCTGAAGATGTTATGACGACTAGACCACAATCCCCTCCCGTTTCGGGGGCTGGTTCCGGAACTGGACCAGCTCCCGGGGAGCGGCGTCAGGGCAAGGGCAGTGAAGGCAAAGGGGCCATGGCAAGCAAGCCGCAAGCTTCCGGCTCGCTATGGTGGCTCTCGCTTCTGAGTGTGACGGTGTTTCTTGCGTTTTGGTATGCGATAGTCCGCTTCGAAATCATCTCTCCGGCGCTGCTTGCCTCGCCGGAGCAAGTTCTGACGACGTTTATCTCGAAGCTGACGCATCGGGCTCCCGACGGCGCGACCCTCGGCGCCAACTTTCGAACCAGTCTTAAGCTATGTTTGACGGGCTATATTTCCGCCGTATGTGTTGGTGTACCGCTGGGACTGGTCATGGGATGGTTTCGGAAGGTCGACGAAATCGTGAAACCGATTTTCGAGATGATCCGTCCCATCCCTCCCATTGCATGGATACCTCTGGCAATACTTTGGCTGGGTATAGGGCTGCCGGCCAAGGCATACATTATCTGGCTGTCGGCGTTTGTGCCGAGCGTCATCAACTCATACGCCGGCATCAAGCTCACGGAACCGGTACTGATCAGCGTCTCCCGCACTTTTGGAGCAACGAATTGGGAGACTTTTCTCAAGGTCGGCGTGCCCTCGGCGCTGCCGATGGTGTTCACCGGACTGCGTCTCTCGCTGAGTTCGGCCTGGATGACGCTGGTGGCAGCGGAGCTGCTGGCGGGCAGCGAGGGATTGGGCTACATGATCCAGATGGGGCGCACGCTGGCTCGTCCGGATGTGATCTCGAAGGCAAATTGGCGCCGTGGAGGAGGTTCTAAATGGCTGAGCTTACCTCCCGCTTTCGACCGAAAGCCCACGTCATACCAATCGCCTCGATGATTTTCATGGTGGCCTTATGGCAACTGGTAGTTGGCACGGGTAACTTCGGCAAATCGCTGCCGTCTCCTGTGGCAGTGGCGAGACAATTCTGGCTGATGTTGTTCGAACCCATAGGCCGCACCTCGCTGTACGGACACATCTGGGCCAGCCTGGTACGCGTGCTGTCCGCCTTTGCTGTCGCCACAGTCACCGGGATCCCCTTAGGGCTATTTATGGGCTGGAATAGAAAATTTGAGGCGGTGGTCAAACCGATTTTCGAAATTTTCAGGCCCATTCCTCCGATCGCGTGGATTCCACTGGCGATCCTCTGGTTTGGGATCGACGAAACTCCGAAGATTTTTATCTGCTTCATCGGGGCTTTCGTGCCGGCGGTGATGAATGCCTACACGGGTATCCGCTTCACTGAGCCCATGCTGCTGGACGCGGCGCGAATGCTGGGAGGGAATCGTCGCCAGCTCTTTACAGAGGTGGCTATACCTTCAGCTATGCCTGCTATCTTTGCCGGCCTGCAGAACGGCCTGAGTCTCAGTTGGATGTGCGTGCTGGCGGCGGAAATGGTTGGCGCACAGGAGGGAGTCGGCTACCTCATCCTGCTCGGCATGGATATGAGCAATCCGGCGATGATCATCACCGGCATGCTGCTCATCGGCGCCATCGGGGCTAGCATCGCCATGCTGCTGAGATACGCTGAAAAGAGGATCTGCCCGTGGAAGCGCGAGATATCAATGTGACGATCCCAGCCACGCACGACAGCGATGCGAGCCGGGGCCCCCAGCCCAAAATCGAGGCACAGCACGTATGCAAGTCGTTTGCCGGGATGGGTGGCGCGGTCACCGAAGTATTGCGAGATATCAATCTGGCGGTGATTGAAAACGAATTTCTGGTGATTCTTGGCCCGGGACAATGCGGTAAGACCACCTTGCTGAACATCGTGTGTGGCTTGGATCGGGCGGATTCCGGCAGCGTTTACTTGGATGGCGAAGAAGTCGTCGGCCCGGACCCAAAGCGCGGCATGGTGTTTCAACGCATGGCGCTGTTTCCGTGGTCTACCGTGATGGAGAACGTTGCCATGGGGCCGAAGCTCAGGGGCGTAAGCCAGAAAGAGCGTGAGGAAAAAGCCGCCTATTACATCAAACTGGTCGGCTTGGAGGGATTCGAGAAATCCTATCCGCACCAGCTCTCGGGCGGCATGAAGCAACGTGTCGGCATAGCCCGCGCCTACTGCAACGGTCCCGAGGTGTTGCTCATGGACGAACCCTTCGGCCACCTCGATGCCCAGACCCGATACCAGATGGAAGACGAGGTCCTGCGCATCTGGGGACAGGCCAAACGCACGGTGATCTTTGTAACCAACAACATCGAGGAAGCGGTTTACCTGGGGAACCGCATTTTGCTGCTCGCGCGCTGCCCGGCCAGCGTCAAGGCGGAATACATGATCGATCTGCCGTGGCCGCGCCGCTACACCGATCCTAAATTCCTGGCATTGCGCAAAGAAATCGCCGACAACAGCGACCTTGCTCTGTAAAGCAAAAGGACGGAGATGACTGCCGAGAAACGCAAGATTAAGGTAGAGGTTCGCAACCTGACAAAGCAGTTCGACGATCTGCTGGTGCTGGACGACATCTCCTTCCACGTCTACGAGGGCGAGTTTCTCTGCATCGTCGGCCCTACGGGCTGCGGCAAGACGACTTTTCTCAACGTACTGAGCAAGTTGATCCCCTCATCTTCCGGCGATATCTACATCGACGGCGAACCGGCCGACCCGCGCAAGCACAACCTGTCATTTGTGTTTCAGGAGCCATCCTCGATGCCCTGGCGCACCGTGGAAGACAATATTCGCTTCGGGCTGGAGGTCAAGAAAGTGGCCAGAGACCAGGTCGAAGGACGGACCAACGAGATGCTGGACTTGGTCGGGCTGAAGGAATTCCGCAAGTACTATCCCAGGCAGCTATCGGCCAGCATGGACCAGCGGGTAGTCATTGCACGGGCGTTCGCCATTAACCCGGACCTGATGCTGATGGATGAGCCCTACTGCCAACTCGACGTCAAGCTACGCTACTACCTGGAAGACGAAATCATACGCATCTGGCGGGAACTGAAGCGTACGGTTATCTTCGTGACCCACAACATTGAAGAAGCCGTATATGTCGCCGAGCGCATTCTGGTGCTCACCCCGAAGCCCACGACCATCAAGGCCGAAATCAAAGTCGATCTGCCCCGGCCGCGTAACTTCGCCGATCCGGAGTTTGTACGAATCCGGGAAGAGGTTACGGAGATGATCAAGTGGTGGTGAGCAGAGCGAAGCGGGTTCGTCAAACGCCAGAAGGAACGACCCCACTCAAGCCAACAGCAGGCTTGAATGGGCCACCCGGCCGGAGTTTGTACGAATCCGGGAAGAAGTTACGGAGATGATCAAGTGGTGGTGAGCAGAGCGAAGGGTGCGTCAAACGCCAGAAGAAACGACCCCACTCAAGCCAACAGCAGGCTTGAATGGGCCACCCGGCAGTTCCTTTTTGGGCGTAAGTTGTGCTAACGCCTGATTACAACCGTTATAGGCCAAAACAAAGCGGGTACAACAATCCGTGCGCTCCGTCGAGCGTTAGCCGCTTAGAATCAGGTTTCCCTCGCTCGCCTTGTTTTTCCTACGACGCTCTTTCACAACCGAGATAAGAAGTATCGAAATTCCGATTAACCCAACACACGCCGCCAAAATATCGACTCCTAAGCAACCAATAAGAACTCCCATGTCCGACTCAGTATTCAGGATCACCCTGATGCGAGGATTCAACGCTGACAATCGACTAGCGTCTTTCAGAAAATCAATGTCTAACTTGTAGTGTGGGCCAGCATACCCGTGGAATACCCCCAGACACCTGCCCGGCCCCGAAAAACCGGCAAAATCCTGAGATGACCCCGATGCTACGACCCTCGTACCACTTGATACAGTCCACATTGCCTCAACGACTGAGGGAGTATCAATATCGTCGCACTCCAGCGTGGGGTTCGGCATACCCAAGAGGCAATTGAGAGTACGGAACGAAAGGTCGTTCTGCGAGGCAAGGCTGTTATTGACCGCCAGCATGATGTCATATCCGTCGTTTAAGTTAAGCTCAAACTCCGTAGTGAAATGACGAGAAGCCAAAGTGACGGGAACGTCAACCGGTATCCGATTACGCGTGTGATACCAGAGATAAGTTCCCGCAGGCAGTGCGAGTCCAACCAGTATTAGAGCCACACCCACTTTACGTAATCGATCCACCCCGGTATTGTCGTCCAGCTAGGGCGGTCCGCAAAGGACTTCTTCAATCGCCGGCGTTACGAAAGTTTTCAGGATGATTGTTGCAAAATCCCCAATCACCAGTAACAGCCAGCAGCCGACATCGGACTTCAGTTTATGGTCTTGCGCTAGGGCCGCAGGATGACTTTTGCTGCCGCCACTTTTCCTTCGTCGAGTTCACGGAACGCCTGACGGCCTTCGCTGAGCGGGCGTTCTTCCATCCAGTCAAGGTTGCCAAGATGGCCCGCGGCCATGGCGTCAACGGTTTCGATGAAATCGAGGTGGGTGTAGCAATAAGAGCCGAGGAAGGTGACTTCCTGGAGCGTGATCTTGCGTATGTCAAGCCCGTCGCCGCTGGAGAGCAAACCAATGTGAACGATGACGCCTCCAGGCTTGATCATGCGGCTAGCCGCGGTCCGCGTGGTGTTCGACCCAACCGCATCGAGTACTAAATCGACAGTCCATTCGGGTGGTTCGGAGGAGTCTCCCGGGGCGAAAGACCGGAACGATGCGAGAGCCTTTCGGCGCAACTCGTTAGTCTCCGCGAGCAGAATTTCTTTGGCTCCGAAATGGCGCAACGCCAGGGCGCAGGCTAGGCCAACCGCTCCTGCTCCCAACACCACACAGCGTGCGGCAGCCAGAGGCCGGCTGAGCGCACGGGATGCATTGCGAACCGCGTGCCATCCCGCCGCCATCGGCTCCGCCAGTGCCGCCTGCTGCATCGGCAGGCCGTCCGGCAGTTCAACCAGATTGGTTGCCGGGATTCGTACCAGCTCGGCAAAGGCTCCTGAGCGGGGCGGCATCGAGGTCATCTGCCGCGAGCGGCAGAGATGCGATCTTCCGTCGATGCAGAAGCCGCATACGCCGCAGGTTACAAGTGGATTGATGGTCACACGCCGGCCAGCTCGCGGTCCGCTTACGATGCGCCCCGCAGCCTCATGGCCCAGCACCAACGGCGCGGGTCGGCGCTCGTCCCGGCCGTGGTAGGCATGCATGTCAGATCCACAGATGCCGACAGCCTCGACGTGGACGAGCACTTCACCAACGGCCGGGATAGGATCGGGTTCCTCCCGGTATTCGAGCATGGTTGGACCCGTATAAATCAATGCCTTCATCGAAGCAACTCCTTGTCACCTGGTGCTGGTACCTGTATCGCAAACCGAAACGGCGAATTTCCTCAGGGGCTAAAGCCCGGATCTCTTGTTGACTGTCAACGGCGCGGCTAAAGCCGCGCCCCTTCAAAGACCACCTATGAAAACAGGCTCTAGACGAATCTGCGGCCGGTGCTTTCGCCCGATCCGTTCTATTTCGCGGTGAAACCGCCATCCACACAGAGCGTCTGCCCGGTGACGTAGGATGACGCTTCGGCAGCCAGGAAAATCACCGCTCCGTAGAGGTCGGTGAGTTCGCCATTGCGGCCGATCATGGTCTGGGCGGCAAGTTGGGCGGAGCGCACCGGATCGGCAAATACCGGGGCAGTGAGCGGCGTATGGAAGAAGCCGGGCGCGATGGCATTGCAGGTGATGCCCTTCGGCGACCACTCCTGCGCAATCGCACGCGTGAGCTGAACCACTCCGCCTTTGGCCGCTCCGTACGGCGCACAGTTGGGCATTGCGCGGCTGGACTGCAACGATGCAATGTTGATGATTCTTCCCCAATGCCGTTCAGCCATTGCTGGTGCAAAGAGCTGGGTGAGCCGAAAAGGCGCGCGCAGATGAATCGCCATGTGCAGATCGAATCCATCCATGGAGACTTCTGCGAAAGGCTGACGCAGATTGACTCCGGCGGAATTCACCACGATGTCCACTTTCATTCCGTGCTGCTTGACGGTAGCGGCAACGCCGTCGAGTCCGGCGGGAGTGGACAGGTCAGCCGGACACGCGGTGGCATGGATACCCTCGGCGGCAAGTTCGTTGACGGCGGCCGTAAGCTCATGTTGTCGGCGGGCGACGAGGATCAGTTCCGCGCCTTGCATGCCCAATGCCTTCGCCAGGCCAAGCCCAATGCCTGAATTTCCACCGGTCACCAGAGCGGTGCGTCCGGCGAGCGAGAACAGCTCATCGAACCGTCCCATTAAACCTTCACCGCCTTTCCCATGTCAGGCTTCAGGTCCGGGAAGTACTTGCGCAAGCGTTCGTCGCAAGTGCGGGCATGCGCCTCCATCCCTTCGAGTCGCGAGATGCGCGCGGAAGTCTCGCCAATGGCGCGGCTGGCATTGCGATCCATTCTTTGCCACGTCAGTGGCTTGAGAAATTTGTGAACCGATAGCCCGGCGGAATACCGTGCCGCGAATTTGGTGGGAAGAATGTGGTTCGGTCCGGACGCCTTGTCGCCATAGGCGACGGTTGTCTCCTCGCCCAGGAACAGAGAACCATAGTTTGAAAGCTTATCCAGCCACCAATCGAGATCGGTGCAATGCACTTCAAGGTGCTCGCTGGCATGCTGGTCGGATATCTGCACCAACTCTTCACGCGTATCGCAAAGCACCACTTCGCCATAGTCGCGCCAAGCAGCAGCGGCAGCGTCGCGTGCCGTGGGCGGCAGTTCGGCAATCAACTTCGGAACCAGCTGGATTACAGCTTCGCCCAACGTGCGGGAAGAAGTGAGCAACCATGCAGGGCTTTCGTGTCCGTGTTCGGCCTGGCCGACAAGGTCAGAGGCAACAATGGCCGGGTCGGCCGACTCGTCGGCGATGACCGCAATTTCGGAAGGCCCGGCAAAGACATCGATGCCAACCTTGCCGAACAACATCCGTTTGGCCTCAGCGACGTACTTGTTGCCCGGGCCGATGATGATGTCGGCGGGTTTCCCGGTGAACAGTCCATATGCCATGGCGGCAATTGCCTGAACCCCACCGAGGGTCATGATCACGTCCGCACCTGCTACTTTCATCGCATACAACACATAGGGATGCACGCCCTTGCCCTGGAAGGGCGTAGAACAGGCGACAACCGTTCCCACGCCTGCCGCTTTCGCGGTTGCAACCGACATATAAGCTGAAGCGATATGAGCATAGCGTCCGGTGGGGACGTAACAGCCTGCAACATTGCAGGGGACCAGCCTTTGCCCCGCCCGCAAGCCGGGCACTACCTCGACGGAGAAGTCTTGCACCGACCGGCGCTGCGCTTCGGCGAATCGCCGCACATTGTCCACCGCAAAGATAATGTCCGCCTGCACGCTCGCAGGCACTTCTGCAACACAGCGCGCGATTTCTTCCGGCGTGACGACGATGGGGCCCGACCAGTGGTCAAGTTCGAGCGCATAACGCCGGACGGCCTCCTCGCCATGCGACTCGATTTCCGCCAGCATCCGGGAAACAACCTGACGGGCAGACTCACTTTCCGTCTCCGACGTCTTGCCTGCCTTCTTTAGATAAGTAACGGCCATCATCTTCCTTTCAAATCATTTGGCGGTACAAAGAACAATACCGCGTGCGGAAGGGCGAAGCAATCAGTTCAGTGCCAACGATGATGCCAACGAGAGCTAGGGAAATTCTGAACAAGCCGTGCCAGCAGCACCGAGGTCCCTCAGAGGCTAAAGCCTCATTGATTTTTCTAGTCTTGCGTACGGGCTGAAGCGCGTACCCTTCAAGACCCCAACTTGTTCAGAGTTTTCCTAGGATGAGACGGCGGCTGGGACCGTCAAAAGCGCAGAGCCGCGTAGAGCGGGATAGTCTCCGGGGGCCTTCACTTCGCTCAGGATGACAGCCGTTGCCTGGTGAATCGAAACTGCTTGCCAACGGGATGCTCGCTGCCCGGCCCGGGCAGCGAGTCCCTCGATTTTACGGTGCGCTGAAGAAGGCAATCACGGCGTGCTGAAAAATCCGATGCCCCTTTTGCAAATGCATCATATGGCCGGCATCGGGCACGACTACGTATTGCTTTCTAGGATTAGGGAGCTGAGCGAAGAAAGGCAACAGTCCGTCGAGGTCAGCAACGTCGTCGTACTGCCCATGGATGATCATTACCGGGACGGGCATGAGCCGGGGATTGAGCATGGGCATGATGGTGACCATATCGAGCTGCGGTCCGGTTGCTGATTTCAGCTCGACCTGCACCGCCGCTTTGGCAAACGCATCTACTACCACTGGATCACTGGCCTCAGGCGGAGCCATGGAGTAGAAGCGCGGTTTCCAACCGGCTTCCGGGATGGCAATGTAGGCATTCTGACGAAAGGCATCGATGCGGGGGCGTCGCTTAGCTATGTCGGGACTGTTAATGTGCATCTGCGCATAAGAGACATACTTCTGCACTTTCTCGGGCTGGCTCATCACAAACATTCCGCCATATTGGGTTCCCCATGACCAGCCGAGAAGGTTGACCTTTTTTTGGCTGCGGAGTTTCAGCACATAGTCGACTACTGCATTTAAATCCTGACTGGCCTCGGCAGTGCTCATGTGGCCCTCCGGGTGGGTGGACCGGCCAAATCCTCGGACGTCGAGAGCAAAGACATCGAAGCCGTTTTGAGCAAGCACGTCCATCAAACTGTAGGTAGGTTTACCCGGTACTTGAAGGTCGAAGCTCTCCTTTCCCGCGGTTGCTGAACCGTGGCACAGGACGATGATGGGCTTATCCTTGGAAGTCTCCACGTACTTTTCCCAGACGTACAGGCGGATAGCACCATTGTTCACCCAGTGCTCAACTCCGTTAACTGGCTGGGAGGCGCCAAAGCTGGTTGTACCGAGGACAAAACACACGGCCAAGAGGAAGATTACATTTTTGTGTTTCATGAATCTCCATACTCAAGCGGAATTTTCTAGTGACTTTGAAAGCGGTAAAGATTGTACGCCGATTTCTGCTAGTTCCGATGTTGTTGAGACAATTTTCACTCGGAGGAGGACGGCAACATTTGGGGGGAAGCCGTTACGATGAAAGAAGCTACCCACATCAGTCAACCGCGGCAAATGTGGGCAACACGGCCGACGCAGGGACACGGGCTCGGCGAGAAATGGATGTACAATGGCTGCCGTTTTTGGCAACAAAATAAAAGTTCAGTTTTCGTGAAAAGGAGGGCGGGAAGATGTCGAACCGTGGGATGGGCCGGCGGACGTTTCTGAAGGGTCTTGCTGTAACGGCGTTGAGCTCGGCTGGCGCTGCTTCCGTGCTGAAGAGTCATGCGCCGCCCGGAGGTGCGGCTGCTGCCGACGAGTCGCAACTGATCGCAAACTCCGAGGGCACGAATAGACCGAAGCTCAAAGCGCCTCCGAATGCATGCGACTCGCACATACATATCTACGATCCGGAGCGCTTTCCACTTGCCGGAACGCAGAACGTAGCCGGCATGACGCATCGCGGGCGTTCGTTTTTTGCTCCAGTATCCGAATATCGCCGACTTCAGGCTCGAAACGGAACGGCGCGGGTGGTGGTGGTTACGCCGGCCAATTACCGTACGGACAATCGCTGCACGCTCGATGCGCTTGTGCAAATGGCTCCCACCGCGCGCGGCATTGCAGTTGTCTACCCGGACGTGACCGACGTCGAACTGAGGCGCTTGAACGAAGGTGGAATTCGCGGCATCCGTTTCACGGTCTCCGATCCAGCCACGGCGATTACCAAAATCGATATGATCGAGCCGCTTTCACGGCGCGTCAATGAGCTTGGCTGGTGCGTGCAAATCCATATGCGCGGCGAGCAGATTCTGGAAAACGCCGACATGCTGATGCGGCTGCCTTCAGTGGTGGTATTCGACCACATGGGACGCATGCCCCAGCCGGCTGGCATTGATTATCCTGCATTCAAGGTAATCTTGCGCATGATCGACAAGGGACGTACCTGGGTGAAACTTGCGGGCGCCTATCTGAACACCAAGATTGGACCACCCACCTATGCGGACGCGACTAGGATCGCTCAAGCCTATGTCAAGGCCGCGCCGGAGCGCCTGGTATGGGGAAGCGACTGGCCGCATCCCACCGAGAAGGAAAAACCGAACGATGCGCTCTTGTTCGATCTGCTTGGAGAGTGGGCTCCGGACGAAAAAACTCGCCGGCGCATTTTAGTTGCGAATCCTGAGGCGCTGTACGGCTTTTCGAGTTCGTAAGTTGTCCCAATAAATTCGGCGTCAAGGATCTCTGCTGGCAAGCTAGCGTTCGAGCGCTTTGCGGTCCCAGTTGCCGAGGATGGCCGCGGCTTCGTAGGTGCTCTGCAGAAACTCCAGCAGCGAATCTTTGGGCGAGGTAGCGTTGCGGACATCGTCATACATCAGCAGGAATTCGCCAAGCTGCGAGTGGTAGAAAGCTTGCCTGGGACGAACTGGCCGGCTGGCAAAGCCTTCGGGCTGAGGGGCGGCGTAGGAATAGAATGCCGGGGCTGCGATTTCGCCGCCTCCGGGCCAGAAGCCGGCGCTGCTTACCTCATGGGAATAGGCTTCACGCGTGACTGGATCGGCGCCAGGACGTTGCGGTGCAGGCCTACCCGAGAAGCGGGTTACCGCAAGGTCGAAGCTTCCCCAGAAGAAATGCACCGGACTGACTTTACCAATGAAGCGCGATCTGAATTCTTCGAAGACTTTATCGACCCAGACCAGAATGCGCCAGAATCGCTGTGCGGCATCGGCGTCATACGAGGCGTGAACATGATCGGCTTCGAATCGAATTGGGTCGGGAATTTCGACCGGCATGGTCCAAATCTTGACATTGACTCCGAGCGAGGCCAGCGTTGGCATGAATTCCTGATAGAACTCGGCGACGCTCTGTGGCCGTAGCGGCAGAGCCCTGCTGTTGCCATCGCTCAGTTCAATGACAAGTTTGTGTTCGAGAAAATCGAAAGCAATTTCGAACGAGCCAAAGCCGTACGGAATCGGAGGTGTGGTGAGACCCCGTGAAGTTACGCGCAACGCCACATTCCACCAGTGGTTCACCTTGGGAGTGAGTTTCATCTGAACTTTGCCAACGATTTGCAGCCACATATGGAGTGTGGCAAGGGTTTCGCTCCAACTGCGCAAAGGCAGTGCCGGCAAGGGTTCCGTGATGGAAGACCCGATTGGTTCTGCTTTCATTGCTCGCTCCTTCAATCCGGGCCACTCTGCGCGCTGCGTTCGACACGCATCAAGCTAGAGATGTTCGGGAAACCAGGGTGGTTGCGTCAGTTTATGCGTGGTCAAGAGCGGCTCGCCGTGCACTCTGGCTGAGAATTTGCAATGGAGATACAAGGGGCTTCGTTTTTCGTCTACAAACGGCAGCTTTGGCCTTGCAAAACCGCTCACGAGCAGTAACAATTCGAGCGATTCAGTGAACAATAAGGAGATACCCGCTTATGGCAAAGCTAATCATAACGGCCGCGATAACAGGGTCTATTCATGTTCCCAGTCTCTCTCCCTACCTGCCGTTCACACCTGACGAGATCGCTGAAGATGCCATTAAGGCGCATGCTGCCGGCGCCGCGGTGGTGCACATTCATGCGCGCGATCCAAAAACAGGAAAGCCAAGCAGCGACTTCAATTTGTATCGGGAGATTGTCGGTAAGATTTCGGCCCGTTGCGATGTGGTGGTTTGCATCACCACCGGCGGCGGCATCGGCATGTCAATGGAGGAAAGGGTACGGCCCATTAGCGTGCTGAAGCCCGAGCTGGCTTCGCTGAACTCCGGGTCGATCAACTTCGCCATCTATCCTCTGATCGCTAAGATCAAGCAGCCGCGTTTTGACTGGGAGATCCCATATTTGGAATCGACCGAAGACCTGATATTCTCGAATACCTTCAGGACGTTGAAGTACTACGCCAAGGCGATGCAGGATGCTGGAACCGTCCCTGAACTGGAGATCTATGACGTTGGAATGATCAACAATGTCAGGCACCTCATGGATCTTGGGGTCATGCGAGCGCCGATCTACATGCAGTTTGTATTGGGGATTCTCGGCGGCATCCAGGCCACCACGCAGAATCTGGTTTTCTTGTATGAAACGGCGGTTCGCGCGATTGGCGAGAAGAACTTTACATGGTCGGCGTGCGCGGCCGGAAAGGCTCAGCTCCCGTTGATGGCAGTCGCGATGTCAATGGGCGGAAACACGCGAGTCGGCCTGGAGGATAATCTTTACGTGGGACCTGGCCAACTGGCGAAGGGCAGCGCTGATCAGGTGAAAAGAGTGGTTAACATTGCAGAGCAGCTCAGTGTTGAAATCGCCAGCGCTGACGAAGCACGAACGATGTTGAATTTGAAAGGCAGGGACCATACGGGATGGGCCGCGGCAGCCGCAAAGCATTAGACTCAGCGAGGGAGACTTGACTTCAGCAGAAAATAAATCACTGGTCGTGGTGAGTGCGCACGCCGCCGATTTCATTTGGCGGGCCGGCGGAGCGATTGCGGTTCATACCAAGCAGCACGGTTACCGGGCGGTCGTGGTCTGCCTGAGCGCGGGCGAGCGGGGCGAGTCGAACGAGGTGTGGGCGGCGGAGCCGAACCTCACCATAGAGGAGGTTCGATCTCGCCGCAAGCTTGAGGCAGAGCAAGCGGCGGGGGTGCTGGGAGCCGAGATCCATTTTTTCGATCAGCAGGACTATTTGCTGGCGCCAGATCCAAGCATTGTCGAAAGGCTGGCGGATATTTATCGGGACGCGCAGCCACGATTCATTCTGACGCATCCGCAGGTCGATCCTTCGAACTGGGATCACGTTACGGCTTGCCGTCTGGCGTTGGAGGCGCGCATGGTGGCCCAGGCGCCCGGACGAAAAGGCGGCAAGATCATCGCTGCGCCCCAGGTGTATTGCTTCGAGCCGCACCAGAGTGAACTTTGTGAATACCGGCCGGATACACTTCTTGATATCTCCGAGGTCTGGGAGATGAAGTGGCGCGCGATGCTGTGTATCAAGTCGCAGACCAGGATGTGGCCTTACTACAAGAACGTTGCGGAGCAGCGCGGCAACACTGCGCGGCGACGGACTGAGCGCAAGATTACGCATGCCGAGGCGTACCAGAGAATTTTTCCGAGAACCGTCGAGGAGCTCTGAGCTGACGCTTGGCGTTTTGCGCGCTATTCTCTCGGTCGAGCCAAATCACGGAAGGCAGGAACATGGCGGAAAGCGATGACAAATCCGCGGCTGCGGTCGCGCAACAACCAAAGAAGGGCAATCTGGGCTGGTATTCCGAGCTTAATGGCCGGGAAAGACTGACCTATTGGGCGTGCTTTGGCGGCTTGGGCCTGGATGCGATGGACACAACCATCTATGCCTTGGTCATGCCGACTTTGATCGCCATTGTGGGCATTACCAAGCCGCAAGCCGGCGTGATTGCCTCGGCTGCCTTGGTCGGTTCGGCAGTCGGGGGCTGGATTGCAGGAATCGCGGCGGATCGCATCGGGCGGGTGCGCGTATTGCAGATCATGATTCTGCTGGTGGCGTGCTTCACCTTTCTCTCAGCCTTCACGCATAACTTTTGGCAGCTTTTTCTGGCGCGAAGTATCCAGGGAATCGGCTACGGCGGAGAAGCCGCGGTCGGTGGCGTGCTCATCAGCGAGACTGTGGTTCCTCGCCTTCGCGGACGCGTGGCTGCTTCGGTGCAGAGCGGATACGCGATTGGCTATGCGTTATCCACGGCAATGATGCCGATAATCTTCGGATACTTTTCGCAGGCGATGGCGTGGCGGGTGTTCTTCGGTATCGGTCTGCTTCCAGCCGTGTTCGTGCTGTTCGTCCAGCGTTTCGTGCCCGAATCCACGTTGTATGTTGAATCGCACAAGGATAAGA
>JBEKQP010000113.1:0-13408 GCA_049519595.1 Candidatus Korobacteraceae bacterium | reverse complement strand
CCGGTATGCAGATAGCCGATGTCAGGCCGGATGCGGACGATGGTTTCGCCATCGAGTTCCAGCAAGAGCCTGAGCACGCCATGCGTGGAAGGGTGCTGCGGCCCCATGTTGAGGACCATCGTGCGGTCGTCTCCGATGACCTCGACCACAGGCTCAAGGCTGCTGAACTTGGCGGCCATTAGCGGTATCCCTCAACAGGGTAGTCTTTGCGCAGTGGATGACCCTCCCAGTCCTCGGGCATCATGATGCGGCGGAGATACGGATGGCCGTGGAAACGGACTCCAAACAGGTCGAAGACCTCGCGTTCGAAAGGATTTGCCCCAGGCCAAAGGTCGGTGAGCGACTCCACGCCTGGATCGGCCGAATTCAACTTTACCTTGATCCGGATGCGATCTTTGCGCGGCATCGACAGCAGAGAATAGACGACCTCGAAGCGTGGTTCCTCCGGATACCAGTCCACGCATGTGATATCGGAGAGAAAGTTGAACCTCGTGGCGGCATCGTCGCGAAGCAGCGCGCAAACTTCACGCAATGATTCGCGGCGAACCCAGATTGTCAGTTCACCGCGATCGAATTTCGCACCGGTAACCGCATCCGCCTTCCAGGAGAGCAGTCGGGCCATCGCCGGGCGGTCCTTTAGCTGTTCAAGATCGGTAATCGCAGGAGCCAGTGCCATCAGGGTTACAGGACCTCATTCCTCGTTGGCTTATTCCAGTCGAGTGCGCCCTTCTTCCAAATGTAAAACAGACCGACCAGCACGATCGCCATGTACACCACCATCTCCCAGAAGCCGAACATCTTTAGCTCCTTGAGAAGAATGGCCCAAGGGTACAGAAAAACCGCCTCTACGTCGAACAGGATGAACAACATAGCGACCAAATAGAATTTTACGGAGAAGCGTTGCTTGATATCCCCGACGGGCAGCATGCCGCATTCATAAGGAGACATCTTGACCCGGTTGGTCTTGTGCTGTCCCACCAGGGTCGATAGCACAACAATGGCGCAGGCTAGCCCGGCGGCGACCAGCACGTGAAGCAGGAGCGGAATGTACCGCACGAAATAATTATCCGGCATAGGACGGCCGCCCTCGGGCAACAGCAACGTAAGGCGAACACTTGAGTGTAGATTTCAGGCGTCCCAGTAGTCAAGAACGCACAGCAGAACGCATGGCCAGCAGCCTGCGAAAAATTCTCCTAGGGGTTGAGCTCGGTATTGGGCCGAGTAATCCGTGGAGGCAACATTATTATTTTGCGGCACAACAAGAATGTGCTTTGCAGGAAGCAAGGAATTGTTCGACAATCATGGAGTCCTTCCCAAAGGTATTTGCCGCCAGGAGAATTTGTGATCTTTGGCTATAACACCGAGATCCGCCTAGGCGACACGGTCTATCACGTCCAAAGCGAAGCGCGGGGCTGCGAGCGACTGCTCGAGACTCAGGTGTTCGTCAAAGGGCACTGCATTACCAAGCGCTCGACTCCATCGGAACACGACGGAGACCCGCAATCCGTGCAGGAGTTTCTGCGCGTGCAGCACCGGTCCGTGGTGGAGTCCATTCGCGCAGGGCAGTTGGAGTTGACGCCATCGGAGACTCCCGATCTGAATGTCAGCTTGCGCTGCACGAGCGCCAGGCGTGAAGGCGCAGAGCTCGTCCTGGACTTCCAGGCAATCCGTGCCGGAGTTCCCGCGCGCAATGTGAAGCTCAGATGCTTTCTGACTGAACCAGACAGCGCAGTTCCTCCCGAGCTAATTTCCGAACCCGTAACCGACCACGGAGGCATGGCCGGGCTTAGGATCGCCGGTGCACTGCCGGTGAATGCTGA
The DNA here is from genome assembly GCA_049519595.1 of Candidatus Korobacteraceae bacterium. Lineage (GTDB taxonomy): Bacteria > Acidobacteriota > Terriglobia > Terriglobales > Acidobacteriaceae > CAWBRT01. The sequence goes on along the minus strand of JBEKQP010000113.1, from coordinate 11,588 downwards.
GCTCCAGGTGGAAGTGGAAGGCGAAGAACGAGGAACCATTCGGCGATTCCGTCTTCGCCAGCGGGAGAGCCGCTGACTTACAATAAATCTATGAAGCGAGTGATTGTCGGAACGGTCTGGGTTTTGCTGGCTGGTTGGGCGGCGGCGCAGCAATATCCTCCCGAGGATTTCCCCGCACAGTTGCCAACAAAACAACAGAAAACCACCAAAATTCCGTCGACTGATACCACTTTTCCCGGGGATGCCGTCGGTGAGAGTTCCAGTAAGAACACCAAAGTCGACATTGGTCCTCCGATGGGCGATGCCAGAGCGCACCCGCACAGCGGTATAGCCAACGACGCGCTGGACACGCGTTCCTACAACCCTCACAAGGCACAGAAGGCGATCGAAGTCGGCGATTTCTACTTCAAGCGGGACAACTACAGAGCCGCTCTCAGCCGCTACCAGGAAGCTCTGCAGTGGAAACCCAACGATGTGGTGGCGATGTTCAAGTCCGCCGAGAGCTTAGAGAAGCTCGGACGCCTTCAGGAGGCACGAACCGGCTACGAAGCATATCTGAAGCTTCTGCCGGACGGCCCACGCGCCAATGAGGCACGCAAGGCGCTTTCCAAGTTGCCTGCTGCCGTACCTGACGCCGCCCGGCAACAGGGGGCGGCTAACTCCGCGCCTGCAGTCGGAGCGCCCAACAATTGAGCGTCGGCAACATCAAAAAGCAAGGCACGCTTCATCAGCGTGCCTTATGGTTCGACGAGATCACGGAAAAACAGAGATTCAGTCGGGGAGTTTGACCCCGGCGTGCCGGGCATCTTCCTGCATGCTGTTAAGCTTCTCGCGTTCTGTTTTCAGTTTCTCTTTCTTTTGGTCTAAATCCTCTTGGTCGAGCTTCTCGGCTTCAGCATACTGCTGCTGATTGTTGACGCGCGCGTTCACGTCAGCAATGTGAGCGACCTGTTTTTGCTGGAACTCTTGCTCCGAAACTTTGAGCTCCCGCTCCTGGAGTGAGATTTTTTCCCGCTGGGCGGAAAATTTGCTGTTCCACTCAGCTTCCAGTTTCTTTTGCTCCTCATCTTTCTTCGCTAGTTCGCTGTCGGTCGATCCCTTGGCATCGGCTGCCTTCTCGCCGTCTGCTTTGCTCTCGCCTTTAACGCTGGTCTTGTCGTCCGCTGTATTGGCTTTCGCAGCTGTGCTCATGGTATCGACTGAAGGAATCTCGTCGTTAGTCACCACGGTCTTGGCGCGTGTGTGAGGCGCATTGCGGGTTTCGCGTGCCACCTCTCCCAGGCTCTGCGCAAGCACAGTGCATGCGCTCAGGCTGAGCACTAGTATGATTGCGGATCGCATAAGAGCATTCATCGCTTCCCCCAGCGTGAGTTTTGCGCACCGCACACCACTCCAACTGGCCGTGCCGGACGCAACCGCTCACATGTAAGCTGCTGGAGTGTATTTTAGCCCCGTTTCCTGCAAGTTGGGTATTAATTGCAGGGTAACGAAGGGACATCAGGTTGGTACCTCAGCAACAGCCCCTAAACGTGGCAAACGGCGCGTCGAATCCCCGGGTAGCCTGGGAATGATAGATTGGAGTCCGAATGTTTGCCCGCCGCACCAATTGGAACCTGGCGCCGAATGCGCTCACTCTCGCGCTTGAGGAGCACGGCAGGAGTGCTCAAGAGCTGCTGGACTTGACGGCATCGAACCCGACTTGCGTTGGTCTGGAGTATCCCGCGCGGCAGATCGCGTGTGCCTTGGCCGACGAACGCGCCTTGTCCTATGAGCCTGCCGCCAAGGGCTTGCTTGCGACGCGCCAAGCCGTGGCGAACTACTACGCGCAGCAGGGAATCGTTATCGATCTCGAGCGTTTAATCCTGACGGTCAGCACCAGCGAAGCCTATTCTTACTGCTTTCGCCTGCTCTGCGACCCCGGCGACGAGGTGCTGGTCCCGAGCCCGAGTTATCCGCTGTTCGAGTTCTTGGCCGATATCCAGGACGTTCGCCTGGTTCCGTTTGAGCTGGTTTACGACGAGGGCTGGCAAATTGAGTTTGAATCGTTACGCCGCGGCATCAGCGCGCGATCGCGGGCGGTGCTGGTAGTACAGCCCAATAATCCAACCGGTTCGTACGTCAAGCGGTGGGAACTCGAACGGCTCAACGTCCTTTGCCGCGAGCATCATATGGCGCTGATTGCCGACGAGGTTTTTCTTGACTACGGGATCGAATCCGCTGAACGGCGCAGCTTCATCGGCAACAACGGTGCCTTGAGTTTTACCCTGAGCGGGTTGTCGAAGATCAGCGGCCTGCCACAGATGAAGGTGGCCTGGATCGCTTGCAGCGGGCCTGAGGGCTTGGCCGCCGATGCCATGAATCGACTGGAAGTAATCGCCGACACCTATTTATCTCCCAATGCGCCTGTGCAACTCGCCACTGCGGCGCTGCTGGAGGTTCGGCACTCCGTCCAACGGCAACTCGGTCAGCGAATTCGCAACAATCTCGCCGAGTTGGACGCTCAACTTTCCCGGCAGCAGCTTTGTCATCGGCTGCGCGTCGAGGGCGGCTGGTACGTCGTGCTGCGGATTCCTGCCGTGTGCTCCGATGAGCAGTTCGTGCTCGCCTTGCTTCGAAAGGCCAACGTCCTGGTGCATCCCGGGCACTTTTTCAACTTTAGCGGAGGATGCTTTCTCGTGCTCAGCCTCATCACGCCGGAGACCGTTTTCGGCGAAGGCTTGCGGCGGCTGATCACCTTGTCCGGTATGATGAATATATGATTCACGAAATTCTGCCTGTTGGCCCGTTGCAGTGCAATTGCTCCATCGTAGGCGACGAGAACAGCCGCGAGGCCATGGTCATTGATCCAGGTGACGACATCGAAGCGGTCATGGAGATCGTGACCCGCCACGGACTCCAGGTAAAGCAGATCGTAGTTACGCATGCCCACATCGATCACGTCGGCGGAGCCATGAAGCTCAAGCAACGCACCGGCGCGCCCATTCTGTTGAACCAGAACGACTCCGAACTGCTGCGCATGCTGGACACTCAGGCGACGTGGCTCGGGATGCGTCCGCCCGGCAAAGTGGCCATTGACCAGAGCATAACGAGCGGCGATTCAGTCAAGGCCGGCGCCATCGAAGCCAAAGTGCTGCACACGCCGGGACACACTGAAGGCTCTATCTGCCTTTACTTCGAGCCTGAAAAACGATTGGTCGCCGGGGACACGTTGTTCGCCGGAAGCATTGGCCGTACCGATCTGCCTGGCGGATCTTACGACAAGATCATTCGTTCACTGCACGAGAGCGTGCTGGCGCTCCCTGACGAAACAGTCGTGGTACCGGGACATGGCGAGCTGACAACCATCGGCGAAGAGCGCGAGTCCAACCCGTTCCTTCGGTGAGCCCGGATTGACCTTCAGCAGGCTGCGCCCTGCATGTCACCTGGTTCTAGTGTAGTGTCCCGTAAAGTCACTCAATAACCCTTTGAAGCGTCATTCCGAGCGAGCGCAGCGAGCGAAGAATCCATGTATTTGATTCGTAAGGCATGCTCCTTCGCTTCGCTCAGGATGACACCCTCGGGAAACACTTTTCGGCAGTCTGCTGAAAATTAAGCTGCGAGGCGACGAAATGCGTGCCGCTGAAGGTTAAAGGAAGTTGTACAGCGCCACTTTGTTGGTCACGCATGACGATCCACCTGCAGGGCGCCCCAGATCGTTCTGAGGCGGAAAGGGGTCGTCGACCTTTCGATTTGCCTTGCCAGGGCCATTACAATTAGAACAGTGTTGCCTTAACTCAAAGTGGACCTGAATCAGAAAATTCGCACTTTGCCTACCGACCCCGGCGTGTATCTCTACAAGAACGCCGAAGGCGAAGTTATCTATGTGGGCAAGGCCAAGAACCTGCGGGCCAGGGTGCGATCCTATTTTCTCGACGGCGCTGCCGAAAACGCCAAGACCGGCAGCTTACTACGCGAGGCTGTAGATATCGAGTACATCGTTGTAGCCAACGAGGGTGAGGCGCTGGCGCTGGAAAACAACCTCATCAAGCAGAAGAAGCCACGCTATAACATTCTGCTGCGGGACGACAAAAGCTATCCCTACGTGAAGCTCACGGCAGCCGAGCGCTTTCCGCGCGTCTACGTGACGCGCAGGCTGAGGCGCGATGGTTCAGTCTATTACGGTCCCTATTTTCCGGCGAACCTTGCCTACCGTATTGTTGACCTCATCCACCGGCACTTTTTGGTACCGTCCTGTAAAGTCGATCTCACGCGTGACCACGCGCGTCCGTGCTTGCAGTACTACATTAAGCGATGCCTTGGGCCGTGCGTCGCCGGCCTGACTACGCCGGCGGTATACGCCGAAGCCGTGAGCGACGTCCGCATGTTTCTGGAAGGCCGTCAGTCCGACCTCTCGCGGTCGCTACGGGAGCGCATGCAAGGCGCCGCCGAGCAACAGCAGTTCGAACTTGCCGCCAAGTATCGAGACCTCATCACCACCGTCGAGCAATTGCAGGAAAAGCAGCGCATGGATGCCGCCGAGGGCGACGATGCCGATGTGCTCAACTTTCATTTCGAGAATCACATGCTTGCCGTCAACCTCTTCCACATGCGCGGCGGCAAGGCGCTCGACCGGCGCGAGTTCTTCTGGGAAGACCTTGGCGAATTGGAAGCGGCAGCCGGCTTCGATACCGGGGAGTTCTTCAGCGCGTTGCTCAAGCAGCTCTATGTCGACCAACCGTACGTGCCGCGCTTCATTTACATTCCAGTCGATTTCGAAGATCGCGAGGCGCTGGCCGAACTGCTCTCGGCGAAAAGCGAGGCGCGTATCCACATCGAAGTGCCACAGCGCGGCGAGAAGCGCTCATTGATCGACTTGGTAGGCAACAATGCACGACAGTCCTATGACCAGCGCTTCCGCGTGCTCAAGCCGCGCACTGACGTGCTCAAGAGCGTATTGCAGGACGTGTTTAATCTCGCCGAGCTACCCGAGCGCATCGAGTGTTTCGATATCTCGCATATACAAGGTGCGGAAACCGTGGCGTCGATGGTCGTCTGGCAAGATGGCAAGATGCACAACTCGGAATATCGCAAGTTCATCATCCGCAGTGTCGATGGGGTTGACGATTTTGCCGCCATGCGCGAGGTGGTGACGCGGCGCTACAAGCGACTGTGCGAGGAAGAGAAGCCGCTGCCTTCGCTCATCCTCGTCGACGGCGGCCTGGGGCAGTTGCACGCGGCGGCAGAGGCCCTGGAGGCGCTTGGCCTGATCACGCAGCCACTGGCTTCGATCGCGAAGCGCGAGGAAATTATTTATGTTTACGGACAGGAAAGCGAGCCTGTTGTCCTCGACCGCCATTCACCAGTGCTGCACCTGATCCAGCAGATCCGCGATGAAGCGCACCGCTTCGCCGTTACCTATCACCGCAAGCGCAGACAAATACGCGACCGCGCAACAGAGCTCCGCGAGATTGAGGGCATTGGCGAGCAAACCACCCGCCGCCTGCTGCAACACTTCGGTTCGGTACGGGCCATCCAGCAGGCCGACGCTGCAGCGCTTAGCGCAGTCGTAAGCCGGCGTCAGGCCGAAGCCATCCTTACACACTTTCGCAAGTTACAGGAGCAGGCATAGAGCAGCTCTCGCGACCGGTCGCCATCCCGCACTTTGGTGGCTAACCAGCCTTACGGAGCCCTTACAGGAATTTAAGAACAGGTTTAGCAAAAAAAAGCAGCTCTGGCCAGCTACTCTGCATCTGTTAACTATTGTCGCCGCCAACAAAGAAAGTAGCTCTGGTTGGCCAGATAGCATCTTTGTCGTATTGGCGTCATGTTGCTGTCATCTCGATTCGAAGAGGTGGCACGCTTTTCGAACCCAGGGAGGGCCAATGGCTGCTAAACCTGCAGGTCTGAGTGGTTTTTGCCGTGGACGAACGCCAAATGGAATCATCGTTTCCACCTGTCTTCACTGCGGTAAAGTTGCCGGAAGCGCATGCCCGGAGAATCTCCAGATGGCGGAGCAAGTTCACCGGTGTCCTCCTCATTTCAAAGCCCACCAGCGGATGTCTTTAGTTGCGGGACAGGACCACCCCACCGGAACTGCGGAACAGAACTCCGGCCCTGCTTCGTCAGACAAGTCTTAACCGGCGAGGCCACGGCCTCAGCCTTGTCTATTCGATCACGCGGATGACGATCTTACCGAAGGCTCCTTTGTCGAGATAGTCGAACGCTTCCCTGACATCGGTGAATGGGAAGCAGCGGTCGATGACAGGCCGCAGACCGTGTGTCTCAATGGCACGATTCATCTCTTCGAACGCTCGTCTGTGACCTACGGCGATTCCCTGAACGCGCGCCCGTTTGCGAATCAAACTGCGAGCATCGACGTTAATCTCCATGCCTCCCAGAAAGCCGACGACAGCGACATGCCCGTCTATGGCGAGAGCGTTGAGCGAGCGTTTGAAGGTTTCGCCGCCGCCGACTTCTATGACATGATCGACCCCACGTCCGCCGGTCAACTCCAGCACGGTCTTATCCCATTCCGGCGTGGTGCGGTAGTTGACGGTATCGTTGGCGCCCAGTTGCTTGGTCTTTGCCAATTTCTCGTCGCTGCTGGAAATCACGATGACCCTCGCTCCGGCCATGGCGGCAAACTGCACGGCAAACAGTGATACGCCGCCGGTCCCTTGCACCAGGATCGATTCGCCAGCCTTGAGCCGGCCATCTTCGATTAACGCAAACCAGGCAGTAAGCCCGGCGATGGGCAAAGTCGCCGCTTCCTCGTAACTGAGGCGGCTTGGCGCTTTCACCACCGCCTCCTGCGGCCATAGAACATATTCGGCGAGCACTCCCGGCAGCGGACCTCCCAGAGAGAGCGCGACCTCATCCGGCCCGGGCTTGCCGTCGATCCAGCGCACGCGAAATTGGCCGGTGACGCGATCTCCGACCGCAGCCCGGGTGACGCCATCGCCCACGGCCGTGACTTCGCCGCAGGCATCGGATGCCGGCACGAACGGTAATTGCAGGCTGGGCATGTAAATGCCTTCGACGAGCACTTTGTCGCGGTAGTTGAGCGAAACCGCATGCACCCGCACCACCACTTCCCCCGGTCCCGGCACGGGTACGGGACGCTCAACCAGTCGCAAGTTCTTTTCCTGTCCGAACTTCACTAGTTCCCAAGCCTTCATGAATGCCTCTCCATGCGCGCCAATTCGGCGACGTGGGAATGTTACCAGTTGACGACCGAAAGCTGAATTCCGAGATGGGCTTCGCCGTCGGATTCGTCTTGAACTCTGGCGCGAACTGCTTATACTTTGAGCAACAGAAAATCACATTCGGAGTGCGGCGGGGCTTGCCCGTAGGGTTGGGACCTCGCTTTGCACCCGTTCCGTGCGCAGGACGGAGGACGAGATGTCAACAGCCGCTATCACTCAGCAGGTTGCCGCACCCAACCGGTTCGACGTGATTCGCCACAGAATAGGAATTCCTCTCGCCATCCTGCTGACCGCGGCGATCTGGTTTATGAACCGGCCGCAGGGCTTGTCGGCTGATGGACAAAAGGCTCTGGCCCTGTTTGCAGGTATTTTTGTTCTGTACCTGACCGAGGCGCTTCCATTGGCGGTCAGCAGCCTGTTGGTAGTGCCGGCGGCGGTGTTCATGCACATCGCGAGTGTTGGCGGTGCCTTGAACGGGTTTGCTTCACCGTCGGCGTACCTGATTCTAGGCGGTTTTATTCTCGCCACGGGAATGGTCAAAACCAAGCTCGCGGAACGAATTACCTACATCATTCTTTCGAAGACCGGCTCCTCGCCGGCGAGAATCACGCTCAGCGTGATGCTTGCCAATATCGTGCTGGCCTTCCTGGTTCCATCGACGACGGCGCGCACTGCAATCCTGCTTCCTATGTGCATAAGCATCATCAGTCTTTTCGGCGCCGAGGAACGGTCAAAATTCGCCACCAGCCTGCTTCTGGTCTTGGCATTCACTAACTCCACCATCAGCGCCGGCATTCTGACGGCAACGGTTCCCAACCCGGTAACCATCGATTTCCTTGCCAAGGCCGGCAAAGTCGTTACCTACGCGGATTTTCTGCTGTACGGTTTTCCGCCGGCTCTGCTGATGACGTTCTTCACCTGGTGGTTTATTCAGCGCGTGTACAGACCTGAGAAAAACGCCACCCCCGGCGGACTCGACCGCGTCATCAAAGAACGGCTTGCCGCGATGGGCAAGACCACTTCGGCTGAATGGCGCGCGTTGGCGATCTTCCTGTTCATTACCTTCCTATGGGCGACAGCGAACATCACCAAATTCGATACCACGGTGGTTTGCCTGCTCGGCGACGTTCTGCTGTTTCTGCCGAAATTCGGGGTCATCACTTGGAAAGATGCTAACGAAGGCGTTTCCTGGCAGGTTCTGCTGATTGCGGGCGGCGGCATATCGCTGGGCGAAATGCTGATGAAGACCGGCGCGGCCAAGTGGCTGGCCACCACAATCCTCAAAGGCCTCGGACTGCAAGGGGCATCGGCTCTGATTGTGCTGATCGTGGTCATGCTGATCGTGCAGTACATGCATCTGTTCTTCTCGACCACGGTTGCCATGGCGACGGCTCTGCTTCCCATCATCATGTCGATGGCCGAGGCTTCGCACATGAACCCGCTGATGCTCGCTCTGCCGGCTGGAATGATTATCGGTGGCTATCCGCTGCTGATGTTCTACAACACCTTGCCCAACATCGTCATTTACGGTACCGGCAAGCTGCGGGTAGAGGATTTCCCGAGGGTCGGCGTCGTTCTGTGCACGGTCGCTTGTATTCTGTACACGATTTGCGCAACGACTTACTGGCGCTGGCTGGGACTGTCCTAGCTTTCAGGATTGGGTCGTCGGGACGGGCTGCTTTAGCCCTGCTTCTCCGCGGTTGCCAGGATCGCCTTCAGCGACTCACCGATGCGAGTGAAGGCATCGGCAGCCTGGCCAAGCAGATTCAAGGTTTCGTCGTCGTCTTGGTGGCGCCGCTGTAACAAATAGAGAGTACTGCTCAGAATCATCAGCGGATTATTGATTTCGTGGGCGATATTGTTGACCAGCCGTGTCCGGGCTTGCAGTTCCCGGTTGCGCTGTTCGATCTCGTCCAATCGCCGCTGATCGGTGAGATTGACAACGAAAGCCGCCCACTGCAATGGCTCACTTTGCATGCGAACGGCGCCGAGATTACACGGCAAGCGCGAGCCGTCGCGTCGCAGGTACTCTTTCTCAAAAGGAGCGCAGACACCGAAGCTGCGCAGTTCTTCCTGTGCGCGCACGCTCAGCTCAATCTGTTCGGGCGGGGTTATGTCGCGCCAGCGCAGTTCTCCCGCCTCCAGTTCGGCGCGGGTGTAGCCGATCATTTGCAGGAAAGCGTCATTCGCATCCAGTATCAACTCATCGCTGGCGATGATGACTCCCAGATGGTCGGAGTTGTGCAACAGCGACAAGGATTCAAGCAAGCTGTTTTTGGTCCCGCGTTTCGGTGCCGCACCCATGGTATATCTCGCAATAAGATTGTTGCCCAGAGAACCGCGTCTGGTCAAATTCAGCAGCTTACCTCATCGGTGCATCGCGATGGCCGCTGAATTCTCAGTTGAATGCAGCTGTTACCTGCGGGTAGACGCGTTCGTACGCCTCGCCGTACTTGATGCTGCGGTCAGAGTTGCGCGACGCCTGCGAGCCGCGCTGAAGTGCCACCCTGGTGTAATACTCCCAGAGATGTTCCTGCGCCGCCATGCTCTCGAAGGCGGCCCGTTTGCGTTCCCAAACCTCGGTGATGTCGAGCAGCACGTTGGGCTTCCACTCGGATTGTTCGGTCTGGTGGGGCTCGAAAAGGAATACCGGAGGCGCGCCCAATACCTTTTGACCGGGACGATGCCCATGTGCCTGGGCAATGATCCGCGCTTCCTGTGCCGCGGCGGAGGCAAGGGGATGATCGTGGTTGTACGGATCTCTTGCGCTGTGTGTGAGCACGAATTCCGGGTTCACTTCGCGGTAGATATCCGCGAGTTGCTCAATGGCCGCGTCTGGAATTCGCATCGGGTAGTCGCCCAAATCAAAGAAACGAATCGATGCACCGAGTATCTTGGCGGAGGTCTCAGCCTCGCGTTTACGATCATCCTTGACCTTCTGCAACGTCATGCCGGGTTGCTTCCAGAGCTTCGCGGACTCGCCGCGCTCGCCAAATGAAAGGCACACGACGGTCACCTCGTAGCCGCGCGAAGCATAGAGAGCGATTGCGCCGCCAGCCCGCCAGACAAAATCCGCCGAGTGCGCGCTCACGACCAGGGCCGTCTTAGGTTGTTGCTGCATGGCATCTTCCTACTTTCTTCTGTGCGGCCGGACGCGCCGGGGTGAAGCACAAGATTTATCGGCGAACATTATATTCCGCGTTGGGGTTCAGTCGGCTGGGACGGGTTCGGCTACCAACTCCGCCGCAGGGACCTCGTGCTGCACCTTGTGAGGACTTTCGAAACGGCGCTTGAACCGCAGGATAGGCTTTTCAAAGCCCACCCAAAGCAGGGCCGCGAAGCCGAGGGACAGAACAATTCGGCTGGCCACCACCGCGAGATTTCCCAGGGTCCCGTACTGCAGCATTCGCAGTTCGAAATTGCCGATCACGACGAATACCAGAATGTGCATCATGTACAGTCCGTAACTGATGGTGCCGATCGACTTGAGCGGCCAAGCGCAAAGTACACGGGCGTAAAAGCTGCCGGGGGCGGAAACAATGGCCGCAATCATCATGCCGCCAAAGCCGAGCGCCAGGAACGTGTCGGCAAACGCCGTGCCGCGGTACAACATGAGCCCCACACCGAAGAGGCCAAGCGCAATTCCAGCCAGGCCCAGTTTGTGCCATGTGGACTTGCTGAAAGTATCCATCCTGAGCAACACCGCGATCAGCGAACCGATGGCAAGGCCGTCAAGATGAATCAGCGTGTGCGTTGGCGTGAGCAAACCGGTATTCCAGGCGCGAACCGCTGGCGAAACAACAAATGCTGTGACCAGAATGACAGCCAGATAGCGCAGCGAAAGACGGCGCGCGATCGGTGCCCATGCGAGATAAAACTGCTCCTCGATGGCCAGGCTCCAAGTCGGCCCGATCGGCCCAGGCAGCGCGAGCGTGAACAGATTTTGTACAAAGAGTGCGTAGTAAAGCCAAGGCGCGGTCGAGGTGATCCGCCAGGCGTGATACGGATTGTGCTCTAGCAGGATGGGTACCAGGATGTAATTCAGCAGCAGCAGCAGGACATAAACCGGCCAGATGCGCAGCGCGCGCCGGGCATAAAAGTTACGGAAAAAATGTGCGTCTTCGCGGCCCTCGATGATGATGCCGGTGATGAGGAATCCAGAGAGGACAAAAAAAAGATTCACTCCCGCCCACCCGTACTCGGCGAAACGGCTCAGCAATCCGTCGCCGAGTTTGGTGTGACAGTGATAGATAACAACCAGCGAGACGGCAATGCCACGCAGCCCATCGAGGGCAGGGATATATCGCGGCAACCACTCGGGACGACTCAGCCGCGCGTCGGAACAGATCAACGCGAGATGCCCTCTGCCGGCGAACTAGCTGATGCGTAGAGCTTCTTTGGCAT
>JBEKQP010000112.1:0-13422 GCA_049519595.1 Candidatus Korobacteraceae bacterium | reverse complement strand
GGCTGGCTTTCCGACAAAGTGGGCAGGCGGGTGGTCTACCTATGGGGCGCTTGCGTGTGTGGTGCTCTGGCATTTCCGCTCTTCTGGATGCTGGACAAAGCTCCCCAGAATGTAATGTGGGGCTGGGCCGCCATAATCATATTCATGCAAGTTGGACACTCGGCGATGTATGGCCCACAGGCAAGCTTTTTGGCCGAGCTTTTCCCGACAAAGGTCCGCTACACCGGCTCGTCAGTCGGGTATCAGCTCGCTGGAGTTTTTGCCGGCGGCCTATCCCTTCCGCTTGCGACCATCATGCTGATGCGAGCCCACAACAAATCGTGGCCGGTGTCGCTGTACATAATTTCCTTCTCGGTGATCACTGTTATTGCCACCCTGATCGCCAAGGAGTCATACAAGAAAGATATCCTGTAACGCGTGGTCGAAGAATTTGGCAAGTGGGATGGCCGTGCTGCGAGCATTCCGGAAATTATCATCCGGTTGTATGCTGTCGGCGGGACCATGACCCGCGGATTAGCTCAGGATTGACGTTTCAATGTGCTTCGTCACAACTCGGACGTTGAGATAGGCTGACCACAACCGGCGTAGGGCGCCAGTGCGCGCAAGGTGTTCGCATTGGCGCCCTTTGACTTTGCTCTTCCCTTCCCCGTCGAGGCAAGGGTGCCCGTTGTGTTTACCCGGCGCTCCGGGGGTGAAATTCGCAGACCGTGCATTTGAAGAACGACTCTACTCCAGGATTTCGTTTCTTAATCATTAGCAGGCTGTCCCGTAAGTTCGCAGCATAAGTTTTCAGGATGTCATCCTGAGCGAAGCGAAGGATCTATGCATTACGAATCAAATACATAGATTCTTCGTTCGCTGCGCTCACTCAGAATGACACTTCAGAAAGTTATTGCGCGAACTTCTGGGACGCTACATTAGCAGGCTGCGGAAAAACCCAAAGCAGTGTCATCCTGAAGTTGCGCCGATCTTGCGCGGCCGAAGGACCTGCTTTCAGCATGCACGAACAGCAGATCCTTCGCTGCGCTCAGGATGACACCCTCAGAGAACAGTTTTTCAGCAACCTGTTAGGTCTGTATCGGGATGCCGCTACTCAGGAACGGGAAGTTTCATCGAGTTCTTATCGCTACAAATTGACGCTTCCAACAACTGTATGTAATGCATTACAGGCAGGGGGTGCCGCTCTTCATTCAAGAGAGAATTGAGCTGCAACTGGCATCCAGGATTTCCGGTCACTACTAACTGGGCAGGCGTAGCCATGATCTTCGCGGCCTTGCGCGCACCCAGCTGCCGCCCGGTCTCTGGCTGGAGCAGGTTGTAGATGCCGGCCGAGCCGCAGCACACCGCCGCCTCGGGCAACTCAATTAGTTCCAGGCCGGGGATCGTCCGCAGCAAGGCACGGGGTGGTTCGCGCAATCCCTGGGCGTGCTGCAGATGACAAGAATCGTGGAATGCGACCTGCAACGCAAGGGGATGCCGTGGTGCAACCGGCTTCAACTCGGTCAACAGTTCAGAAACATCCCTGCACCTGGCGGAGAAATCGCGGGCGCGCGCCGCGTATTCAGGATCATCGCGCAGTAAGTAGCCGTACTCCTTCAACACGGCGCCACAGCCGGCGGCGTTCACCACGATATCGTCGACCGGTAACGGCTCGAACAGATTGATCAGCTTGCGCGCCATCTCCAGGGCCTGTTTTTCTTCGCCCAGATCCATAAGCAAAGCCCCGCAACAACCCTGATCTCGTGGCACCAAAACCTCGCAACCCTCGGCCGCCAGCACACGTGCCGTGGCCGCGTTCACGTCCGCCATGAACACGCTCTGCACGCATCCGGTCAGCAAGGCCACCGTACGGCGCTTCTTGCCCTGTGCAGCGATACGTTCCGGCAGCATTTCCGAGGCGCCATCACGGGACAGATCCGGCAGCAACTGTTCCATCGCGCGCAGATAACCCGGCAGCACTGACGTCAGACGGATCCGGCGAACCAGGCGTTGCAACCCAAGCCGCTGATAGGCACGCAGCAGAACCGCAGCCTTGCGTAATCGCGGCGGATGACTGAACAGCGCCGCGATCAGGTATCTCAATACCCGTTCGCCAAGCGGCCGGCGATACTGTCGCCGCACTTGCCCGCGCATGGCCTCGATCAGGTTGCCGTATTTCACTCCGGACGGACACGCGGTGACGCACGCCTGACACCCCAGGCAACGATCGAAGTGGGAGATGTATCGTTGCGTTAATTCCACCTCGCCTTCGAGCGCCAGGTTCATCAGGTAAATGCGACCGCGCGGGGAGTCCATCTCCTTCCCGAATAGCAGGTAGGTGGGGCAGGTTTGCAGGCAGAACCCGCAATGGACGCAGACGCTCAACAACTCCGCGGAGGGCGGGTGATAATCATCGAATCTGCTCTTGCCGTTCATCGGTGCTGCGACGGCCCGCTCGATCATATCCCCCCCACGAAACGGCCCGGATTCAGAATCCGCGCCGGGTCGAATTGCTGCTTAATTCGACACATCAACGGCAGCGCATCCTTCCCGGCGCCCCAGAGATCCAGTTCGTCTTTCAGCGATACAGGACACCGCTGCACGGTCAGGGTTCCTTCCAAGCGGTCCAGTTCACCGCGCAGTGCGTTCACCATATCAACACACGCTCGGGGGCTGGCCGCATCCAGGCGCGCTTCCGCTAGTCCGGTTCCTTGCACTACCAGCATGGCCGCCAGTCCGCTCAGTTCCGCATGGCGAAACACCGCATTACAGAGCGCTCCAATCTGAGCAGGGAGCACGCTGCATTTGCAGATCACCGAGTTCGTCGCGTTGGCGAACAGCTTTGCCCGCGCCGTCCAAACTTCACCGCCAGCGCCGGTGAATCGATGCACGCCGGCAACATGGCCCAGCTTCACAAACTGGTCCTGCAACGACTCCGGGATGCCCTCGAACCGCACATCGATCATGATCTGGTCGGCTCGCGGTGCGCGAATTTGCAACCCCGTATAGACGAGCTGGGAGTCCAGAATGGCAAGCACCACGTTCATTGCGTCCGATGCTGAATCCAACCTCGCACTGTAAGAGGCACTGTCAAATGGGACAGGGTGCAAACGGAACACGGCCCGGGTAATCACGCCGAGCGTCCCCAGCGAACCGATCGCGAGTTTCGTGAGGTCATAGCCGGCAACATTCTTGACGACCTTGCCTCCGGCCTTGATCACACTCCCGTCCGACAACGCCATTTCGAGGCCAAGGACCAGGTCGCGGAGGGCGCCATAACGAATCCGCAGCGTTCCACTCTCTGCCGTCGCCAGCACCCCACCCACGGTGGCCTGTTCCGGCTGCCCAGGATCGGCGGCCAGCATCTGACCATGCTGCCGAAGGGCACTCTGAAGTTTGTCGATCGTGCATCCTGCCTCGACCGTGGCCGTCATATCATCCCAGGCATGCTCGATCACCCGGTTGAGCCGCTCGGTAGACAGGACAATATCCGCCTTTTGCGGTCGATTCCCCAACCCAAGCTTTGTGCCTCCACCACGCACAATGATCGCCAAGCCAGTGGAACTGCAGTAGCGCAGAACCTCAGCGACTTCTTGCGCCGTGCCCGGTGCAATCACCCCGAAGGGTTGTCTGCCATCCAC
Organism: Candidatus Korobacteraceae bacterium; assembly: GCA_049519595.1. GTDB lineage: Bacteria > Acidobacteriota > Terriglobia > Terriglobales > Acidobacteriaceae > CAWBRT01. The sequence continues at coordinate 9,802 of JBEKQP010000112.1, read as the reverse complement.
CACGTCGCCGCTGCCGGCCGGCCGAATGTGCTCGCGGCCCACAACGGCAGCTAATTCGGTCCAGACACGGTTCGTGGGTGCCACAGCCTCGCTCATAACCTCGTCCCTCGGGCTTGCCTGTTCGCTGCTCACCATCGCCCCGATTCGTCTCCGCCCGCCCCGCACTTCTCGGTGGGGTCCGCCACGTGGACGATCGGCTTAGAAACTGGGCTTTACGTCAGGAGGAAACATCTTGCTTGGGTTACAGAGTTCATACGGATCAAAAGCCGTGCGCAAGCGCTGCATAGCGCTAAGATCGGCTTGGGAGAACATGACTGACATGAAATGCTTCTTTTCTTCGCCGATGCCGTGCTCGCCCGTAATGGATCCGCCCGCTTCCACGCACAACCGCAGGATGTCTTCGGCCAAAACCATCGCTCGCTGCTCCTGGCCGGCGATCCGGCGGTCATACAGCACCAATGGATGGAGATTGCCATCCCCCGCATGGAATACGTTAGCCACCCGTAAACCGGCTTCGGTCTTAAGGCGGTCGATTTCGCCCAGGACCCGCGGCAAAGCCGTGCGCGGGATCACTCCGTCCTGCACCAGGTAATTCGGCGAGATACGGCCCACGGCGGCAAACGCGGCCTTGCGTCCCTTCCACACCGCGATGCGTTCCGGTTCAGACTTCGCCAGCCGGATTTCCCATGCCCCGCACTCCTTGCAGATCGGCCCCACCTTTTCCATCAACAGCTCCACCTCGCAGGTCGACCCGTCAAGTTCCACTAATAGCAGTGCCTGGCAATCCGGATAGTTGGCGTGAACGGACGCTTCGGCGGCTTCAATCGCAAGCCGGTCCATGATCTCCATGGCGGCGGGGAACATTCCTGAAGCGATGATGCTGCCCACGGCGGCTCCCGCCTCACTACTCGAGTTGAATGCCGCCATCAGTGTCTGGGTAGCTTCCGCTTTCTTTACCACCCGCAATGTGATCTTGGTAACGAAACCGAACGTTCCCTCCGAACCTACAAACGCGCCCACCAGGTCATATCCCGGCTCATCGAGCCTCTTTCCGCCCAATCGCACCAGGGAACCGTCAGACAGCACAACCTCCAGTCCGAGGACATAGGTTGTGGTGACTCCATACTTGAAGCAATGCGCACCGCCGGAATTCTCCGCCACGTTTCCCGCCAGGGTGCAGACCGATTGCGACGAAGGATCCGGCGCGTAGAAATATCCCATCGCTGATACAGCCGCCGTAACAGAGGCATTGGTTACACCCGGTTCGACCACCACGCGCGCGTTCGGGATATCCACTTCAAGAATGCGATTCATCCGGGCGGCGCTAATCACCACCCCGCCTTTCACCGGCAACGCTCCCCCGCTAAGCCCTGTGCCAGCCCCGCGCGCCACAAACGGAATTCGCTCCCGGTGGCACAGTTTCACGATTTGCTGTACTTCTTGCGTTGAGGACGGAAGCAAAACCAGGTCAGGAAGCACGCGAAACAGAATCAGGCCGTCGCATTCGTAAGTTCGGAGTTGCTCGGCTTCTGTTACGAGGCCGGCCTCTCCAACGATGGAACGAAATTCACTCACGAGCCGAGCATCCATTTCGAGCCTCGCGATTCGCTAACGGGTAAAGCAATTATTTGGGGAAACCGATGGAAAAATCCGGACGCCACTCACCCTGGCGATCCAGCGCTGCGAGTTTGTACACATAGTTCACGTGGCGCAGTGATCCAGCGCACATAGGAGAGTGATCAGGCCGTCATGAGTCAGCTACATAGGCCCCGGACTCTGGCAGGCTGCTGAAAAACTCATAGCAGTGTCATCCTGAGGTCGCACCGATTTTGCGCTTGTGATCTGCTTTGCTTTCAGCACGCGCAGACAGCAGATCCTTCGCTTCGCTCGGGATGACGTCCTCAGAAAACAGTTTTTCAGCAGCCTCTAGCTATTGCCAATGGGACGCAAGCCTCGGGGAGGATGACGTGTGACACAGAGGGGCATGCAGCCGGGTTGCACCAGCCCAGTCCTTCTATTGCAGATGGTTCAAGAGGGTTCAAGATTTCAGAGTTTAAGAACGAATGCGCGCGAGTGGATCACCACGTCCCCCTCGCGCAACTCCCACCGGCTCGAACCTTACCGAGCCGGAGCCTTGACCGACAGGTACCCGCTGACGTTCTCCCAAAGCAACTGGGGAAATGTTTTGTCGAGATTAGCCCGGATACAGACATAACACTCGTCGCAGGTGTTGTTCTTGGTGAATTCCTCGGCCATGCGCGCGTGATCTTCCAGCGCATAGCGTTGAAAGACCATCGAGCAAGGCTGTAGAAAGCCGTCGCTGGTCACTACCAGAAAACGATGACCGGCCTTGCAGCCTGGTGCTCCGCCCCGTTCGAAGAACTGGCGCATCGCGCTCACGGTTGAAGGCGAGTTAACAATCCAGTTGGTCTCATCGCGACGGGTTTCCACTTGATCCAGCTCTTGATTCAGGAGCGCGAGTTGGGCGGGTGTCGTCAGCGAAAGATCCTTGCAACCGGTGCGGCGCGCAGAGTAGGAGCTGTAACTGATGTTTACTCCCCACTCTTTCGCTTTGTCAGCCAGCCGGTTGATCTCTGCGACGTTGGCGCTTGTAATGCAGGAGTTCAAAACGATGTCGTCAAATCCCAGCGAGGACAGGCGCGGCATCAGGTTGTCAAGGTGCGAATACAACCCTGGATATCCGCGGAACTCGTCATGCCGCTCGTCGGGGAAATCCAAGCTGACGGAGAACTGGTCCACGCCCGCTTCATGCATTTCCCGGTACTTCTCCTCGGTCATGTGGGACCAATTCGACACTAAGATGGTGTACGGGAGACTCGAACCCTGTTTGATATTCCGCACGATGTCCCCTACGTCACTCCGCATCAGGGGCTCTCCGCCAGAGACCTGGACAACGCACGGCCGCAATACCGACGTATAGTGGCGGTAGTCACCCGGCTTCATATTGCGAGATTCGTCGCGGGGACCACCATGGTCGCAATGCTTGCAATAGCAGCTACACGCATCCGTTACCTCGAAAGAGAGGACGATGGGGCGGCCAGCTGGCCAGTTAAGTGAGCCCCGGCCGATAATCCGGAGCGATTCAAGCAACGGTACTTTGCGCATAAAGAACTTCGACTCCCCGAGCCATGATCTTTTTGAGAGTTATGTCTCTGGATTATACCGCGGATGGGTGAATTTACAACGCCAAGCCACATTCACTGATGAAAACTGAACCCCGCCGCGCCATCCTGGGCTTCAATCAGGCAATCGAGATCGTATCACGAAGATTTCTCCGACATTGCTCTCCCATCGTGAGTGAGGTAGGCCCAGCATGGCACAACGTCACAACCGTCTTTCGTCCGCAAATCCAGTTCAGAGTCTCTCGAATCAAACGCTTACACTGGCGTCATCAACATCAGAGAACATATTCAGAGTCCCCTAGCTATATAGTTTTCAAAAATCGCTTGGCCTGTTCCAACTGGGGAAACAACTTTTCTTCCGCCTGAAACTCTGGACCGTGCACAGAGCGACGGCTGCCGCGCAGCTTGACAGGATGCTTGAGGTGAAGCATTTCGTGATAGACCAGGTATTCGATTGCATAGCGCGGCACACCTGGGTGATCGAAGATGCGGCTGACAACTATGGCGTTATGGGCTGGGTCGTAGTGGCCGAGGCTGTTGCGGGCGCGCGCGCTGCTCCACGACATGCGCGGGCGCGCCAGCAGGCCATGGAAAAAGCGCACGTTGAGGTCTTCGAAAACAACGTCCAGATCGTAGATGCGCCCCTGCGGTGAAGCGAAAAGTTTGCGGCCGCGCATCTGCCGCACCAGGTGCGCCTTCTGCTGCAGGTCGTAACTCGAAACGTAGCGCCGGTAGCGTGTGGCGTGGCCCACCTCGATTGGCTTGCGATAAACCTTGGCCATGAGGATGTGGATGATGGCTCGAAGAACCGCCTCCGGTGCTCCCTCCAGGATATCGGAGATGCGCAGCTTGAGTGTTCCCTCGCGCAACCGAATGGTGTTATTGATGTTCGCAAAGGGATAAAAGCGGACCTCGAAGGCGGGCATCTCAGCCCGAGGGCGAAGTTCGCGATAGGTGTCGCGCAAAATGGCTTCTAACTGAGGAGTCAAGGCAATTTCAATTTATCATGCGGCGGGCGGCGCGGTGGCCAGAGGGTTACGTCGCGAACGCCCGTCGAGTGGAATGTGCTCCGTATTTGCAAGAACTTTACGCGACGCCAAGCTAGGACACATTGGCTTTTTCGCGATCTCTGCCGACAAACCGGATGCGATTCGGAACAGCAGGCCGGCATTAGCTTCGCGAGCGGGACTCCAAGCTGGTATTATCTTTTTCTTGCACTGTGCAGAGTGACCGCCCCCGCGTAGAGATTGTTGAACGCACGTTACAGCGGCGACAGTTTCCGCTGTGCGCGCGAGGTGCTAAAGAACTGAGACAATGTCTACGCCCAACCGCCTTGACGAGGTTCGTGCGCCGGCCGATGCAGGCGAGGCCCCTGTATTTGCTATCCTGTTCACGATCGGCTTCTGCCATCTGTTGAACGACATTATCGGGGGGCTGGTGCCCGCCCTTTATCCGCTTTTCAAAAGAACCTACAATCTCACTTTTGCGCAGATTGGGCTAATCACCCTCACGTATCAGATCACATCTTCGCTCTTGCAGCCTCTCATCGGCCTATATACCGATCGCCGGCCGAGACCGTTTTCGCTGATGGGTGGAATGGCTGTCACACTCGTCGGCTTGATCTGGCTCTCCCGGGCCAACAGCTTCCATACCATTGTGATTTCCGCGACCGCGGTGGGCATAGGATCGTCGATTTTTCATCCTGAGTCTTCGCGCGTGGCCAGGTTGGCCTCGGGCGGACAACACGGATTGGCGCAATCCATTTTCCAAGTTGGTGGAAATTTCGGTTTCGCGCTGGGGCCGCTTCTGGCTGCATTCATCGTGATCGGGCGGGGCCAGCGCAGCATTGCGTGGTTCTCACTGGACGCGTTGCTGGCCATCGTTCTGCTCTTCGTGGTCGGAAATTGGTACAAGCGGACAACATTCGCACGGAAGAAAGTTCAGACCGCAATGACGAGTGTTCACTCGCCGCTGCCTTCCAAGAAAGTTGCGTTTTCACTTGTTATTCTGCTCACGCTGATCTTTTCCAAATACATCTACATGTCGAGCATAACCAGCTATTACACGTTCTACCTGATCAGCAAATTTCACCTGCCCGTGCAGAACGCACAGATCCGCCTGTTCACCTTTCTCGCCTCGACTGGCGCTGGAATATTGATCGGCGGTCCGGTCGGCGACCGCTTCGGCCGGAAATACGTCATCTGGTGTTCGATCATCGGGGTACTCCCGTTTACCTTGCTTTTGCCTTATGCCAATCTCTTCTGGACCGGCATCCTTACCGTCCTGATCGGCTTGATACTGTCTTCGGCGTTTTCGGCGATCTTGGTCTATGCGCAGGAGCTAATTCCAGGAAAGGTTGGAATGATCTCCGGGTTGTTTTTTGGCTTTGCCTTCGGCGTGGCGGGGGTGGCTGCCGCCATGTTGGGAAAGATCGCCGATAAGACGAGCATTGATTTCGTGTATCGAATGTGTGCGTTCATGCCGGCAATCGGCGTTCTCGCTTACTTTTTGCCGAATCTCGAACCGGTCAGATCGCGTCGCAAGAACGAGCTTTCAGAGCAGGTGCCACCCGAAATTAATTAACCGTCACGGGATATGCTTTTTGCGAAAGGGCTATATCGTTGGGATGCGACGTAAGGGTCCATGTGTTTGCCCTCGCCCTCAGTGAAACGCATAGATCGTCACGTCGGTTCGCAAAAGCGGCGAACCTCCTCACGATGACACCCACCGTGAAGGATACAGTATCTCTGGAAGTTCCCTAGAGCAAACCGATCACGAATCAAAGCGACGCCGCTTCCCTCTTCCACCTCGTCACCGCTCCGTTCTCTTCAAGCAGTGTCATAAACAATCCGGTAGCGAGATCGGCTCCCGAAGTGGCGCCGATGGCGAACAGGTCCAGCACCGCGGCTCGAACCGCGCCTGATTCTCCGCCCGGCAGGGCCATGATCAGCTTTTTCATTTTCTCGAAGAGCAGTCCTCTGCCAGCGAGATCGAGAAATGTGTTGGAGAAGATGTTGTCACCCGTGGCGACGCGAAATACCGCATCGATCACCCGGCGCAGCTCTCGGCGTCGAAGCTGCTGAACAAAATGCAAGCCTATGAGCATGCCAGCAATGAAATCGTCACCGCTTGGCGTTAGTCCCGCGCCGCATCCCTTCAGCATGGAAACGCCATCAAGCAGGCTGCCGCCGAAAATCTGATCGGCGCCGCGCTGAATCCGGCTGACAAAAGCTCGATCGAGGGAAGAGGTGAAATTTCCAACCCTTCCAGCCGCAATCAGAAAGGCCAAGCTGTTTGCCGCCGATGCTTCCGTCAGCAACTGTCGAAACGACTCCAGGTTCAAAGAAAGGCGATCGGCGGTGCAATCCTGAAGTGTGAAGTCCGAACGATAGCGCTCGATGCAATCGCGGTTGAATCGGTGTTCATCGACCTGTAAGAGATGTTCCTCGACTCGTAGACTGGAGATTCGGGCCAACGCCCGCTGCGATCCGGCGTCGGCCAAGACAATGCTCAGCGGCCCGGCTCCGATATCCTCGATTGCTAAGAAGACGAAGCGCCGGCCGTTCGAGAAATTGACTACGCGCTTGAAGCGGGAGTGCACCGCGTAGATTCCCGGTCCGACTTGGTCGCCGACACTGAGCAGGTTCATCGCGGGAAACATCAACCGTACCACCGGGAAATGCTCTCGGGACAACCGCGAGCGACACGCCGTCGGCTTCCCGCGCAAGGGTTGGGGTGGAAGGGCCGCAAGCACCGCTCGCGGCCCCAAGCAACGACTATTCCTGAGGCAACATGGCTACGATGCGGCACATGGAGGACTCCAACTCGATTCCGCGCAGCGGGAAGGCGCCAATCCAAGCCCGCTGGTTGCTGATCTCGTCGATCTCCCCGCCAATATTTTCCGCATGCACCAACTTCTTGGGAAACAACTTGATGTGCATAATCTGGTAATAGGTCTCGGGCGGGAACATCTCGTCCCAAGTCTTACCATACTTTGCCTTCAGCTTCTTTTCGGCCTCAATAAACGGGCCTGGATGCCAATCGCGGATGATGGTGTTCATCGGATGATCCGCGCTGCCGCAATCAAGGCCAATCCATTTCAGCTTCATATCCAACGCCCACTCGTGGAACTTCGGATCGGGGCCGGGATGCTTCACAAAATAGCGCACTTCATCTGACTCCACCTGATCCCAGGCGTAGCGATGGTAACCGGTATTGATGATCAGGATGTCGCCTTCCTTGACCTCGACCTTGCTGGTGATCATCTCGGGCGAATACAGGTCGTAGTCGCACACTTCTTTCGAAATATCGACGACAACGCCGGGGCCGACCCACTCTTCGATAGGCACCTGGCCGATGGCTCTGCCGTGGCCATAAAAGTGAATCTCGCCGTCCATGTGCGTGCCCACATGATTGCTGGTGGTGATGATCTGGCCATTGGCACCTTGCCCCATGTGCGCGCCGGCAACTCGCTTGAAGTACTGAATGCCAAGCGGCATGTAGGTGGGCCATGGTGGCGTGTGAATGCTCAGACGTTGGGTGAGATCATAAATCCGTACCTTGCTCATCGACTGAAGGAATTCTGTTTTAGTCATCTACGCCTCTCTCTTTTTCAAAACAAAATGTCACGAAATCTTACTTTCGCAGGCTTTCCGCAAAGCCTTCAAAAGCCTTCTTGAAAGGCTCCACGGGCGCGTCGACCACTCCCGCGCCGATCTGCCCCACTCCTGGCTGCTTGTGCGCGACACCGGTATCAATGAACGGAAGTATATTCGTCTCGATAACTTTGACGACATCGATTCCGGTGGGCGTGCCGCGGAAATTCAGGTACGGAATGCGATAGGTTGAGTTCTCCGCGACCGTGATTTCATACATCTGCCTGGTGTAGCGAAGCGCATCCTCCGTGCCGCCGCCAACGAACTGCACAATGGCCGGTGCAGCAGCGATGGCGAATCCTCCCAGGCTGTTGGTCTCCGTAATGGCGCTGTCGCCGATATCGGGATTGGCGTCGGCCTTGGAGTACCCCGGAAAGAACAGCGCGTCTGGGACGGCGGCGGGGCCGGTGAACCATTTCCCGCCCGTGCCGGAAAGCTGAATTCCGAAATCCGTGCCGTTGCGCGCCATGACGGTGACCACGCTGCTGTTCTCAATGCCGCGCGCTGCATCCAGCGTCGCTTTCGACGCCGGCATCGAGAGATTCAGAAAGAAGTGATCGTTGCTATTAATGAATTCCAGCACTTCGGCGGCGACAGTGGCATTAGGACAGGTCCGCACGATCGCCGGCGCGACAGCGCGATAAAACAATGAAGTCGCCGCCCGGTTGCGATTGTGAACCTCGTCGCCCATTTGCAAGGCTTGAGCAATCAGGTTCTTCAGATCGAGCTTTCCAATCCTGGCCAACGCGTCTTTCAGGCATGGATAGAGCGCCGTCTCCATCCACCTGAGCCTTCGGACAACTGTCTCATCGAAGGCGCCGTAGCGCAAAACCTTGCCCAACCCCTCGTTCATGGTGCAATAGGCAAGATTTCCATATTGCTCGTTCCTGATGATGAATACCGGCATCGACGAAGACACGATTCCGGCCATCGGACCAACCGCATTGTACTCGTGGCAGGGCGCGAACTCGATCTGGCCGGACGCCGCGAGCCCCTCGGCTTGCTCGGCACTATCGGCACGCTTTTCGTACAGCAACGCGCCAACGACTGCGCCGCGCATGGGACCGCACATCCGCTCCCACGTGATCGGCGGTCCAGCGTGCAGCAGCAGGCCGGGTTTCATGCCTGGAATGACATCGAGCGCTCGGCCCATGCCGACAAGGTGCGGCGTGCCGGCCTGTATGATTTCTACCGCCTTGGCATTCGCCTTTTCAATCTCCGGAAGCATGGAGCTAACCCGCTTCATCAGGGCGGCATCGACATTCACCGGCGGCCTCCAGTCAAGTTGCACCGCCGGCACATGCACGTCATCCAGCGCCTGCTTGAACGTCGACAGCCCGACGTTAATCACCTTGAGTTCGCTACTAAACAGTTTGTGCAAGGGAGCCTCCCTCCAGGTGTTGCAGGGTATACATCGCCAGTTTGCAGGCGGCCGCGTTGCTGGGCATGACGATCGCTCCTGCCTCTTCGATCCGTTTGCCGGTCACGGCCCGGTCTTGCGGATCCTGGTCGGTCCCAGTAATCGAACAAATCACCGTCACCGTCTTGCTCGCCTCGCGAATCACCTCGCAAAGTTCGCCGGCGGGGTCGGGGTTCGAACCATAGCCGAGAATGACATCCAGAAGAATCACGGCAACTTCGGGGTCCGCCGCTTCGTGCAGAATGCGGCTATTGCGTAATGAGTAATCGATCATCGGATGCGCTCTGCCCACCGTAAATTCATCGTCACCAAGATCGACCACCGTATTCTTCCGGCTCTGCAGGGAAACGTTGAGTTTGGCGGTGCCGCCCGAAGGTACGTTTGAGTAGACATCCACTACGAGATTGGCGAAAAGCGCCTGCGCTTCGGCGCAAAAGGTTCCACCGCTGAAAAGTCCGCGCAGATACTTCTGGCCTTTGCGCCGCTTGGCAGCCTCGCGACCGGCTTGTTGCCGGATTTCGCTGTCTCTGGCAGCGAGTTCTTCGGAAACCAGGCGAGGATTCTGGCCACGGGATATGGCTAAC
>JBEKQP010000111.1:0-13631 GCA_049519595.1 Candidatus Korobacteraceae bacterium | reverse complement strand
AACATATCATATGATTTAAACTTAAGCAATATTTTTGCGCCGACCCCGAAGCAGGTTAGATCGGCACTGGACGCAAGCTACGATGAGGGGGAACTCCTCCCATTACAGCCCGATCAATCTCAAGGACGCCCATTTATAGACCGCCCTCAATGTGGTTCCAGACTGTCCCTAAAAGGTGCTTTCAAAATCTAAATTGAAGCATGATCATATGATATGCTTACCGATCATGGAAACTACCTTCACCCGTGTCAGCGCACCGGAGAACTTACACAACTGTGTTACGCGGACTTTGGCGTTGCAAATCATGGGCACCGGGGAGCAAGTTATCTTTCCAAACGAAGCCAGGCTGTGTCAACAACTTGGTGTCAGTCGCAGCATCCTTCGCGAGGCCGTGAAAGTATTGGAGGACAAAGGGTTAGTGGAGGTCCGCCCACGATTGGGCATGCGGTCCACGCCGCGGACGAAATGGAACCTGCTCGATCCGGACATCCTCAGCTGGCGCACCAAATTGCATCCTGATGCGCGTCTTTTGCGCGACCTCTGCGAGGTACGACTGGCTATTGAGCCGACTGCCGCAGGATTTGCCGCCGTCCGAGCTACGCCTCAAGAAGTAAGCAGCATTGAACAATGCTTGGAACAACGGGAGTTGGTGGCGGGGGGGAAGAATTTAGAGGAGGTTATCGATTTGAATCTACGGTTCCATACCGCAGTCGTCGCGGCCTCTCACAATGCGCTGTTTGAGCAATTGAGCGCGATCATCCGCGAGCCGTTACGGACCGCCCTTTCGTATACCGTGCAACTCCCTGCTTCGGTGGCGTTGGAACTGTCAGCTTACCGGACCCTTCTCGATGCCATCAGCTGTCACCAACCGATCGCGGCTCGCGCCGCAGCCGAGGAGATTGTCGGGTACGCGATGCTCGCGGTCGAGCAGGTTCTCCGTTTGCAGGAGGCTAGCGAATGAAGCTTGCGATCTCGGGAAAGGGCGGGGTCGGAAAATCCACCGTCGCGGGAACGCTAGCCCGTCTGTACGCGGCAGATGGACACCGGGTGTTGGCCGTTGACGCGGACCCAGATGCAAATCTTGCTTCTGCTCTTGGATTACCATCTTCTTTCCGTTCGCAGATCCACACTATCTCAACCGAGCGAAAGCTGATCGAAGAGCGCACAGGAGCGAAAGTGCGCGAGTTCGGGCAGATGTTCAAGCTCAATCCCGATGTTTCCGATATCGCGGAGAGGTATGCCGTCCGCTACGAAGGCGTCGATCTGCTCGTGCTTGGTGCGGTGCAGCGCGCCGCCGGAGGATGCGCTTGTCCGGAGAGTGTACTGCTAAAGAGCCTGGTATCGCACTTGGTGCTTCGCCGGAATGACGTGGTCATCCTCGACATGGAAGCTGGAATTGAGCACCTAGGACGCGGCACCGCGAGCGGAGTGGACCTGATGATGGTAGTTGTCGAGCCCGGGCAGCGCAGTGTGGAGACCGCAGAACGAGTTCGCCAGATGTCTGCCGACCTAGGCATTCGCCACTTCGGAGTGGTTCTGAACAAGACGGCTGATCCGGAAGAAGATAACCGCTGGATTGCGTCCAAGTTCGGAGAGAATCATCTCCTGGGAACCATTCCGCTCGACATACGCATAGCGCAGGCTGACCGGCAAGGTTTGGCGCTGGCCGATCTGGGCTATTCGGAGTTGCTCAACCCTTTTCGAAAACTTCAGAAAGCATTGCAGTCGTACTGTACTGCGAAAGAGAGTATTTCATGAGCTTCGAGCCATGCTGCTTAGCCACGGCAATCGGCAGTCTGCCGCATAAAGATCCACAGAAGGCGGTTCAGGTCATCCTGCGGAGTATTCCTAACGCGCCAATCTGGCCGCAGTTGCCAGCGACGGGCCTTAACGAGCAAATGGAGATACAGTACAGCGAAGGCATTCCCCGCGTGGTGATTGATCGCGAAAAGGAACGCATGTACATCAACACCGCCGGTGATACGAGCACGGATTTGGCGGCGTTCTACGAGAGCTACGTCGCTGAAGATGTCGAGGCGTTCCGCATTACCCCCGATTTTGCCAGAGGCCTTTACGCCTTCGAGTCCGCTCTGCAGGCTGCGGGTGGTACTCGTCCCTTCGTGAAGCTGCAGACCACCGGACCACTCAGCTTTGGGCTGACCATTGTGGATGAGAACAAGCGAGCTATTTATTACAACGCTGAATTCGTGGATGTGGTGGTAAAGGCGATGGCCATGAAGTGTCGCTGGCAGATCCGTAAGTTCAAGAAGTTCGCGCAAAATACCATTTGCTTCATCGACGAACCGATCCTGTCGGCGTTTGGCTCATCGACTTATGTCAGCGTGACCCGGGACGACGCTGTCGCTAAGTTGAACGAGGTGGTCGAAGCGGTACAAGCAGAAGGCGCCCTGGCCGGTGTGCACTGTTGTGGCAACACAGAGTGGCCAATCCTGATTGATGCGGGTGTGGACATTTTGAATTTTGACGCTTTCGACTATGGCGACACGATTCTGCTCTATGCCAACGCCATTAAGGACTACCTGAAAGCCGGCAAGGTGCTGGCGTTTGGAATTGTGCCCACCAATAGCACCAAGATCCATGCCCAGACCCCGGACTCGCTGGTCGGCAAGTTTGGCGAACTCGTTCAGAAACTGGCGAAGGCGACCGGACTCGACGCGGAGTTGATTCGCAGCCAGGCTCTCGTGACTCCGTCCTGCGGCACAGGGTCGTTGCCGATTCCCGATGCCGAGTTGGTTTTCAAGACGCTGCACGAAGTCAGTGCGAAATTGCGTCGGCAATTCGAAGAAGCGGCGAAGGCGGGTCAATAGGTCGCAAAGCATACGCGGCGGATATGTGACCCCAGTGGCGGTTCGACGTCACACATCCACCGCACAGGTGGACAGATGATTTTGGCAATGACCGGAAAGGGCGGAGTCGGAAAGACCACGTTATCGGCGCTCACGGTGAGTTGGCTCGCCGCGCATGGCGAGTCGCCGATCCTCGCGGTGGACGCTGACTCCAATGCCAATCTGAACGAGGCGCTGGGCGTAGATTACCGATTCACGGTGGGCGGTATCCGCGAAAGTGCCCGCAAGGAAGTACAGTCTCTGAAGGGCGTCTCCAAGCAGGAATTTCTCGATCTGCGCGTGCAACAAGCCCTGGTAGAACAGAAGGGTTACGACCTGATTGTGATGGGCCGGCCCGAGGGCCAGGGCTGCTACTGTTTCGCCAACAACGTACTGCGCGAGGTGCTCGACCGCCTGTCGCGCAACTACCGCAACATCGTCATCGACAGCGAAGCTGGCCTGGAGCACATTTCCCGCCGCACCCTGCTCTCGGTGGATTATCTGCTGATTATTTCCGACTGCACCGTGCGCGGCATTCGCACCGCGGCGCGCGTTTCGGCTCTGGCCGATGAAGTCTCCCTCCCTGCCAGACAACGTGGATTGATCGTCAACCGCGTTCCGGGCGGGGCGCTGCCCGGGCCGATTTCTGAAGCCGTCAAGGCTACGGGACTTCCCCTGCTGGCCTGCGTTCCGGTGGATCCAGATGTTGCTGCACTCGATGCTGACGGTGTGCCAGTTTCCACGATTCCGCCGGGAGCGCCGGCGCGAATCGCCATGAATCAGTTACTCGCCAATCTGTTTGCAGCCCAAGAGGAGAAACACTGATGTCCACTACTGGCCGCAAAGCACCTGGCCAACCGGTCTCGGAAGATCCGGCAATCGTTGAGATGGTGCAGATTGCAGGCGCAGCTGAGGTAAGCACAGTCTTCGACCGGTACCAGTCGCAGCATCCGCAGTGCAAGTTCGGTATGGACGGCATTTGTTGCCGGCTTTGCCATATGGGTCCCTGCCGCATTACTCCCAAAGCTCCTTTAGGCATTTGCGGCGCCAATGCCGACACCATCACCGCACGCAACTTGCTGCGCGAAATCGCCGCCGGCACCGCTGCCCACTCCGATCATGGACGCACGTTGGTGCGCACCCTGAAGCTGGTGTCGCAAGGCAAAGGCGGGGACTACAAAATTACCGATCCGGTTCGCCTGCACGAAGCCGCGCGTTTCTTCGAGATCGAAACCGATGGTCGCGACCAACTGACGATCGCCGGCGATCTGGCCGACTATTTCACCACTCAGTTTGCCTGGTCGGAGCAGCCCAACGGCACCTTGAGGCTGGCTCCGGAAAAGCGGCAAGCGTTGTGGAACAAGCTTGGCATCAGCCCCACGGGCGTCGACTCTGCCGTGGTGGAATTGATGCACCGCACGCACATGGGAGTCGACCACGACTATCGCCACCTGATTTTGGGAGGTTTGAAGTGCAGCTTGGCCGACGGCTGGGTGGGTTCGATGATTGCCACCACCATCTCCGACATCCTGTTCGGCACTCCCAAGCCAATTCGGAGCCGCGTCAACCTGGGCGTGTTGTCGGCGGACAAAGTCAACATCATCGTTCACGGACACGAGCCCACGCTCTCAGAGATGCTCGCCGTGGCCTCGCAAAGCGAGGAACTGCTCGAATATGCTCGTTCAAAGGGCGCGGAGGGGATTAACGTCGCCGGTATCTGCTGCACGGCCAATGAAGTCCTGATGCGCCACGGGTTACCTATTGCGGGCAACTTTCTGCAGCAGGAGTTGGCCATCGTCACTGGCGCCGTCGAAGTGATGGTGATCGACGTGCAGTGCGTGATGCCGTCGCTCTCGCAGGTGGCGAAGTGCTTCCACACCAAGCTGCTCAGCACCTCTGAGATCGCCCACACCCCCGATGCGGAACAGATCACTTTCAACGTGCGCAGCGGTTACGAACAGGCCAGCAACATAATTCGCAAGGCCATCGACAACTTCGAGAACCGCGATAAAGATCGCGTGCACATTCCCAAGGAATCGATGGAACTGGTGGCCGGCTTTTCCAATGAGACCATCTTTCACATGCTCGGCGGACGCTTCCGCAGCACCTTCCGCCCGCTGAACGATGCCATTATCGACGGCCGCATTCGCGGTGTTGTCGGTATTGTCGGGTGCAGCAATCCCAGGGTGGTCGCCGATCAAGGCCACGTACGGTTGGCGGAGGAGTTGATCAAACGCAATGTGCTGGTGCTTCAAACTGGCTGCGCCGCCATAGCCTGCGCCAAGGCGGGCCTGCTGACACCGGAAGCGGCGCTGGCCAAAGCCGGCGCGAGTTTGCGCGAAGTCTGCGAGGCAGTCGGCATTCCTCCCGTCCTGCACATGGGATCGTGCGTAGACAACAGCCGCATTCTGCTAGCCGCCACCAACATCTTGGCCGAGGGCGGCCTGGGCGAGGATCTCTCCGACCTGCCGATAGCGGGCGCCGCGCCGGAATGGATGAGCGAAAAAGCGGTGGCAATCGGTCACTACTTCGTTGCCAGCGGCTTGTACGTCGTGCTCGGTCATCCGCTGTACGTCGAGGGTAGCAACAATGTGCACAACCTGCTCTGCGAGGAAATGACCAGCCTTACCGGCGGGCGCTTCGAGTGGGAACCCGATCCCATCGCCGCGGCCGACAAGCTCCTGGCCCACATCGAGCACAAGCGCGACGCACTGCATATCAACACCCAAAAAGAACGAAAGATGTATGACATGAAATCGAGGCGCGAACTGCAATGAGCAAGATTATTTCGTCATCGGCAATTCGCGGGGCTCACCAGATCGTGCGCGACGCGGAAGACTACCTGGCCAAGGCCCTTGCAGCGAAGGGCGGCGATTGCGCCGTTGGGTTTCCCGATACTGCTTACTCGCTGCCGGTTATCTATTCATTGTTGGGCGAGCGTGTAGATCGGCTTTCGGACATGCAGAGGATTCTGGATGAGTGCCATCGGCTGCTGCCGGCCGTGCCCAGCGATCATCTTTGGCTGCCTTATTTAGGCGACACGCTGGATGCCGGCATCGCCACTCTCTTTGCTTTTGAAATCCTGGAAGCCTGCAAGTATCTTATTGGCCCTAGCCCAGTAAACGGCATATGGCTGGGCGCGGCCAATGACGTCATTATCCGGGAACGCGGAGTCGAGTTCGTAGACGGCTCCGCCCCTGGGTTTGCCGCCATCGTGGGCGCCGCACCGACCATCGAGGACGCAGTTCGCATCGCCCGTGAGTTGCAGGAGAAGAACCTCTATGTCTTTATGGCCGGTCACACCCACGGTATTTCCTTCGCCGAACAGTTAGCCGAGGCGGGCGTGCAATTGGGTTGGGAAACTCGTCTGGTGCCTTATGGTAAGGAAATCTCGGCAGCGGTCTATGCTCTCGGCTTCGCCAACCGCGTGGCTCTGAGCTTCGGGGGAGTTTCGGCAGGCGATTACGCGCGCAATCTCAAGTACAACAAGGACCGTATCTTCGCGTTTGTTATGGCGCTGGGCGAGGTCACCGAAGAGAAATATGCGGCGGCTGCAGGAGCCATCAACTATGGGTTTCCCACCATTGCCGACACCGACATTCCGCAAATTTTGCCGACCGGTATCTGCACCTACGAACACGTGGTTTCGTCCGTGCCAATCGACCGGATCGTGGAGAAGTCTCTGGAGGTTCGCGGCTGCAAGATCAAGGTGACCAAGGTACCGATACCAGTTGCCTATGGCGCTGCGTTCGAAGGCGAGCGCATCCGCAAGGAACAGACCTTCGTCGAGTTCGGCGGCAACACGACGCCCGGCTTCGAATATGTCACGACGCTCGATTTGGCTGAAGTGGAGGACGGCAAGATTCGCGTCGTAGGGCCCGAACTGGATGATATCGCAGAAGAAACGGCACTGCCCATCGGGATATGGGTGGAAGTTGCCGGACGAAAAATGCAACCTGATTTTGAACCGATCCTGGAACGGCAGATCCATCACCTGATCAACGGCGCCGAAGGCATCTGGCACATGGGCCAGCGCGACATCAACTGGATTCGCATCAGCAAGGCCGCCAAAGAAAGAGGCTTCAAAATTCGCCATCTGGGCGAGATTTTGCACGCCAAGTTTCTCAACGACTACCCAGCCATCGTGGACAAAGTGCAGGTCACGATATTCACCAACGTCAAGGACGTCGAGGAGCGAGTGGATATTGCCCGCCACGCCTACCGCGCACGCAACCAACGCCTGGAATCACTGACTGACGAAAACGTAGACACTTTCTATTCCTGTTTGCTCTGTCAGAGCTTCGCGCCCAATCACGTCTGCATTATCAGCCCGGAGCGGTTGGGACTGTGCGGCGCCTACAACTGGTTGGATGGCAAAGCGGCTTACGAAATCGACCCCACGGGACCCAATCAACCCCTGGTGAAAGGCGAATGCCTCGATCCTGTGCGTGGTCAGTGGTCCAAGATCAACGATTACGTCTACGCGAATTCCAAACAGACCATCAGCCGCGTCAATGCCTACTCCATGCTGGAACACCCGATGACCAGTTGCGGCTGTTTTGAAGCCATTGTGGCGCTGATGCCCGAAGCGAATGCTGTCATGATCGTCAACCGCGAGTACCTGGGCGAAACTCCAGCCGGGATGAAGTTTTCCACCATGGCGAACACGACCGGAGGCGGACAGCAGGTGCCGGGATTCGTCGGCGTCGGCAAAGCTTATGTCACCAGCCGGAAGTTCATCTCCGCTGAAGGCGGCCATCGGCGAATTGCCTGGATGCCTAAAGAGCTGAAAGAGTTCTTGCGGGAAGACCTTGATAAAGTCGGCAAGACCTTCGGCTGCGATAATTTCACGGACATGATCGCCGATGAGTCCGCAGGCACTGATATTGCTTCGGTGCAGGCCTATATGCAAAAGGTGAATCACCCTGCTCTGAGCATGTGGGACATTACGATGCCGTCGGAAGAAGCTGCTGCCGTCGATGCCGCGCATGTCGGCGAGGTCCAAGCCGCGGCGACGGAATCGGGAACCCCCGTCGCGCGCACGACGGAGACTGCGGTCGCAGTCGCCGAAATTCCAGCGCCGCAGCCTTCGCAAAAAGTGGCTGCCGCAGCCGTGCCGACGAATCCGCCCGTCGAAAAGCCGGCCGATGCGCCGGGCAACGTCAAAGCAGAGTCTCTCGTGACTCCCGGCGATGGCATGGGAGCATTAATCGCCATACTGGAAGAGCTGCGCAAGGCGCCTCCCACCACGGAAATCCGGCAGGGCATGACGCCACAACAACAGATGGTTGCGTTGCAGGCGTCCACGGCCATGCACCTGTTGCATGCGGGCGCAAATATGCTTCTGATGCAGAGCGGTATGTTGGCTACGGCTATGCCTGCTGCAATCGAATATTCGCAGAGTCCCCCGGCAGTCGACGAACCACTCAAGCCGCCAACTGTGTCGGCTGGGGTAGAAACCAAATCAACTGTAACCTCACGGCCAATTTCGAAAGCAGCGCCGCCTGAAGTTGTGGAGAGACCCATCACTTCCGCGGCCATCGTGCTGCCGAAGTCGGTTGTACTGGCACCGGAAAAAGCTAATGCCGCGATACGCACTGTGACTTTGGGCGGAAGTGGTACACGGACCTCGGCAGTTACCCTCGGAGGTGCCGAGGTGCTGCCTTTCCGGCACTTCGAAGGCAGCGTGGGCCATAGGCCTGTAATTGCCATGGAAGTACTGGATGCCCTGCCGAAGACCTATCCTGATAGTTTACGGAATGCCTATGGAGACTTGGTAAAAGATCCGGCCGCCATGGCACGCTACTTGGTGGAGAAACTGGGAGCCGAAATCATCAGCGTGCGCCTGACCAAGACCCATCCTGACAATGGCGATATGTCTCCGCAAGCCGCCGGCAACATAGTGAAAGATGTTCTTGGCGCGGTGGGTGTGCCGCTGATTATTACCGGATGCAATCACTACGAAAAGAACAACGCCGTGATGAAGCACATTGCTTCCACGTTTGCCGGCGAAAATCTCCTGCTGAACTGGGTCGAAACCGACAACTACAAGACCATTGCCGCCACCGTCATGGCTTACGGTCATTGCGTGGTGGCACAGACACCGATCGACGTGAACATGTGTAAGCAGCTCAACATCCTGCTGACTTCCATGGACATGCCAGCCGACCACATCGTTATCGACCCGATGACGGGCGCTCTGGGCTATGGGCTGGAGTACTGCTACTCGGTGATGGAGCGTATCCGGAGCTCGGCCTTTACCGGCGATCCCATGCTGGCAATGCCTATGATCGTAAATCCCGGCTTCGAACTCGCGAAAATCAAGGAAAGCCGGGCCTCGCGTCGGGACTTTCCACGCTGGGGAGACGAGGAGAAGCGTGGAGCGTTGCTGGAAATAGCCACGTCGATGAGTTATCTGAATGCCGGAGCGGACCTATTGGTGGTCTATCATCCCCTGACCGCTCGCACGCTCAAACGCAAGATCGAAGAAATGATGTGTTGTAGTAAGTAAGGTGCCCCAATGGCGATGACTGGTTTACAAATCTTTAAGTTGCTGCCCAAGACTAATTGCGGCGAGTGCTGTGTGCCCACTTGCATGGCCTTCGCCATGAAGCTGGCCGCCAAAAATGCCGAGCTGACGGCATGTCCTTACGCCTCGGAAGAGGCCAAGAAGATCATCGGAGCGGCCAGCAAGCCCCCCATCCGGCTGGTTAAGATTGGCCCACCCGAGCGCGAGGTACTGATTGGCAATGAGAACGTGATGTTCCGGCACGACAAAACGTTTGTGCACGAGGCGGCCATTGCCATTGCTTTTGCGGACAATGAGCCGCTCTCCGAACTCGGTCACAAAATCGCTGAGGTGCGAGATTACTGCCTGGAACGCGTCGGCGAGCAACTGCGCGTCAACCTGGTTCTGGTCGACAACTTCAGTGAGGAGGTGAAGCCGTTTGTCGATCTGGTAAAGACAGCGGCCGGTTCCACTGGAATGGGCATCATTCTGCGGAGCGCGAACCTAGAAGTTTTAGAAGCCGGACTGAAGGAGTTGCCGGGCAAGCGGCCTCTGATTCACGCTGCTACGTCCGCCAACGCCGAGGCGGTGGCTGCCTTGGCGTTGAAGTACAACGCGCCGCTGGTGGCTCGTGCGGCAACCATTGACGAACTGGTGGCTTTGACCACTAAGCTGGCTGCTCTCGGAGTGAAGGACATTGTTCTCGATCTGCCGGCGGATAATCCTGCCGCCACCCTGCAGTACAACACCATCATCCGCAAAGCTGCGCTGAAGAACGCATTCGAGCCGCTGGGCTATCCAATCATCAACTTCGTCACCGCATTGGACGATGCCTCGCTCGTTGCCGACGCCTCGACTTACTTGTGCAAGTACGGGTCGATCGTCGTTTTAGACCGCATGCAGTTGGAGGTGCTTCTGCCCTTGATGATGCTGCGGCAGAATGTCTACACCGACCCGCAAAAGCCGATTCAGGTCGATCCCAGGGTTTACCCCATTGGCGAGCCGGGTAAGGACTCTCCGGTGCTGGCCACTTCCAACTTCTCGCTGACCTACTTCCTGGTTTCCGGAGAGATCGAGAACTCAGGTGTTTCCGCGAACTTAATTGTAGTGGACACCGAAGGCATGAGCGTGCTGACGGGATGGGCTTCCGGTAAATTCACGGGAGAAAAGATTGCGGCCGCGGTAAAGGCGAGCGGACTGCAAGACAAGCTGGAGAAGCGTCGCATCATCATTCCCGGATATGTCTCGCAAATCAGCGGTGAACTGGAAGAAGCATTGCCTGGCTGGGAGGTTCTGGTCGGGCCCGGAGAGTGCTGCGATCTCAGCTCTTTCCTGAAACAGCAAGCTGCACGGTAAAACGATGCCACTGGTTTGCTTCCAACCCGGCGGTATTGTGGCCGAAGTTCCCGAGGGAACGCTGATCCGAGAAGCGGCTCAGCTGGTGGGAATACTCGATCTCGAATTGCCTTGCGGTGGCGAGGGTGTCTGCGGTTTGTGCAAGGTAGAAGTGGATGGGCAGAATACTCCAATTCTGGCCTGCCAAACCAAAGTCACATCCGATATCGTGGTACGTCTTCCCGACCGCCAGCAGGGAGCGCTGTTCGTCGGTGATAGTCATTTGCTCATCGATCCGGGCTTGCTGCCGGACGCCGGCCATCTTACGCCGCTCTACCGGCGGTTGCGGCTCAACGTGCCTCCGGCTTCCGTCGAAGAGCATTACAGTGATTGGACCCGGCTTGTCCGCGAAATGAGACGCAGCAACGGCGCCCTTCCGGTTACGTGCGATCTCCCGGTGCTCCGGCGTTTGTCAGCGAGCGTCCGCGCGGCAAACGGAAAGATCACGGTGAGCGTTGAGGAGTCTGTTTCGGAGTTACGCATCCGCGATGTGCAATCGGGGCACACCTCGGCGCACGCTCTCGGTTTGGCGGTCGATATAGGAACCACGACCGTCGCGGCGCAATTGGTTGACCTGGATGATGGGGCACTGCTGGCGACTCAGACTTCCTACAATCTGCAGCTTCGGCGGGGAGCCGACATCATCAGCCGCATTGACTATGCGCGTGACGGTGAACGACTGGAGGAGCTGCGCAGTCTGGTGCTGGAGACCATCAATGGTCTGATTGGTCAACTGGCGAAGTCACTCCTGATTGAGCCACAAGATATTGGCGGCGCATTTTTGGCTGGCAACACCACCATGATTCATCTGCTGCTTGGCCTGCCACCTGGGTACATTCGCGAAGCACCTTATGTGCCGACGGTGAACTTTGTTCCCGAGCTGCGGGCGCAGGAGGTCGGTCTGAAGATCGATCCGCAAGCGCTGGTTGCCTGTGCGCCCGGCGTGGGCAGCTATGTGGGAGGCGACATCACCTCGGGCTTGTTATGCACCGATTTGCCAACCAACAACCAGGACGTCTTTCTGTTCATGGACATAGGTACCAACGGGGAAATCGTGATCGGAAACGCGGACTGGATGGTGGGCTGTGCCTGCTCCGCTGGCCCGGCATTCGAGGGGTCCGGCATTAAGTGTGGAATGCGGGCCGCCGAAGGCGCGGTTGAGCGCGTGGCGATCGGCAATGATCGCGAAAGCGTGAAGTGCTCCGTGATCGGCGGCGGTAAACCGGCGGGCATCTGTGGATCGGGTTTGATCTCGTTGTTAGGGGAACTGTTTCGGCAGGACGTGGTAGACCGTTCCGGGCGCTTCTTCGAGTCGCCCGGCAGCGGTCGCATCGTGCAATACGAAGGCCGCCGCGCCTTCCGATTGGCTGGTGGCGAGCAGACACGGGACGGCAAAGATCTGCTGATCACCGAAGCCGACCTGGAGAACCTGATTCGCACTAAAGCCGCGATCTACGCCGCCTGCTCGCTGGTGCTGGAGAATGTCGGTCTCACATGGGATTCCATTACACGGGTTTACATTGCGGGCGGTTTTGGACGCTACATACGAATTGCGGATGCGGTCTTCATCGGCATGCTGCCCGATTTGCCGCTCGACCGCTTTCGCTATCTTGGAAATTCTTCTCTCACCGGCGCTTACATAGCGCTACTGTCGCGGGAGCATCGCCAACGTATGGCGGAAATTGCCGCCCGCATCACCTATGTCGATTTGAGCTCCAATCCTGGATACATGGATAGCTATATCAAGGCGTTGTTCCTTCCACACACGGACTTGGAGCAGTTTCCTACTGTTGCAGAAACGCTCAAGAGTCGAAGGAGAGAAATATCGTGAGTAATCTTCTAGAACGGATTAAAGCAGGCGAGGTCCTTATTTCCGACGGAGCCATGGGAACTTTTCTGTATGCGAAGGGGCTGCAAAGCGGAGAATGTCCTGAATTCTGGTGTGTCAGCCATCCACAAGCGGTACAAGAAATCGCCCAAGCCTACATCGACGCCGGTTCCAACCTAGTCGAAACCAACTCATTTGGCGGAAGCTCGTTCAAACTGAAGAACTATGGACTGGCCGACAAAGTCCGCGAATTCAACTTTGCCTCCGCCAAGCTGGCAAAACAGGCCATGGGGAACAAGGGCTTTGTTGCCGCGTCCGTAGGCCCAACCGGAAAGATCGTAGAAGAAGAGGGTGGCGATACGACCGCGCAGCAACTGTACGGTGCTTTCAAAGAGCAGGTATTGGCACTAGCCGAAGGCGGAGCCGACGCAATCTGTGTCGAGACCATGTCCTCGGTGGTGGAAGCCGAACAGGCCGTCAAGGCTGCCAAGGAGAACACCAAGCTGCTCGTCATCTGCACATTCACTTTCGAAGCCCGGGCGAAGGGTTTCCGCACCATGATGGGAGTTAAGCCAGACCACGCGGCCAAGGTAGCAGCGGGGGCAGGCGCGGATATCGTAGGTGCCAACTGTGGCAATGGCATCCGCAACATGATCGAAATCACACGCCAAATCCGCATGGCTCTGCCTGCCATTCCTATACTTATCCACGCCAATGCTGGCGCACCAGTGGTCGAAGATGGTAAGACGCTATTCAAAGAGACGCCCGAGTTCATGGCGACTTATGTCCCCGAACTGGTTAAGGTCGGCGCCAACATCATTGGCGGTTGCTGCGGAACCACGCCAGCTCACATCAGCGCCATGGCAAAGGCTGCACGAGCGGCTGCCGCTCACGCATAAGCCGGTTGTCTGAGGGAGATGTTTCGATCCCGAACCGGCAGCTCATAATAATTTGCTGATTCCGCGACAAGAGTAAGGTGCCTCTGATTTCGGATAGCGGCTTTTGCAACTGCCGCTATCAGTTTTGGGAGGGATTGGCTATCCGAGCCGTTCAG
>JBEKQP010000110.1:0-16934 GCA_049519595.1 Candidatus Korobacteraceae bacterium | reverse complement strand
CAACACGCTGGTGGCCGAGGTAAGCGGCGTTCACTATCCGGTGCAGGGGGTGCGCGCACACCAGGTGACGGCTCGGCAGCCGATTGTAATTGGAAATCGTGTGGATGCGGTGGTCGACGGCGAACTGCGGCGGGCGACCATGCGTCATCATACCGGCACGCACCTGCTGCACGCGGCGCTGCGCAACGTGCTCGGCACGCACGTGAAGCAGGCGGGATCGCTGGTCGATCAGAGTCATTTGCGTTTTGACTTTTCGCACTTTGCCGGCGTCGAAGACGAAGAGTTACAGGACATCGAGGACCTGGCAAATAGGGAAGTCTTGCGCAACGATCGCGTGGAAGTGATCGAGGACGTGCCCATCGACGTTGCCGTCAACGAGTACAAGGCGATGGCGCTCTTCGGCGAAAAGTATGGCGACAAGGTGCGGGTGATCCGGGTCGGAGATTTTTCGACCGAGTTGTGCGGCGGCACGCACACGGCGGCCACAGGCGAGATCGGGCTGATCAAGATTCTGAAGGAGAGCAGCGTTTCGGCCGGCGTGCGCCGGCTGGAGGCGGTGGCCGGTGAGGCCTCGCTGCGGCACTTCCGGGTGGATCATCAGTTGGAAGGCATGGTCTCGACCTTGGTGGGGCGCTCGGAGGCGTCGCCCGCGGAGGCCCTGCGCCTGGAGATGGAGCGCAAGGAAGACGAGATCAAGCGGCTGCGCAAAGAGCTGGAACAGGCACGCATGAAGTCGGCGTCGTCTTCGGTGGCGACCATCGGCGAGAAGGTGCGCGAGATCAAGGGCGTGAAGGTGCTGGCGCATCGCGCCGACAACCTGGAGCGTCCGCAATTGCGCAGCCTGATGGACAACCTGCGCACAAAGATAGGCTCCGGCGTGGTGGTGCTGGGCTCGGTGAGCGATGGCAAGGTAGCGATCATCGTGGGCGTGACCAAAGACCTCACGGCTCGCGTACAGGCCGGCAAGATCGTGGGCAAGGTGGCGCAGAAGGTGGGCGGCTCCGGCGGCGGACGTCCCGATATGGCCGAGGCCGGCGGCAAAGACCCGCAAGCGCTGGACTCGGCACTGAGCGCCAGCTATGAGGTTGTCGAGGAATTGCTCCAGCCGGGAAAATGAGGGATCGAGCCAACTACCCCGCCCAAGCTTCGCTTGAGCTGCACCCGGCAGCGATGCTCAGGGTAGGTGTTTCCTGACATAAACTCAGACTGTCATGGCGTAACGAAGTCGAGCCACCTTTTGTCCCTGCTGCCGAAAAACAAAAAGGGTGGCTCCTCTTCGTTCCCACATTAGCCAAGTGCGGCAAATGTGGGCCACTAGGAAACTGCCCCACGTCAGCCCAACAGAGGGGCGGGACGTGGGCACCCAACGATAAGAAATCAACCATTGCTCTAGAACGAATAGCGCAGGCCAAACTGCACCTGGCGCTCGCGGTAGAGGTTCGTGCCGGCGGCGCTGGCGGTGCCGAATGGAGAATATCCGGTTACGTTGTCCGCGGCGTTGAGCACCGCCGGAACGCCCGCGATAGGAGTCGCCGATGTGGAACTTTGCACCACGTACATCGTCTGGGTAAGGCTGCTGACCTGCTCGCTATTGAAGAGGTTGAAGGCTTCCACCAGCACCTCGATCTTTTGACGTTCGGCAAATTTGAAGCTGCGCGCCAGCCGCATGTCGATGTTGGAAAAGGCCGGATAACGGAAATCATTGCGTGGCAGCAAGGTGCCGAGGCGGTAGGTTCCGCCCGAGCCATTGATTCCGCCGGCGGTTCCGTAGTTCGAGCTGCAATAGCTGGCGGAGCAGGTGTAGTCGTTACCGCTGATCGACTCCGTATAAGGTCTGCCGCTGGAGATGATCATCACCGGAGCCAGGCTCCAGCCGTTCAGCATCGTCTTGACAAGTTTGCCGCTGTCCTGGAAATACCGCGGCTGCCAGATAAGCGCCGTCACGAGGCGGTGCCGGACGTCGTAGTTCGAATCGCCTTTTTCCAGTGCCAGGTTGTTAGGATCGTAGACCTGTCCATAGCTGGGGGTCTGCGTTTGCGAGGGGTCGGCGGTGTTGTCGATGGAATGCGAAAAAGTGTAGCTCATCTCAAACTGCAGGCCCTGGGTCATGCGCCGCTTCAACTGCAGAACGACTGCGTTGTAAGAGGAGTTGGCGCTGCTGGTTGCATCAATGATCGCACCATAATTGCTGATTGGGCGGGTGCTGCTGGCATAGAACGGAATCGCTATGGTCTTCCCGTTGAAGGGACCGCCATTGAAGATGTAAGAGGCGGTCGTGGTGGGCTCAGTATTCGGAAGGTTCTTGTCGATCCACTGCATCATTTCACGCCCAAAGGTTCCCAGATAGCTGACTGAGACTACGGTGTTGCGGGAGATTTCGCGCTCCACCACCAGATCAGCTTCGCGAATCTGCGGATTCTGGAGGTGCGGATCGAAGTATGTAATCGAGGGAACAAAGGAGCCGCACGAACTGGAAATAACTTGAGGGAAGTTCGGGGCGCAGCTCGAATTGTACTGGACGGTGTAATTGCTCTGAGTGACCCCCGGGATGCCGCTGCCGACCAGGACGCTGCCAACGGCGCTATTGTTGATGCGGCCGTAATAGATGCCATAGCCGCCACGAAGCGCCGTCTTGGCGTCGCCGAAGACATCCCAGGCGAATCCGATGCGGGGACCGAAATTGTTTTTATCAGAGGGCATGTGCAGGGTCGGGTTCATGCCGTTCAAGGAAGTCAGCAACGAACCCTGGGATTGCGCCAGCGTTGGGAAGCCGGCGTTGGGATACTGCGCGGCAGGCAACTGCTCGTACTCATAACGCAGGCCCAGGTTGATCGTCAAACGCCGCAGGATCTTCCAATCATCCTGAATGAATCCTGCGTAGTCCCAGGTATGAAACTGGGTACCGATAGGTCCGAATCCCTGAGAATAGCTGCTCCAGTTGGTGGCCGGCGTGCCCGCGAAGAGGGCCGGATTCTGTCGAATCGTGTAGTCCTCGACGAAGGCTTGCAGAGTACTGTAACTATAAGAACCATACCCGTTATAGAGATAGTTCTGAGCATCGTTGGCGCGATCCACATCGAAGCCAAACTTGACCAGATGATGCCTATGCACCCAGCTCATGACTTCGGAAAACTGGTTGCGAGTTTACCGACCCATAACTGCGATGCGATGGAGATCGACGGCACATAGCCGCTGGCGGCAACAAGATTGCTGTTCACCTCGGCGGCGGACGGCGGGCTGGCGGTTTCGTACTGGAAGTCACGCCCGAATTGATAGCGGAACTCGCTGGCCAGGTTATTGGTCAGCGTCGATCGCAAGCGCCCCATCAGCATATCGGTCTTGACATAGTCGTTTCCCCAACTGGCGATGCCGTCGTTGTATACCGGAACCGTCTGAACTCCGTTGGGAGAGCTCCAGCGCATACGGTTGTAGCTGGCGGTAAAAGTGTTTTTGCTATTGATGACCCAGTCCAACTTCGGGAAGAGGATGTCCTGATCGCCGGTGCGCGCAACGATGCCGGTCTCAGCCACCAGGAAATTCTGGGCGGCGTTGTAATAGCCTTGGACCTGGCTCTGCATGGCAGGAGAAATGGAGTTGCAGCCGGAGCCGCTGCAAAGCCCCAGATACTTGGCGATCACGTTCAGGTCGGCCTTTGAGCCCACCAAGTTACCGGTGCTGCTCAGCGTGGTTTGAGTGGTCGCAGGGGCAAACAAAGAGCTGCTGGACGGGGCGGAAACGCCCGCGAAGTTGAGACTCTGGCCATCGTAGTTGAAGAACCAGAACAGCTTTTCTTTGATGATCGCTCCACCGAGGTTGCCACCGAACTCCTGGCGACGATCCAATGGCTTGATAGCCTGTGACGTGATTGTGCCGGAGTTATCCGTGTACACGGTCGAAAATGGGTTGGTCGCACCAAGGATGCTGTTATCGCGGAAGTAGTAGAACGCCTCGCCGTGAAGGTTGTCGGAACCGCTCTTGGTGACCGTATTCACCACTCCGCCGGCGGCCCGGCCGTACTCCGAGGAGAAGTTCGAATTGTTGACCTGGAACTCGCGCACCGAACTCTGACTAATGGTGTGTGCCAAACGGGTGCGGCCTCGTTCTTCCGACCAGAACGCGTCGTTGTTGTTGCCGCCGTCGACGGTATTCATGTTCAGCAGTCCACTGATGCCGCGGAAACTGATCAGCCCGTAAGGACCGTCCGGAACCAAGCCCGGCGTTAGAATCGCGAAATTCGACCATTTGCGGCCATTGCTCGGCAGATTTTCAATGGTGGTGTTGTCAATGTTGTTGGCAAAGTCCGGCTGCACAGTGTTGACCGTTGGGGCTTCGTCGGTGACCTGCACCGTTTCAATCGCGTTGCCAAGCTTCAGGCCGACTTCCAGCCCCGTGACACGGCCGACTTCGACGATCAACCCCGAGGCCCTATAGAGCGCAAATGACTGCGCCTCAACCGTCACTTCATATCGGCCTGGGGGAAGTGTAGTGATGCGGAACTTGCCGAAGCTGTCGGTCGTGCCGGTTTTTTTCTCGTGAGTTTCGAGATTCTGAACCGTGATCCTGGCGTTGGGTACCACCGCCTTGGACTGGTCGCTGACCGTGCCGCCGATAGCGCCAGCCGTGGTGGATTGGGCAAGGGCCGCTACAGGCAGCAGGATGCAAAAAAGCATTACCACCGCAAAACCACCCTGCCAAACGCGAAAGACACGATTTGCCGGGGCGGTGAAGCACCTGCTGTTCGTTGACTTCATTCAATGCTCTCCTGAGAACATGCTTTGAAATTCAAACGGCAACGACAGACAACATGCTCGATCCGATCTAATGCCCTATCAGCTTCGAAGGCAGTGTTCCGGGGCTCCGTGTGCCCGGCTGCTTCACGGGATACCGTTTGCGAAACTGGATCTTTCTCGGTGCGTCAGGAAATGAAACGCACACTATCGCGAGTTTTTGGGAAGCGGAAAATTTTCAGATTTTTACACTTGGATTAGACCATGCGGGAACTCACCTTACGAAACGAATTCGTGAAGAATTTCTTGCCTATGTGCCAAAAGGTGCACTGGGAGCCATGTTTTAGCTGGTAAGTGAGGCGAACACCTGATGTGAATTGAGTTGGCTGTGCAGGGAAGCCGAATCGACCTGCGCGAGAATGACGAAAGCGACGAGGCGAAAGTGATCGCACGAAAACGGCCTTCACAGAGGCGCGTTACCCGCCGGTGACAAATAATACTTATAGCCCCGGGTACTCCGCACTGAATCTAATGGGTGGAAGAGCACGGGGAGGAACTGGGGGAGTTATCTTGTTTTCAGCAGCCAGCTGGGGCTTCGGTTAGAATCGGTGTAGGTATTCATGCGGGCTCAACGAGTTAGGCCAAAGCTGAGTGGGAACGGAATAGCCGCCCGCTGCAGGGTTCACGGCGAAACCAGGGATGCTGGTCGCCGCTCGCTGATGGTCGCGTCGACTGGAGAGCTCTGGGTTCGAGATACATCATCCCTGGTTTTGCTATAGCACGAGCGTAGACCAATACGAATGAACAATAATTCAGTGAATCAGGTCCAGGCCGCCGAAATCCTGCGGCAGGCGATTTCGCGCCATGTGCGGCGAACGCTTGTCAGGCGGGAAGAGGAATTGACGACCAGCGAGTTCGTCCCTCCGGTTTCGCTGGCGGTGCGCGACCAGTTGGTTGACCGCATGCTGCAAACCGAATCTCGCTATCGCGCTGCCGGCGCCAAGCGGCTCTACTACCTTTCGATGGAATTCCTTATGGGCAGACTGCTGGGCGACACGCTGTGCAATCTGCGTTTGATGGGAATCACCCGACAGGCTCTGGCCTCGATGGGGGAAGACTTGGATAAGGTGTTGGAAAGCGAACCGGACGCCGGACTCGGTAACGGCGGACTGGGACGCTTGGCCGCCTGTTTTCTGGAGTCGATGGCAACCATGGGCATGCCGGGCTATGGCTACGGCATCGATTACGAGTACGGCCTCTTCAAGCAGGAGATCGTGAACGGATTTCAGCGGGAAAAGCCAGACCGCTGGAAAGCGAATGGAACGCCCTTCGAGATTCCGCGTCCCGAGCAGGCGATTGTCATTCCGCTCTATGGGCGGGTGGAAAATCTGCGCAATATGGAAGAGGATTACCGGCAGAACTGGACCGACTACAAGATTGTGCTCGGAGTTCCGAATGACATGCCGGTCGCCGGTTACAACGGCGAGACGGTAAACTTTCTGCGCTTATTCAGCGCTCGAGCGTCGGAAGATTTTGATATCGAGATTTTCAATCGCGGCGACTACATCCGGGCCGTGGAACAGAAGATCGGCACGGAGAACATTTCCCGTCTTTTGTATCCGTCCGATTCCGTTGTGGCGGGCCGCGAGCTGCGGCTGGTGCAGGAGTACTTCCTGGTCGCGTGCGCGGTGCGCGACATCGTCCGACGGTACCTGAATGAGTATGAAAACTTCGATCAGTTCGCGGACAAAGTTGCCATCCAGATGAACGATACGCACCCGGCGCTGGCGGTGGCCGAGTTGATGCGGGTGTTCATCGACGATCATGGAATGGAGTGGGATCCGGCTTGGAAGCTGACGCGGAAAGTCCTGGCTTACACCAACCATACGCTGCTGCCGGAGGCACTGGAGAAATGGAGTTTGTCGCTGCTGGAGCGGGTGTTGCCGCGCCACACGCAGATCATCTTCGGCATCAATCACCGCTTCCTCCGCGGTCTTTCCACCCTGAGCTGGATGGATGGCGAGAAAGTGCGGAAGATGTCGATCATTGAAGAGGGCTTTGAAAAGCAGGTTCGCATGGCGCACCTCGCGATTGTTGGCTCGCACGCAGTGAACGGCGTCTCGGCCTTGCACAGCGAACTGCTTCGCTCGACCCTGGTTCCGGAATTTGCACAGCTATGGCCGGAAAAATTCAGCAACAAGACCAATGGCGTGGCCCCGCGGCGCTGGCTCCTGCGGGCGAATCCACCGCTCTCGCGCCTGCTGTGTGAAACGATCGGCGAGGAGTGGATCACCGACCTGGAAGAGCTTCGGAAGCTGGAGCAACATGCGGACTCGGCCGAATTTCAGCAGCGCTTCGCCGCCGTGAAGTGCGACAACAAGGTGCGGCTCGCTAAGGTTATCCAGGAACTGACAGGGGTGATTGTTGACCCGGCCTCGATGTTCGATGTGCAGATCAAGCGCATCCACGAATATAAGCGCCAACTGCTGAACGTGCTGCGCATCATTGGCGACTACCTGCGCATCGTGGAAGACGGCCAGGAACTCGCGGTGCCGCGTACTGTGCTCTTCGCCGGAAAAGCCGCGCCTGGCTACTGGGCAGCCAAGCAGATCATCAAGCTTATCCACAATGTCGCCGAGGTGGTGAACCACGACCCGAGGGTGAAAGACCGGCTGAAGATCGCGTTTTTACCCGACTACCGGGTTTCGTTGGCAGAGGTGATTATTCCGGCGGCCGACCTCAGCGAGCAGATTTCGACGGCGGGGATGGAGGCTTCCGGCACCGGCAATATGAAGCTGATGATGAACGGAGCGCTCACAGTTGCGACCTACGACGGGGCGAACGTCGAGATGATGGAAGAGGTGGGATCGGACAATATTTACATTTTCGGGCTGCGTGCGGAAGAAATTGAAATGATGCGGCAGCGCGGGCTCTATAGTCCGCGCGCGATTTACGAGAGCGATCCTAAGGTGAAGCGGATTTTGGACTGTTTCAGCCATGACCGTTTCTCGCCCCAGGAGCCTGGATTGTTCCGCTGGATCTTCGACGAGCTGATCAATCGCGGAGACCGTTACTTCCACGTGGCTGACCTGCCGGCCTACATGGCGATCAATGAGCGCATCGATCAGGAATTTCTGAATCGTCCGCTGTGGAACCGCAAGGCGATCCTGAA
Source organism: Candidatus Korobacteraceae bacterium (assembly GCA_049519595.1). Lineage (GTDB taxonomy): Bacteria > Acidobacteriota > Terriglobia > Terriglobales > Acidobacteriaceae > CAWBRT01. The sequence continues at coordinate 9,035 of JBEKQP010000110.1, read as the reverse complement.
CACGGCGCGCTCTCCCAAGTTCAGCAGCGATCGCACCATCCGTGAATATGCCAACGAGATCTGGAACTTGAAGAGTTTTCCGCCCGATTGGGTTTCTTTTCCATTGCCGCAACTGTACGGTGAAGGGGAATGCGGCGAGAATGTCATCCCCGATGCCACGGTTTCAGAGTAGGTGTTGGTTGCATAGGCCGATTCTAGAGGTGTATTTCCTCATGGGCTAAAAGAGGCTGCGGGAGAACTGTTCTACGAAGTGTCATCCTGAGCGAAGTGAAGGATCTGGTGTTTGCGCGTGCTGAAAATAAAGCCGATCCTTCTGTCGCACAATACCGGGCCCGTGAACACTCATGACGTGACTGGCGCGCCTCTGCGAGACCAGAAGAACCAAGCGATGGTGGCACTGATGACCTGGACCAGGATAACTAGCGCCACGCAACCATTCCAGCCGCCAATTTCCCACAGCCAAGCCGGCACCGAACTGCCGACGCCGCCGCCCAAATAATAAAACGAAGCATACAAACCGGCAGCCAAGGCTTGGCTATGCTGTACCACTCTGCCTATGTGGCTATTACCGCAGGCCTGGGTGATGAATGTGGCCGAACTGAATACGGCGAGCCCGGCGACGACCATCCACAGCGAGTTGATGAGAGTAAGCAGCAGACCGACGATACTCACTGCGGTGGCTCCGACAAACGCGTCGCGGTAGCCAAACCTGTCAATCCAGCGTCCGGCAACGGGCGTGATCACGCCGCCCACGAGGTAGACCAGAAACACGTAGCCGAGCGCCGCCGTACCCAGGTGGAACGGCGCTGCGGCCAAGTGAAAGTTCACGTAGGTGAAGGTTGCCAGCATCGAAAACAGAATGCACGCTCCCACCAGGTAGGTCGCCAGCAGCGGACGATTCCGCAAATGATCGAACATCAGTCGCAGCGACGAGACGGACTGGGTGGCTGGTACAAATCGGCGCTCCGGAGGGAGCGTCTTAACCAGCGCCACGGACCAGATCAAGTTAATGCAACCCAGCACGATGAAGGTCCACCGCCAGGGGTAATGCGCCGCAATGATGCCGGCCAGAGTGCGGCCCATGCATCCACCTATGATTCCACCGGTTCCAAAAACCGCCATGGCATGCCCGATGCGGCTCGACTCCCACTCTTCATTGATGTAAGCGACGGTGACTGAAAACACCCCCGGGGTGAAGATGCCTTGCAGAAAACGCCAGGCGACGATCTGGCCAAGGCTCACCGCTGTTCCGGTGAGAATGGTCGAGAACGAGAGCAGGAAGGCCGCCCAGATCATGGTTCGCTTGCGGCCCCACTGATCGGAAAAACGGCCAAAGAAAGGCGCCGCCAGTGCGACGGCTATCGGCGGAGCCGTGACCGTGAGGCTGACGGCAAACTTGCTGGCGTGAAACAGGTGCGCCAGCAGGGGAAGCAGAGGCTGCGTGGCATAAAGATTCATGTATGCGGAGAAGCCCGCGATCAGCAGCGGAATCATGCTGCGCGAGGGGGCAGCGGCTGCCACTGATTCGACCGTGGGAGACTCTGCGAATTGCTGCACACATCGATCGTCCATAAAGCCCGCGAACCCACTACTAGAACTGAAAACGCAAGGGTGCCCTACCGCCTGCCCGCTGGCAACCGGCGAAACTCACCGCGCCCAAAGCATGTGCGTGAAGGGAACTCCGTTTGGGTTCACAATACTCCAGCGTAGCTCCAGACGCCAAGAGGTTTTGGCCCGCGCGTGTGGTTCAAGAATGCGGGTGGTGCGTCCCACAGGGGCAGATTGGCAGATATTGATGGAATCCGCCGATTCTGGCGGGCTTTTGGCGGCATCTCATTCACCTAGAGTAGTAAGGAGCCGCCGGTGCGCTACCAATTCGAGAGATCTGTACGAGCCCTCGCCGGTTCGCCCACGCGAATTGGGCTCGTGGCGATTCTGTTCGGCCTCTCTGCCGGTTTACTGGAATTCATAATTCACGCCGTTATTATGCAAGCTGAGGCTTCGCCGCGTGTGCAAGCAATTATCGGCGCCGCGCTTGTGGGTATTGCGGCGGCATTCGCTCCTCTCTTGTTCCTGCTTGCCGCGCGTGAACGGCGGCGCAAGGTGCTGGATGATCTCAGGAAGATTTCGCAGTTGAACCATCATGTCCGCAACGCTCTGCAAACGATCATCGATAGCGAGTATCTGCCTGACTCCGACGAGAATAGAAAGGCCGTTCTGGAGGGCGCCGATCGCATTGGCCGAGTCCTGCAAGAACTCTTTCCCGCGGTCGGCGAGCGGATTGAAGACAAAAGGTGGAAGGTGATTCAGATTGATGGGGTCCGGGCTTTCGTCCCGGATCGCAGACATCGGTCGTAGAGCATTTTCTGGCCGAGGCTCTTCGCTGTTGCGCATACCTGCGCTGGAGCGGCTATCTTTTTGCAATGTGTCTTGCTCCAGGGTCTTCGACGAGGCTCGCTCGTTGCGGTGACTGAGCAAGGTGCGTAAGCTTCTCAGGCTTACGCCTAAGAATTTTCTCGGGATTTCCCTCAGTTCTTTTGCTGATCAAGGCCGCCCATTTGTCACGCGGCAGCCGCGAAACATGCGCCCCGCCTATTGGTTCAGGTACTCATTGTGTCAACAGTGGTACCACCAACGTAACTTCCCGGCGTTCCGGAGTTGTTGCTATGCTGCGAGCTGCCACCTCTGTTTATTGCTGATGGAAAGCAGATAAACCGAGGGGGGCAGTTGTGTGCAATCGAGGTATTCGAATATGAAGCTAAAAATCAGTGTCGCTTTGTTGGCTTTTGTCACTGCAGTCATTCCACTATCGCTATCCGCCGAGGATGGTCTGGCACACGCTGTTGCCAGTCGTAATGCTGCGCAGACCTACGCCAATCTGCCGTTGCGCTTCGAGCCGGCGGCCGAGCAGGGACACTTCATGGCTCGCAGCAGCGGATATGCGGTGCTGGTTGGGGCGGGCGAGTCTGCCATTGCGATCACCGACGGCAAGTCCGGCTTGACCCGGGCTCTCCGCTTCTCCTTCGAAGGCTCGAATGCCGCGGCGCAGATCGAAGCTATCGACGCGCTGCCGGGAGTAACTAATTACTACATTGGTTCGGACCCGAAAAACTGGCGGCTCGGCGTGCGGAACTTCGCGAGACTGCGCACCAAGAACGTGTACCCCGGCGTGGACATCGTCTATTACGGCGACAACCGTCGCCTGGAATTCGATTTTGTGGTCGCTCCCGCGGCAGATCCCCGCGCCATCGCGCTGGCGCTCTCCGGGATGGACAAGCTCTACATCAATGCCGAAGGCGAACTTGTAGCCGAAGTCAACGGCAACCCCGTCCGCTTTGCCAAGCCCTACGCCTATCAGAAAGTTGCCGGCAGCACCAAAGCGGTCAGTGTGGAATATGCTCTGGCCGGTCCGGGAAAGGTTCAACTACGAATCGGCGATTACGACAAAAACCTGGAACTGGTGATCGACCCGACTCTGACCTACTCCACCTTTCTGGGCGGCTCCAATGGTGATACCGGGAATGGGATCGCGGTGGATGCAGTGGCGGACGCATTTGGCAACACGGGCTACGCCTACATTACAGGCCAGACATGTTCGATTGGTTTGGATACAGGTTCTCACCCCATGGTAATTTTCCCCGGGGGGCAGAGCCTCGCGGGAACTGCGGCGACTTCGGACACTTGTGTTGCTTATGTCACCAAGCTAGACCCCACCGGAGCCATCGTGCTCTATACGACCTACATTGGAGGCACGGTTCCGACGCCCGCTGCTGCCTCCGCATCCGGTTATGGAATTGCGCTTGATAATGTTGCTCTCCACGCTACCGTTCCGGTAGTGCCCAACGGCAACGCGAACCCGAACGTGTATATAGTCGGCACCACGAGCTTCCAGGATATGCCCATCGTTGGGTACACTGCGGACCCGAACTACCCAAGCATATCGCCCAACTATCCAGGCGGTGATTACGACCCCTTCATCGCGATCCTGAACTCCCAGACCGGCGCCTTGATCCGCTCCACTTATCTCGGTGGGAACGGTACTGACAATGGTTACGCTATCGCGGTAGATCCTCAACAGAACGTAATCGTGGCCGGTAAGGCGGGTTCATTCAACTTTCCTACCTATAACGGATTCGAGCCGATAACGGAAGCATACGTGGCGTTCGTGACCAAGCTTGACTTTGGGCTTCATATCGCTCCGCCGATCCTTCCGGGTGCTTCGCCGATGTCCCCCAGGGTTCCGTCCAATACAGATACTTGCGGCGCCACCTGTCCGAGCACCCCTGACCCCACAAAGGCTTATTTCTTCTTCTCCGCGGTATATGGAGGACAACTAGTAGCGCCTCCGGCCACGTGGCCCGTCGCTTACGGCAGTTATCCTAACCTCCCGGCACTCGTTGGAACTCCCCCTGCCCCCCCCTTCGCCCCGTGCACTGCTCCCAATGTTCCTGCCGGCTGCTATCCTTACCCTAGAGTTCCGTACGGTGCAATCACTACCGCTACGCCGTACAACTGCCCTAGCACCACGAGCGGCACAATTTATCCCGCTGTGAGACTCTTCGCGCAAAACGCCGGATATGCGGAAGGCATAAACTGGGGAACCTGCACCAGTAACGTGCCGAGCGGCAATATTATTGATGCGAGCGGGATCAGTTGGTTGATTATTGACGTTGCCGGCCCGACGGGGTTCCCGTCGGTGGTTTCTGCCGCTACGGAAGCTTATGGCGTGGCGATAGACTCGAACAGCGACGTCTTTGCGGTGGGCGGCTCGAGCACGGCTAACCTTCATCCTTCACTTCCGGGAAACCTGCCCAACCCTGGGGGATATGACTGGCTACCGCAGGCGGCTACATATTCGGACGGCACAGGGGCCTGGATCATAAAACTCCACGGACATGACACACCCGGCTACCCCGCCGGCTGGCCCGTTAAATCCTATGTGACAGCCCTGGAACAAAACGAGACAAAGAACGGGACGGTGGATGCGGCCAGAGGGGTCGCGATTGACAGCCAGGGCAGCGCCTACGTGGTGGGCACCACGACAGGAACCTTGCTATCCGCTACCGGCTTAAATCAGGCGCCGCTGGGGGCAACCGATGCGTTCGTTCTGAAGATGGAGACCCCCTCTGTGATCAACTATGTCACCTACCTTGGTGGCACACAGAACGATCAGGGTCTCGCCATAGCTGTAGGAAGCGGTGGGTATGCCTATATCGCCGGAACCACCGAGTCGACCATCCCGGTCATCAACGCGGTGGTCGATGGCAGCGGTAACACGCTTAATTCACTCAGGGGAACACAGAACGCTTATCTGGCCAAGCTTACTCCTGACGGAACAGCATTGATCATGTCTGCCTACCTGGGAGGCTGCTGCCTCGATTCAGGGAATGCCATCGCTCTCAGCAAGACCGGGAACGGCGACATTTTCGTTGCCGGCACTACCAACTCCACAACCAACTTTCCGATCGTACCCCGCGAAGGCCCGACCAATGATGTGCTTGGAAGATCGGCCATGGCCGGGACTGCGGGCAATGCATTCGTAACCAGGATTTCGGGGGCCAGCTTCCCGATACTCACGCTCTCGACAACGAATCTGGTCTTCCCGAATCAGGCAGAGTACTGGGCAACGACCTCGGTGCCGACGTCGTGGAACACCGTAACGATCACGAATTCCGGGACAGGCACGCTCAATTTCACCTCTTCCGGCAGCAACCAGCCCGCCATCACGGCCTCGGGCGATTTTTCGGTGTCAAACAACACCTGCGGTACCCCGCCTAACGCCCAGCTCGCTGCGGGTGATAGTTGCTTTGTTACCGTGGTCTTTACGCCCTCGCAGGCTAATTCGCGTTCAGGCGATTTGACAATTAATGACGACGTCATTGACAGTCCCCAGAAAGTGGGACTGAGCGGCCTTGGCGTATTGGTGGGAGACACGGTTTCGACGAACCCCGCAACCTCGCCAGTCATCCTCACGTTTGGCAGCACCACCGTGGGAGCAACCAGCGCGCCGCAATCAGTTACCGTGACAAACACGGACACGAATGGACAGACGCTGACCGTCAGCGCCTCCCAACCAAACACAACCAGCACCGCCCCCGGTCCCGAGTTCAGCCTGAGTTCGAACGGTTGTGTTACGAATTTGACCCCGGGACAATCGTGCACGATCTCGGTGGTCTTCACGCCATCCGCTACGGCATCGCAATCAGGGACACTGATCATCAACGGCAACGGCCAGACCTTCCCGGCAACCGTTCTGTTGAATGGAACCGGGAACGGCCCGCAAGGCCAAACGGGGGGCACTACGAGCACGAGCCCCACGTTCACTTTGACTCCATTGACGTCGTCGATGGCTGTCACCGCCGGCGCGCAGATGCCACTCGCTGTCACCTTAACCGCTGTCAACGGGTTCAGCCAGCAGGTAACTCTGACTTGTGCTGGGTTGGGGGGCGCGTCGTGCTCGCCGGCGACGAAAACGAGTTTCGTTAACACAACTTCGCCATCCACAATTAATTTCACCGTCAACGTAGGCGGAGGGAAATCGGTGACCGTAACCGAGTTGATGAGGCCGGGGCGCCTGCTGGCGTGCCTGCTGCCATTCGGCGGAATCGGATTGGTTCTAGCCGGACGGCGTAAACGCTGGCTGCTGGCGATAGGGTTGGCCATGTGCCTGGCTCTGGTAATGGCCGCGTGCGGCGGCGGCAGTTCGACTTCGCCCGGCACTACGCAGCCGCAGGTGACAGTTACGGCTACGTCTCAAGATGGACAAACAACGCAGACGGCTACCTATTATCTGAATGCGTCGTAACGAGACTGTGAAGTGAAATAAGCGAGGTTGGTGATCTGCCAGCCTCGCTTTTTACGTGGTCGAAACCTTTCCTGCGACCGAATGTCCCGGCGTGTCACCCTGAGGCGCGTCCGTTGGGACGCGACGTGAGGGTCCATGTATTCGTATCTTTCGGCCTTCAAGTCGAATGCATAGATCGTCACGTCGGTTCGCAACAACGGCGAACCTCCTCACGATGACATCCGCAGTGAAAGATACAGTATCTCTGGCGCTGCCCTAGCGATCGACAAATCCCAACCTGCGAGTCTTTGGTTTACTCACTTCCAGCCGTGCAACTTGATCGAGGCCAATGACCGCGAAGCTTCGCGCACCAGGGCATCGGGATTCTTCAGAGAAGCGACGGAGATGGTTGAACCGCAGCAGGAACTCTTGCCGCTGGTTGCAGCCTGCGGCGCGCAGCAGGAGCTCTGGCCGCTCGGTGAATCCTCCGGCGCGAGAATTGCCATCAGGTCCGCGCCGATTGCGATACGCGGAATGGACAAATCGCGCAGACCCGCGTCGATTGCGGTGGCCAGATAGTCGGTGAGCAGGCTCGCTCCGGCAATGCAGCCGACGTAGGCGCTGACGCTCCGCGCAAGCTCTTGCGGCAGCGGACGCAGCAGCACAATATCGCTCACCGCAAACCGCCCGCGAGGTTTCAGAACGCGAGCGATCTCACGAAAGACCGCCGGCTTGTCCGTCGAAAGATTGATGACGCAATTGCTGATGACGTAATCGACCGATGCACTTTCGACCGGCAGGCTTTCGATAAATCCCTTGCGGAATTCGACGTTGACGGCGCTGCGTTTAGCGGCATTCTGCCGGGCCAGAGCAAGCATGTCGTCGGTCATGTCGACGCCGACGACCCGCCCCGTGGCGCCGACACGGTTCCAGGCGAGGAAGGCGTCGAAACCCGCACCGGAGCCCAGATCGAGCACGGTCATGCCGGGGACGATTTCAGTGAGCGCCAGAGGATTGCCGCATCCGAGCCCGAGATTGGCGTCGCCTGCAAGCGCCAGCTCTTCATCGGAATATCCGATCGAACGGGCGACTTGATCAAGCGGAGCGCTGCACGAGGAGGCTTCCCCGCGGGCGACAGCCGCATAGTGCTCTTCGACAGCGGCGGTCATGGATTCGTTCTTCATTCATCCTCCTGGTTTTGCAGTGCGCGCGAAAAGGATTGTTCCGTTGCGCTCGATGGTTGCCGCGCGTCCCTCGGCGACCAGATGATGCAGGTGGGCGATCACTTCGCCTATCGCGAAGCCGATCTCGTGGCCGTTGAGTCCGTCTCCAAATAGCTCTGGAAGCAAGGCAGCGGCCGTTAGCGGACTACTATCCAGCCAGGCCTCAATTTTTGCCAGTCTTTCGTGGTGATGAGCTTCTATCTCCCGGATGCGAGCGTGCAGCCCGAAAAAGGGGCGGTTATGCGATGGCAATACCAGCACGTCTCCGCAGCTCTGCGCCAGGCGCCGGTTGCTGGCCAGGAACAGGCCCAGCGGCTCCGAATCAGGCCGGTCGCCAAAGACGCTGACGTTGGGCGTAATCTTGGGCAGCACCTGGTCTCCGGCGATGAGCAGATTGCGCTCCGGCGAGTGCAGCAACGCCTGCGCGTGCGCGTGTCCCTGGGCAACAATCACTTGCCAGTCGGCACCGCCAATGGGCAGCAAAGCGCCATCCTCAATTGGGTTCCACTCCTCCGGCAATGGTCGAAAATGATGACGATGCCGGCTCCAATGCTCATTGACGTTGGCCGCTGCCGCTTCCGACAAACCGTGCCGGCGCCAAAATCCGATGCGGTGGGCTGATTCCTGCGCCCACTGGCTCCCCATCAGCTTCAACGCTTTTTCGCGCTCGCCGCTGGTGATGGTGGGACGGATTCCCCAGCGCTCGCATATCCAGCGGCTATTGCCTACGTGGTCGGGATGATGGTGGGTCACAAACAAGCGGGTAATGGGCAGTCCGCCGAGCGTGCCTCGCCATGCGGCTTCGATCTGTTCCCGCACCTCGGGCAGCGGGAACCCGCAATCGATCATGGTCCAGCCATCGCCGTCGCGCAGCAGCCAGAGATTGATGGCCCGGAGCCGAAAGGGAAGCGATGTCACCAGCCAATGCAAGCCCGGTGCTATCTCCACGGTTCTTCCCGGTTCCGGGGGAACCGGAAGCGGGAAGCGTAGAGCTTCAGTCGCCGGGCCCGGGCATCGCAGTTCTTTGC
>JBEKQP010000109.1:0-14674 GCA_049519595.1 Candidatus Korobacteraceae bacterium | reverse complement strand
GACGGACAGCCGCGCCCGGTCACGGCCGCCGATCCTGACAATGGCTGGGTGGACGAGCTGCGGCGTGTACCAAAAGCCCGCGCTTGTATTCATGTTTTCTATGTAACTCTGTAACCGCCAGTCCCCAACTGTGTCCGCGGGTTACATCCATCCGGTCGCCTATATCACCATCGGTCATGGCTTCAACCTGTCGCGGATGAAAAGCTACCGTTGCGTTAAGCCGTTTGAGCTTTGAGACAAATCGCTATCAGATACAGAAAGAAAGGCATGCCTCATGTCCTCCAAAAAGGCGTGAGCGACACGACCCGCAGTACTCACTTTTTGGAATACGACAGCCAACTAGGCATGAAATAAGTCAGTGATCATTGCCTCATCACGGTCGGGGAATTTCTCCCGTGCTGTTGCCTGTAATGCTTCCTCCGCAACCTCCCAGCATTTCTTGATAAGCCGATCTCCTCATGGTAGGCCAGATTACTTCCGGCTAGCGACGATACGACCAGAACGTTATCTTCGCTTCCAATTCCTTTCGCGAAAAACCGCTATCTATTGCCTGCCTGTCTGGCTGTGAACATGGGAGCACGCTTCCGCAGGGCCATCGCCGTCATCGGGAAGAGCAGCACGGACAGCATGCCGGCGCCCACCAGCGCGGCCGCATTGTCGGTCCGCATTCTTCCGGTGGAGACGCCCAGTTCCGTAAGAGCGATCACGAAGGGAAGCGCCGTCGAAGAGTAAAGAGCAAACGGCAAGAGTTCTTCTTTCGCCAACTCGCCGCGGTAGAACAGCGCGGGAGCGCCGCGCACGATAAGGAAGAACAACAAAAACAGCGGTACCCGCAACAGCGCTTGCGGGTTGTCCAGCAGCGCTGGCAAATCAAATCTCATCCTGGTGGCGAGTCCTACCACCATTCCTGAAGCGAAAGCGCCGAGAATCATGTCGAGCCCAAACTTGTTTGCCAACGCTACCAGCAACATCAGGACCAGAATGGCAATGCGCACCGGAAGCTGGCTGGTGCTTTCCATGGTCCGCCCGATCAAGGCCAGAATTCGCGGCGGGCTGGGCCAGAGCGCGATCGCGGCCGCGCCAAGGACGACGAAGACGAAGGATATCAACAGAAGGATCTTCAACCAGTGCGTGTGGTCGCGCGCGAACATGATCGATACCAGCACAACGGGACCAAGTTCTCCAATCATGCCGGCGGCAAGCACGTGCGAGCCGAACTTCGTCTCCAGTTCACCGCTGTCGCGCAAGATCGGCATCAGCGTGCCCAGAGTGGTGGTGGTCAGGATTGCGCCAATCAAAAGGTAATTGTCGATGAACGTAAAAAGGTAGAGGCAGGCGGCAATGGCAAGCGCAATCACCATTGAGAGCGCCCAGCCCGCGCTCGCTTTCAGCAGCGGAGTTCCGCGGATGCTCTTGACATCGCTCTCCATGCCAGCGAGAAAAAACAGGAAGATAAGACCAAGCTGGCCCAGCGCCGCCAGCATTCCCTCCGGCTTGGCCCAGCCCAGGACGTGTGGTCCAACGACAATCCCGAAGATGACTTCCAGCACGACCATAGGAAGTTTCAGGCCGATTGGCAGCTCACACATCAGCGGCGCAATGACCGCAATGAACGCGGTCAGAAGCAAGGATGACGTGTTGATTTCCATACTCTCCTTGTTGGAACGCGATCTTTCGCGGCACGAATCCAAGCGAACCGAGTGCGCAGTTAGATGTCGATTGGCCAAAAAGAAGCTGTAGGCTGCCCCGAACGGAGCAGCTCTCGCCTTCCAAGTCACGGACTCCGCGTTCGCGCGCACAAAATCAGCCATAAGCGGTAACCCAGCCCAGGCTGTTATTCTGGAATGTGACGCCAAGTCCATACACACGCACCAAAACCCCGATTCGGAAGGGTTTCCTCCGATCCTTTATTCGGTGGTTTGCCATCGGCTTGGTGGTTATTTGGACGCTTGCCGCACTGATGCTTGTGGCCGCCCGGTGGATCGACCCACCGACAACCGCGGTGCACATCCAGCGCCGCTTGCAGGCCTGGATTCACCACAAGCCGTATCATGAACGCTACAAATTCATTCCACTCAGCCAAATCTCGCCCGATCTCCAGCGCGCTGTAATCGCCGCGGAGGACGCCCGCTTCTACCAGCACCATGGCTTCGATTGGCACGCGATCCAACTCGCTGCCGAAAAAGATATGGAAGGCGGTCGCATTCGCGGAGGTTCTACCCTCACGCAGCAGCTCGTAAAAAATCTGTTCTTCGGGACGGGCCGCTCTTTCCTCCGCAAGGGCGCGGAGTTCACGCTGGTACCGGTAGCCGAATTCGTCCTCGGCAAGCGGCGCATTCTGGAGATCTACCTCAACGTGGTCGAATGGGGCCCTGGTATTTATGGCGCAGAGTCGGCGTGTCGTTACTACGATGGAACCGTGGCTCGGAATATCGGCAGGGAACAGGCGGCACGGCTCGCCGCGATTCTGCCGGCTCCGCTGAAGCGGCGTCCAGAGCACATGAATAACTACAGCGAGATCATTCTCGAGCGGATGCGCCAAGTGGGTTGGTAAACGCGAACAACATTTTACCCATGCTGCGCCTATGATTCCTCTCGCATTGGGTTCTGGCCGGATGGCCGTCGGGCATCCTCTGCGGTAAGCTCGTGAACCTTGCGGGAGCTGGTTGAGACATCGCAGGGCTATGACTCTCTTTTCGGTTTTCTGGACTTCGGTCCAATCATTAGACACGGATGCCAGGACGACACGCTCTACTTGGAAGGGCGTTGTCAAGGTAAGTCGAACTCTGTCAAACGGTTACGTTCATAATTTAGCGTTTGTCTCGAAGTGGAACTTGCCGTGCCTCTGCTCAAGTCGAAGTTCTAACGTGCGGCTCGCAATGCTTCAACGCATTCGATCAGGGTCATGGGAACGGGAACTAACGCCCGCAACCACCCGCAAGATGTTGGGGTTGCGCGTTTGGGCGATAGGCGTTTCGTACCGTTTCTGCACCTTTGCCCTGTTGGAGGCTGTTCCGGCTATCTGCATACACGAGGGAGCCTATTGCAAACAGAAAGCGCGCGGCATTGCAACCTTCTGGGGAGACGAGAGACTCTCGTTGTCGCTCGGAGGACCTCGACGTTAGCACGACATTGCCGCAAATTCGCCAGGTTGTTCAAGACGCGAGGCTGCGCGCTGCACTTGCGGTACGGGCCTAAGATGCCCAACACATCTGGCAGAAATTTTCAGAGCTGCCGCCATTTACTCGTTTACATAGCTGTGCACGAAGTAGGCTTGCGGTCGCTGTTTTACGGCTTTTTTATGGAAAGTAAGCTGCATTACTACCTGAATTCTTGCTTGCTTTCCGTCTCAAACGAGCTATGCTTTTCTTAAGGATATATAGCGTATTTCAAGGTATTTCTCGCGGTATACGCAACTGGGGTAGTGGGGTGACGACACCTGGGCGCAAATAGCTACATCCAGAAACCGCTGGACTTCGATCAGTTCTGCGCCAAGACCAAAGAATTGGGATTCTATTGGCTGCTGGTGAACGAACCGCCGCCAGTCAAGGCTTTTGGAGTTGAATAAGGACATGGAAGATGGCCGCAGCTTCTCAATCCAGTAGTGTTAGTAAGAGTCTGTTGATCCTGCAGATTACGGACAACCGCGCCGATGCGGAATTGGCGTTGCTCGAGCTTTCTAAGGCCGGATTCGAGGTGAGCACGGACGTCGTCGATTCGCTTGCGGATGTTGCCGGTCACATGGCGGCCAAGTCGTACGATGCGGTCCTAGCTGACTACCACCTGCCAGGGTGGACGGGAATAGATGCCCTGCCGATTGTGAGGCAGCAGCAGGCGGATATCCCGTTCATTCTCGTCACCGGTGTGTTAGGCGAAGGCATCGCGGTGGAGTGTGTCAAGAACGGAGTCACGGACTTCGTTTTCAAAGACCACCTGGCCCGGCTTCCCAATGCGATCCGGCGCGCCCTTCGGGAAAAGTCCTTAAGCGATGAGCGCAACCGTGCATTACGAGAGCTGGCGGAAAGCGAGGCGAGGTTTCGAAATCTGGTGGAGGCTTCGCCCGACGCAATTTTCGTTCATCATAAGGACGGCGGGCTTGTCTTCTGCAATCTCGCGACTTTGAAATTGCTGAAGGCCGAAGCGCCACAGCAGCTCATCGGCAAACAGGTTTCCGATATCGTTCACCCGGATTGCCTCGCGGCAGTGAAGGAGCGAATCTCAACTACTTTCGAACGAGGAGTGGCGTCTGCACCTGTGGAGTGCGTCCTGACGAGGCTGGATGGCTCAGCGGTAGCGGTGGAAAGTATCGCGATTCCAATAGTCTGGGGCGGAGTATGGGCTATGCAGGTCGTGGCCCGCGATATCACGGAGCGGAAACGGGCAGAGCAGACCCTTCTGAATTGGCAAAAGCGCCTGGAATTGGCGGAGCAGGCCGCCCTCCCGATCGGGTTTTGGGAGTGGGAACTTGGTACCGGTATGCGCACCTGGTCGGGCGAGATTTATCGTCAACTTGGATACCCGCGCGGCGAAGTTCGTGGCACAGCGGAAGAATTTCTCAGGCGACTTCATCCTGAAGACCGGCCCAAAGTCGAGGCCGCAGTGCGGGCGGTCGTCTCGGGTCTCAGCCAGACGTATGAGGTGCAGGTTCGGGTCATCAGGCCGGATGGGACTACGTGCTGGCTCGACTCGCGGGCCGTATTGGTTCAAGACGGATCGCCCCGGATGATCGGCATCGCGATCGACATCACAAAATTGCGCCGCTCCGAGCGAAGCTATCGTTCGATTGTCGAGCGCGCCCCTTACGGAATCTATCGCTCCAGCTCGGCGGGGCATTTCCTGATGGCCAATCCCGCGTTAGTCAAAATGCTGGGCTACGACAGCGAAAGCGAGATGTTATCGCTGGATATCACACGCGACGTGTTCTGCAAATTCGAGGAGCGTGCGCAACTGGTGAGCCGGGTTATCAAAGCCGGGGAGGTAAAGGACGCCGAATACGAGTGGAAACGGAAGGACGGGCGCACCGTTACCGTGCACGTTAGCGTTATCCTTGTGCGCAAAGATAGCGGCGAATCAGGGGTTTTCCAAGGGTTTGTCCAGAACGTGACCGAACGCAAGAATCTGGCAAAGCAATTCTGGCAAGCGCAGAAGATGGAGGCAGTCGGGAACCTGGCTGCCGGCGTTGCCCACGACTTCAACAACCTTCTGATGATTTTTGATAGCTATGCCGAGCTTATCAACCAGCGCAAGGTCAATGACGATAAGGTGAGCCGATATACCGAACAGATTCACAAAGCCGCAACCAGAGGCATTTTGATCACGCGGCAACTGCTCGCCTTCAGCCGCCAACAAGTGCTGGCTCCCCAGGTCCTGGATCTCAACAACGTCGTGGGCGAGTTGAGTAAGGTTTTGCCAAGACTTCTGGGAGAGGACGTTATAGTCGCCACAACGCTCGATCCAGCGCTTCATCGGGTGAAGCTGGATCCTGGCCAAGTGGAACAGATCATCATGAACCTGGCGGTCAACGCCCGGGACGCAATGCCGAAAGGTGGCCGATTCGAAATCACAACGCAGAATGTCGAATTGGATGCTCGCTACGCCGCCGCGCACAGTCCGATGCACCCCGGAGCCTACGTCAAGCTAACGGTTGTCGACACGGGACTTGGGATGGATGCCGAGACGCAAGCCCGCATTTTCGAGCCTTTTTTCACCACTAAGGAAAAAGGAAAAGGTACTGGATTAGGCTTGGCTATGGTATACGGCACCGTGAAACAAAGCGGCGGGTTCATCTGGCTAAGCAGCGAAGTAGGACGAGGTACGAGATTTGACGTCTTTTTCCCGCCGGTCGGAGAGTCGATAACCGAACGTCCGGCGGTACACGCGGCGTCGGCTACCTGCGGGGATTCTCAAACGATCCTGATAGTCGAAGACGAAGAATCTTTGCGCGTTGCTACGTGCGAGTTTTTGCGGTCAATAGGTTACACGGTGCTCATCGCTGGTGACGGCGCGGAGGCGATGCGTGTCTGTGAGCAGCATACCGGCAGCATTGATCTGGTACTTACTGACGTCGTAATGCCTGGCATGAACGGAATCGAAGTGGCAAAAGCCATGACGTTGCGTTATCCGAACATACGCGTCGTCTATATGTCCGGATATATCCATCGTTCTATAGAGGGACTCGGCGCTGGGGCTGTTCTGCTGCAGAAACCGTTTAGTCTCGCGGCCTTGGCAAGTAAGTTGCGCGGCTTTGGCAATGGGGCGACCTGACCACAATTGATTGCTGAATGCGTGCATTGCTGCTGGATGGTTCATTGAATTGTTGTCTGTTGTACGGTGAGCGGTAAGTCACTATCTTTCGAGCAGAGTTGGCTATGTCCAAACGGATCTTGGTGGTCGATGATGACGAGTTGATTCGCGAAGTCCTGAGCGCTGCACTGCAATCTCAGGGATACGACGTTTCCGAAGCTGCCCGGTTAGATACCGGGTTGAAGATCTTCAGCACTGAGTCCTGCGACGCGGCGATTGTGGATTACCTATTGCCGGATGGAACGGCGCTGCAATTGATCCCGCGGCTCAAAGCAATTGATCCAATCACCCCAGTGTTGGTGATGACCGGTCATGGCACCATTGACTTGGCGGTAGAGGCGATCAAACTGGGAGCGGACCATTTCATCACCAAGCCGGTTGAACTTGACGTGCTGTTTAAATTACTGAGCCGCGCGCTCGACGATCAGCGCAGCCGCCGACGCCAGCTCGCATCGACCAGAAATTCGGCACGATACAAACGCGATCCATTTGTGGGGAATTCCACCGCAATCAGAAAGCTGAAAAATGAAGTCGAGCGAATCTTGGTGTCGGACCTCCCGATCCTGATTCAGGGTGAGACCGGAACCGGCAAGGGAGTGCTGGCGCAGTGGCTTCATCAGCATGGGCCGCGCTGCGACGACCCGATGGTGGATTTGAACTGCGCCGGACTTTCGCGTGAGCTTCTGGATAGCGAGTTGTTCGGCCACGAAAAAGGTTCGTTCACCGGAGCGATCGCTCAGAAGGCGGGACTGCTGGAGGTAGCGAACCGAGGGACCATATTTCTGGACGAAATTGGTGACATGGACATAACGATCCAGCCCAAGCTGTTGAAAGTCCTGGAGGAAAAGAGATTCCGCCGCGTCGGCGGAGTACAGGACCGCACGGTCGACGTGAGGCTGATGGCGGCAACGAATCGCGATCTGCGATTGCTGATTACGCAAGAAAAATTCCGCAAAGACTTGTTCTTCAGGATCAATACCATTCCGCTTTTTATACCGCCTCTGCGTGAACGGCGTGAAGACATCTCCTTGATGGCCGACTTCTTCGTTCAGCAACTGAAGAGCGACCTTGGCCGGTCTCAGCTAGCTCTGTCGGAAGCTGCGGCAGCCGCACTAACGTCGTACAGTTGGCCGGGCAATATCCGCGAATTACGTAATGTGCTTGAGAGAGCGGCTCTGCTTTCGGAATCGGGCACGATTTCGCCGGCTGATCTTGGTCTGCAAGCCGCGCACGTCGCGCCTGAAGCATACGAATCCACTGACAATGCTGACCTGACCCTGCAACAGCTCGAACGACAACACATCATCAGGGTATTGAAGCTCGAGAATGGGTCGGTGGACAAAGCCGCGGTTCGCCTTGAGGTTCCGCGCAGCACGCTCTATTTCAAGTTGAAGCAATACGGCATTACGCTGAGCAAGGTTCGAGTGGTCGGCGCCAGATACTGACGCTTTCTCTACTTCAGATCGGAATCTCGCTGGATTCTGTTAGCGGCTTCAGCATGACCAGTTGGGAAGTGAAGCTCACGACACCATCATGCCACCTATTTTCGCTCTAAGTAGAACCCTCGATTTGCAAAGAGGGATGGCTACTTAATTGCACTCCAATTGCTATGCTTCTTTCGAGCCAATGCGAGCCTACACCTAATCCGGGCTTAGGCAATAACCGCCGCAGCTCTCGTATCTCTCTGGTAATTCGAATTTTGATTGCTGGGATACACCCCGAAACAGGCCTTCGCTTCCAAGCTATGGGTCAGACTCTGGTGGTGAACAAACACGGGGCCTTGATCAGTACAATTCCGGGATTACAGTCCGGCATGCGGTTATGCATCACCGTGGCGAACAGCGGTAAGTCGGCTTGGGCGCGGATTATATGGGACTCTGCTCGACCCGAAGGTCGGTATGGAGTCGAACTGGATACTCCTGAAAACCTCTGGGATATTTTTGTCCCTCCAGTCGACTGGGTAACTTAGCCGCCAAATTGAGCTTCGCCGTGGCGGGCGGAACGTCATCTCGTCATCCAATCCACCATCAGCCAGCGGCCTGCCGCAATGATGCTGCGGAGTGCGCCTGCTGGTTCCATGATTTCCCGTGGGTTGCTCGTTTACCAATCCAAATTCCAGAATCGGGACCACCGCCTGCACTGCCAGCAGCTGCCGCACGGTAAGCCGCATTCGTTCCTGTTAGGTCAGGGCGTTCTGCATCTCCCAAGTAGCAAACAACACAGGTCATTTCCGACTGTTTAACGCCAAACGATTGCAAGCGGCGGGAACTTGGCCCTAATCGTGCATCCTTACTGTTCGTCATGCCAAGATTGCTAGTTATCGACGACGACGCGGATTTGCGGACGGCAGTGGCCGAGTATCTCTTGTCTCTCGGCTATGAAGTGGATCAGGCAGCCGAGCGGGAAGAAGCCGAGGCACTTTTAGAGCACTACGCATATTCGCTGGTGATTACGGATATTTCCCTCACAGAGTTGGGCGTTGAAGGATTTGATCTGCTGAAAACAATTTCCAACTCCAATGCCCGTCCCAAGTTGATAGTCATGAGCGGCTACTCCGGTCCTGGGCACCGTGAAAGGGCGAGACAGTGCGGTGCCGATGTCTTTCTACAAAAACCGACTTCTCTTGTAACGTTGGGCGAGGTTGTGCGCACCTGTTTGTCACTTCCGGGTGAGCAGAAGGAATTATGAGCATTTCCATGTTGGATAAACTCCTGGCGCCCGGCGGACTAAGGTGCTATGCGCAACCGATCGTCCACGTCTGCGGCAACAACTGCGCGGTCGCAAGCGTAGAGTGCCTGACCAGGGGCCCTCAAGGAACCCCATTCGAATCCCCCGGCGTACTTTTTGATTACGCCCGTCGCAAGGTGGCGGAAAGCACAGTGGACCGCATGGCGGTCGCAACCGCGCTAGCTAGCGTACAGTCCCTGCCAGGAAACTTGGGGATCTCCGTCAACGTGCACGCATCCACTCTTGGCCGCGATGCGATGTTTGTTGACTTCCTGACAGAAACCGCTCGCCAGCACGGAATAGAACTCTTTCGGCTTACCGTCGAGGTCGTGGAACACTCGCCGGTGTGGAACGCAACCGAGTTTCTTCGCAGTTTGCGCCTTATGCGCAAACTCGGAATACGTGTTGCTTTGGACGATGTAGGGACCGGGCAGTCCAATTACCGGATGATCCTCGATGCCGAGCCGGACTGTTTCAAAATCGATTCCTACCTGGTGCAAAAAGCGCATACCGATTACAAGCGGCGAGCGATGCTGGCTTCTATAGTGCAGTTGGCGCGCGATCTTGGCAGTTCCGTGGTGGCGGAGGGTGTTGAAATGGCCGCGGATCTGGAGGTCGTCCTGGATCTCGGCATCACCTTAATTCAGGGATACATTTTCAGCCGGCCACTTCCCGTGTCGAAGCTGTCGCCGATAATCGCGAATATCAATGCTCTACCCGTCCCAAGCTCGGGACGCACCTTGCCCTTCCAGCGAATCCATGCAGCAGGGGATCATATTCCGCAAGCGGTGCACCAGTTTGAGCGTTCCGCCGCTGTGCTGATCCCAAATCGGGAGATAGGCTAAATCGGCTTCGCATCCAGGTTGAAAAACGCCACCGACTTAGAATCGTCCGAGATACCAGATCAGAAAGCGTTGACCGGCGAACAGAGCAAAAAAAGCCATTGATCCCAGAAGCACCCCAAAAGGTATCTCGTAAAAGCGCAGGCTTAACGAAGCCGACTGCCAAGCCCGAGCTACCTGGTGGCTCGCGCCTGCGCTGCGGCGGTAGCGCAATAGACGTTTGCGAAAGATATTAAAGACCACCATCGCACCGAAAAGACCGCCAAAGATTGACGCGGTGGCTAGCACAAACAGCGTGAGTGGCGCACCCAGGAACGCTCCTACCATCGCCATCAGTTTGACATCGCCCAACCCCATTCCTTCCACTCCGCGTAATCGCAAGTAAATCGCAGCCGTTCCATAGATGAGACCGGCGCCTACGGTTGCGCCGATAAATGCGTCTCCGAGCGAGAGAAGTGGTGCACGCGATGCACCGGGGTTGAAGTAAAACCCCAACGGGCCGGGAACCACGGTCATCAGGCTCCAGGCGAATCCCAGCGCCAAGCCGGGCAAGGTCAGTTTATCGGGAAGCAGATGCGTTTCCGCATCGGTGAAAATCAGGCCAAGCAGCAGGAAAGAGAACGTGCACCACTTGAGGGTTTCCGCTTGCAATCCGAATTCCGCGAAGCAGGCGAAAAACAGTAAGCCCAGCGTCAACTCGACGATCATATACCGGGGCGTAATGCGCGTATGGCAATGGCGGCAATGTCCCCGCAACCACAGCCAGCTAAGTACCGGAACATTGTCATAAGCGGCAATTTGCTTCCCGCATTTGGGACAGGCCGAACGAGGGCTCACTACCGACAATCCACGCGGCATGCGGTAGATGCAGACATTCAGAAAGCTGCCGAAGATCAGCCCGAAGGCAAAGACCACGCCACCGACTATCCGGTTGAGAGCCTGAAGGTCCACAAGACACTTTCAACCCCGGCAGACGCTAACGTAGCGTTGCAGGGGAGCCTTCCGAGCTGAGCTGAACTGCGATTATAACGGCTTGCCCGCACCTGCTCATGCGAAAACCGGACTTTTGCTGCTTAGCAGTTGGATACCCTTTGACCGACGGCGAACGCCCTCGGTCCAGCCGCCACGCTTCCGACCGCCGCAGGCCGAGACTTTGGCCTGCCAATTGCACAAAGAGATTCTACCGGCGCAAGAGTGCTATAAGAATGCTTTTGAGCTGAGCCGGGTTATGTGATACAAGAGGCGGTCGCGATGGGGCCGAGTGAAATGACTATGGATTTCCAAGTAGAGCGATCGGAGTTCGACCCGGAGAGCGGGTTTTTCTACTATGTTTCATTTAAGCCAGACCTGTCGATCGCAGGTGAGGATATCTCCACCCAGATGGTCGTGCACGCGGTCGTCTGGCTTTCAGAGACCAGCAATCTTGCGGAGTTTACGTTTGAAGTTCCCAAACAATGCCGCAATTCAGACTCGCTGAAGTTCGTCTGCAAGCAAGGCGCGGCTAGTTACGCCGAGCCGCGTGTCTTCATCGCGCTTCCCGGATCGAGTGGTGAAGCCGCAGTTGATCTTCCCGCAACGCTGGATCTTGATTCTGCCGGCAGGATCGTCGGCATGGAAATTCAGTGGGTTCCCGAACAGATGCAGGGGGTTCCTTCGCCGCACCTGTGGGCCTGACTGCCCCAAGACGCGCAACCGTGACCTCTTCTGAGATGTACGACACAGGCATCACAATCTGCGCAGCCGCAGCCATGGGCGTCATCGGCGACGCGTGACCGGGGCTACGTGCTTTGCCGAACTGGCATCTGGTCGAGACCCAGCATCTGTTTCGCAATGTATCTTCCACATACAACTGCTTCCATTCGTGTAAGATTCTGGGCAATGGATGCACCCGGAGTCGTATCCGCATTCGTGCTGGCAGGCGGCGAGAGCAGCCGTATGGGCCGCGACAAAGCTCTGCTTGTGCTGCCCACGGGCGAGACCCTGCTCGACCACGCCCTGCGTCTGGCAAAGACGGTTTCGGACGAGGTAAAGCTGGTGGCTCCCAGTTCGCGCTATTCTGGAATGGTTGACGTGCCGGTTGTGGAAGACGTCTACCCGGCATGCGGACCGCTGGCCGGAATCCATGCCTCGCTGTCAGCGTCGGAAACCGAGCTGAATCTGGTGCTCGCCGTGGATTGCCCGCTGGTTACGCCTGAGCTGTTGCAGTTCCTGGTGCGGATTGCAGCCGGCACCGATAAACTGGCAACGGTGCCACGAGTGGCGGGACATCTGCATAATGTGTGCGCGGTTTATCGAAGAGAGTTTGCAAAGATTGCGGAGAAGGTTCTGGCCGGCAGCGCCGTGCAACACGCGGTTGCCGGCGGCACTGGCAGGCGGCGCGGTACTCGCGTCGACCGGCTCTTTACCGAGGTGCCGACTCGCATCGTAGATGAAGATGAGCTTCGCCGGGCGGGATTTGGACCGGAGCTGTTCGCCAACGTGAATACTCCGGCGGAATTCGCGGCCCTGACGCTGAGCATGCAACCATGAGCGACGAGAGCAAACCATACATCGACTTTCAGCATGTCTGCAAGGCGTTTGGCGAGAAGGTCGTGCTCGACGACGTCAGCTTCGACGTCATGCCGGGCGAAACCGTCTGCATCCTGGGCCGAAGCGGCGTGGGAAAGTCCGTGGCGCTGCATCACATCATGGGTTTTCTGCGGCCTGATTCCGGACGCGTATCGGTCGCCTACGAAGACATTACAAACTACAGTGAGGACCAAATGGAGCGCATTCGGAAGAAGGTGACGATGGTCTTCCAAAATGGCGCGCTATTCGACTCCCTTACGGTCGGCGAGAATGTCGCCTTCCCGCTGCGCGAGCGCCGCGATCTCACCGAAGACGAGATCTATCAAATCATTGATGGACTGCTGGAGATGGTCGGTGTGGCGCATCACCGCGATCAGTTGCCCTCGGAGCTCTCGACCGGCCTGAAGCGCTCGGTAGCGATTGCACGCGCCCTGGCGGCGCAGCCGGAGGCGATCCTTTACGATGAGCCCACGACGATGGTCGATCCTCTCATGGCCCACTTGCTGGGAGACCTCATCCAGAAGTTGAAATCTCAGCTTAAGCTCACCAGCGTCGTCGTCACGCACGACATGACCCTGGCCGAAAAACTTGCCGACCGAGTGGTGTTTCTGCACGAAGGACGCGTGGTCTTCTTTGGAGACGTCGAGAAGATGAAGCGCTCGAAAGAGGCAATTGTGCAGGAATTCCTCACGCTGGACAGCGTAAGCCTGCACGACCTGGGCAACGAACCGCCGCGCGTTCCCGCGTAAACTACGGAATTGTAAATCTATATTGAATTTGCCCGATGCGGTACTATGCTGCGAATGGGTCGAATACGCAAATTCGGCGCTGCTTGGCTACTTGGAATTGTTGGCGGCGGAGTATGTGGCGCAGTACTGACCTTTGTTTTCGGAATCGGAGAGTGGGAGTCTACGCCGGCGGGCTTTAGCTCTGTATCTGTATATTGCGCGACCCTCGGACTATGTTTCGGATCTCTTGTTGGGGCGCTCGTTGTCCCGTTGGCCTATCCTTGGTTCATCTGCAAAATTGGGCTGTGGAAGGCATTCTGGCCTGCGATGAGCGGTGCGTTAGCTGGCGGATTCCTTGGTTTTCTTTTTCCACCTCTCATACTGCCGCTGAGCATTCTTTTCCTCTTCGGCGCACTTGATTGGTCGGTGGCCAGGCACTCCTCGCTGCCAATAGACCACAACCCACATTAAAATCGGGTCGCTGGTGGCCCACTCAACGCGTTGTTCGTTGAGTGGGGAAGTTTGGAAGCTCGGGATACCGCAGGTCGGCTGGCTGCCCGAAGTAACTACCCCACTCAAGCCAACAGAAGGCTTGAATGGGGCACCCAAACCTACACTGTTCCGCGGATTGTTGCTAAATCGCCTCAGCGTACCTTACGGCCGGCAGTTCCCCGCGGATGCTCAGAATCCTTTCGCCACCAGCGTTTCGACCTTAAGCGGAGCGGATTCAGGTTTGCGCATCCACTTCTCAAGGTACTTGGCAACGATATCGGTTTCGATGTTGACCGGGTCTCCTGGCTTGAGCGTGCCCAGGTTGGTCATCTCGACCGTGTGGGGAATGATGGCGATGGTGCAGACCAGTCCTTCCAGGCGGGCCACCGTCAGGCTGATGCCCTCGATGGCGATCGAGCCCTTGTAGACAAGGTATTTCTCCAACTCGGCCGGAACCTCTACGTGCAGCCAGTAGTCGTCCGAGTTGGCGATGCGCTCAAATTCCATCAGTTTGCCGACGCCATCCACGTGTCCCTGCACCATGTGGCCGCCCATCCGTCCATCGGCCCGGAGAGGCAGTTCCAGGTTTACCTTGGCCCCTTCGGTGATGCGGGAGAGCGAAGTGCGTACCCAGGTTTCCGGCGCAAGATCGGCGGCAAAAGAGGTCGGAGTGATGGCGAGCGCGGTCAGGCAAACGCCGCTGACGGCGCAGCTGTCGCCGGTCTTTAACTGCCCTGGTATGTTCTGGGCTTCAATGACTATGCGACGATTCTCGCCTTTCTGCTCGATGCGGGCGATGCGGCCGACTTCCTCGACGATTCCAGTAAACATAGCAGGCTCCAGAGATGGCAAAAGAAATTATGACAAAAAGGATTATAGACGGCAGGCCGTGCAACGCGTGTGACTTACAACACACCGCGGAGGACAACACGCCACTGCGGAGGACAACACGCCACTGCGGAGGACAACACGCCACTGCGGAGGACAACACGCCACTGCGGAGGACAACACGCC
>JBEKQP010000108.1:0-13842 GCA_049519595.1 Candidatus Korobacteraceae bacterium | reverse complement strand
GTGCACTTGAAATAACGGGCACCATCGAAACCGGAAGCTGGCCGCGCGGCAACGCGCGGCTTTTTGTTGCGCTCGCTCCGGGTTTCCATTTTGGGCGAGACTGGTGATAACGCCTGTTTACGCCAACTGCAGGCCGTGAACCGGTGGAACTTTCGTTCTGATCGGCGTAGATTTGTGCCGTGAAACCCGCTACGGTTTCCCATATCGCGCTAGTCGTTCTCGTTGCGGGAATTTTATTATCTGCGGCAATCCTCGTATCCCGGACACATGTTCATTTTGGCTATATCGATGAAGACAAGCGCGAAGCCCAGAGCGCAATCGACCAGATGCACAGCCGCCTAGCGGCGGGGGAATATGAGGGGATTTTCGATGATCTAGACACAACTCTACAGGAGACCGCGAGCCGGGAGGCGCTTATTGATGGAATACGCAAGACGAACGAGCGATGGGGAGCGGTTAAGCGCGTAACGCATCGCTCGATCAACGTTCTCGCAGACCGCGCGCCGGTTGAGGTCAGGGTAGTGTACAACACTAGCTTTGAAAAGGGGGACGCCACGGAATTTCTAATTCTGGTGCGTCGAGGCGAGAAGCTGAGGATTGCTCTCTATCGTGTGTATCAGGGCACGACAGTCCCGAAGGAGTTTTCGGTCACCGCTCCCTAGTTGTTGAGAAATCGCCTTCTCACCAATAACGCCCAAGTGACACCTAATACTGCTGGGGCGAGCCTGGCGCGTCTCGGGCCGAGGCGGGCAGATTGCGGTATTCTGATTAGAGGGGGACACTTGTTCGGAAAGAGAGCTGTTGTCTTGAGTGTGTTTCTGCTGGCGGCATCCTGGGCCGTGACGGAAACGAAAGCGCCGCATAAAGAAGTCGCACCCAAGCCCGTCGCGCTGGCGGAGCGCATTCGGCAGATTACGAGTCGGCGGGAGTTTAAGCAGTCGCAATTCGGCATTGAATTCCTCGATCTGGAGTCGGGCAAAGTCTTGTTCTCAATGAATGGGGAGAAGCTTTTTGTCCCGGGTTCGACCACGAAGCTGGTGACCGAAGGGGCGGCTTTGGCTCTGTTCGGCCCGGACTACCGTTTCAGCACGCGCGTCTACCGCACCGGCAGCGTTACTGGCGATGGCACGCTGGAAGGAGACCTGGTGCTGGTCGCCGGAGGAGACCCGAATCTGTCGGCGCGGGTGGGGGATGACGATACGCTGTCTTTTACCAGCTTCGATCACGGTTACGCCGGATCCTTGCCGGGACTGGCGGTACCGGGAGACCCACTCACGGTCCTGAAGAGCATGGCGCGGCAGGTGTCTGAGCATGGCATCAAGCAGGTGCGGGGTGAGGTGCTGGTGGATAATTCCTTGTTCACTGCGGAAAAGACCGAACCGGGTACCGGGGCTATGATTTCGCCCATCATGGTGAATGACAACATGGTGGACGTGACCGTGTACGGGGGCGCGAAGCAGGGAGACCAGACCGGAGAAGTGATGGCTCCGCTCGTGCCGTACCTGCGCGTGTTCAACAAGACTACGACGGGGAAGGCTGGTTCCAATGCGGAATTGCGGTTCACAGCGGAGACGCTGAACCCCGATGGCAGCTATACGGTGAGCATCGAAGGCAGCGTTCCAGCCGGAGAGCAGGCGTTGGCGGCGTACAAGGTGAAATCGCCACGACGCTTTGCCGAGTCCGCGTTCTGGACGGCATTGCAATCGGTTGGTGTGCAGGTGCCTGCGCCATCCTATGGTCCGAGGCGCGATTTCAAGCTGCTGGCGAGCTGGTACACCTCCGAGAATCTCGTCGCGGAGCACATCTCCCCGCCGTTTGCGGGCGAGGTGAAAGTCACGCTCAAAACCAGTCAGGATCTGCACGCCTCGGCCACTCCGTACCTGCTCGGTGCTTTGCTTGCGAACAAACCCGATACCGCACTGCAGGCCGGGTTCGACCTGGAACGGAAGTTTCTTGCCGGGGCGGGGTTGGATCTGAGATCCGCGTCGCAGGGCGACGGCGAAGGCGGGCCGGGAGCGGCGTTCACCCCGGATTTTATGGTGCGTTATCTCGCCTACATGGCAAAGCAGCATTATGCGGAGTCCTTTATCGACGCGCTTCCCGTCATGGGCCGCGATGGCACGCTAGAGGCTATGCAGCGGAACTCACCTGCCGCCGGACACGTTCGCGCCAAGACCGGAACCTACGTTTATTTTGACGGACTCAATCGCAGCCTGCTGCTGCAAGGCAAAGGACTGGTGGGCTACATCGAGACACGCCGCGGACACAAGCTGGCTTTTGCCATCTATGTAAACCAGGTTCATTTGGCAAACATCGATGAAGTTGAAGCGGTGGGCGACCTGCTGGGACAGATTGCCAACGCAGCATACGAGTTGCTGTAGAGGATGCCTGATTGGGGCCTAGCGCGGCTGAGGACGCGTCCCTTCAAAGACCGCATACCCTTACTCCGGTTTTCGGAGTACCGCCTAACCCAGTGCGGCACGTCGACGCGGCGGAAACTATGTCGAATAATCGGCGTTGATGTGGACGTAATCGGTCGTAAGATCGCAGCTCAGATACGCCAGTGAGGCTTTGCCGCGTCCGAGCTGAACGCGGATTTCGTATTCTCGTTGCGTCATGTACTGATGCACCGCAGACTTGTCGAAGGCAATCGCCTGACCGTCGCGGCATACCTGATACGGACCGATGAACACGCTGATTCGTCCGGGATCGAGCGCAATTCCTGAATTGCCAATCGAGGAGAGGATTCTTCCCCAGTTGGGGTCGCATCCGGCCCAGGCGGTTTTGACCAGCGGAGAGTTGGCGATGGAGCGCGCAATGATGTGGGCCTCGTCGACTGACTTTGCCTGCCCGATCTGAAGGCGAATGAGGTGCTTTGCGCCTTCACCATCGCGGACAATCTGTTGTGCCAGCGAAGCGCACGCCTGCTCGACTGCGAGCTGGAATTTCTTGCGTACGCCGGGTTGATTGATTTTCACTCCCGATTTGCCGCTGGCCAGCAGCAGCACGGTGTCATTGGTCGAAGTATCGCCATCAACCGAAATGCAGTTGAAGCTCTTGTCCACCGCGGGTTTGAGAGCGGAGCGCAGCTCGGCGGGGCTGGCTTCGATGTCGGTGAAAAGATACACCAGCATGGTCGCCAGGTTGGGATGGATCATTCCGGAGCCTTTGGCCACGCCCGCCAGGCGCACTTCCTTGTTGCGTACCTTAAAATTTTCGAACGCGAGCTTTTGCGCCAAGTCGGTGGTCA
Organism: Candidatus Korobacteraceae bacterium; assembly: GCA_049519595.1. Lineage (GTDB taxonomy): Bacteria > Acidobacteriota > Terriglobia > Terriglobales > Acidobacteriaceae > CAWBRT01. Next base: position 10,592 of record JBEKQP010000108.1, on the reverse strand, counting down.
TGATCGCCTGGGCGAAGCTCAGCAGAGCGTCGGCGGACTCGGCACGCTGCGAAAGCACAGCCGGAAGCGCGTTGACTAGCTTTTCCGCAGGCAAAGGAACTCCGATGATGCCGGTGGAAGAGGGAAAGATGAACTCGGGAGAAACTTCCAGCAGATTTCCCAATTCACGGCAAACATTTTCCGCGACCTCGATGCCGGCCTTGCCGGTGGCGCAGTTGGCGTTGCCGGCATTGACGAGAACGGCGCGGACGCGGCCGGAGCTGCGCTTCAAATGTGCACGATCAACGACGAGCGGCGCAGCCAGCAGTCGATTGCGCGTAAACACGGCGGCGGCGGAAGCTCCGTGCGGAGCCTCTGCCAGCGCAAGATCCGGTCGACCGCTCGCTTTGATTCCGGCGATGGTGGCGGAAAACCTGAAACCTGCGGGAACTGAGAGCACCGCGGGCACGGGACTGCCGGCGGCGGGCTGGACCTCCAGGTCGGACAACGATGCATTTTTCATAGAGTCAATTTGATCAGATCGGCGTGAGCAGGCTCCAGGATCGCGAATTGGGGCAGCTCACCGCGATACATTGCAATTTCATCGCACGCCAGCAAACGCGGGCAGCTCATGCAGTCCTTGTATATCTTGTCCGGAAGCTTCTCGCGCTCTGCGATTTTGAATCCCAGGTGCTCAAAGAATTTAGGGATTCGCGTGAACAGACAGACACAGGCGACACGTTGCAAATCGGCTTCTTCAAATAAGGCGTTGACCAGCAGTCTCCCCGCGCCCAGTCCCTGGGCCGAGGGCCGAACGGCGATCGAACGGATTTCCGCCAGGTGCGTTCCGTAGAGATGCAGCGCTCCGCACCCGATGATAGCGGGACCGGCGGCGGAGAAGGACTCGATTACCACAAAATCGCGAATATTTTCGCAGAGTTCGGCCAGCGAGCGCGGCAACAGCGTGCCATCGGAGGAAAACTCTTCGATGAGCGAGCGGATTGCCTCGGCATCCGGCAACAGTGCCCTACGCGCCCGCATGCACAATCTCCTTGCAGTTCTTCAGCCGCTGCTCCGCCGCATCCAGAGCTTTGAGAACGTGAGCAGGTGCGGTTCCTCCCACAACGTCATGACATTCGAGCACGGCGCGAAGAGTGATGGCCGTATAGAAATCGGCGTCGAATTCCGGACTCAGCTGCTTGAGCTCCGCGAGCGGAATCTGCTGGAGTTCGCATTGCTTCTCAATCCCGATGCGAACCGCCTGGCCGACCAATTCGTGAGCATGGCGAAATGGAATGCCTTTGCCGACGAGATAGGTCGCCGCCGCCATGGCATTCATGTACCCGGTCTCGGCCGCGGCGCTCATGCGCGCGGTGTTCAATTGGACCTCGCGAATGAATCCGGCGGCTACTTGCAGCATGGCCATGGTTTCGCGAACGGCGGTGAACACGGGCTCCTGCGTCTCCTGCATGTCTTTGTCGTAGGCCATCGGAAGGCCCTTCAGACAGATTAACAAAGATTGCGAGCAGCCGATGATTCGTCCCGATTTGCCGCGAATCAGTTCGAGCGAATCGGGGTTCTGCTTCTGCGGCATGGCGCTTGATCCGGTCGAGTAGCTCTCAGGCAGGGTAATGAATCCGTACTCCTGCGTGGAGAAGAGGATGAATTCCTCGGCCAGCCGGCTGAGATGGATCGCCACAATCGAGAGTACCTGGGTAAATTCCAGGCAAAAATCGCGGTCGCTGGTCGCATCCAGACTGTTCGCCGTGGGTGCGGAAAAATCCAGTTCTCGCGCCATCAACTCGCGATCGAGCTGCAGGGTTGCGCCGGCGACGGCACCGGAACCGAGCGGGCAGTAGTTCAGCCGGGCCGCGCAGTCGGCGAGCCGATCAACGTCGCGGAAAAACATCTCGCAGTAGGCCAGCAACCAGTGCGCAACCAGCACCGGCTCGGCGCGCTGCAAATGTGTGTACGCGGGCATGGCGGCTTCACCCGCACGCCTCGCCTGGGTGAGCAGCGCCGCAATCAACTCTTCTAAAGCTTCGGTCAGGTTGCGGCACGACTTGCGCACGAACAACCGCAGATCGGTTGCGATCTGCTCGTTGCGGCTGCGCCCGGTGTGCAATTTGAGTCCGGTTTCCCCAATCGCCTGGGTCAGCTGCTTCTCGACGAAATGATGCACATCTTCGGCGTCGGTTTCGTCGCGTCGCAGCTCTTCGCCATGGGTTGCAATGTAATTCAACCCGCCTAGAACGGCATCGCGCTCGGCAGTGCTCAGCACTCCGGCAAGATGCAATGCGAGTGCGTGCGCGCGGCTGGCGGCCAATTCCTCTTCCAGAAGTTGTTGATCGAACGGAAAGGAGCGTTGCCAGCGCTCGAATTGAGGGTTGAGCGGTTCACGGAACCGCCCAGACCACATTTTCATTTCACCACCTCAAAAACGTTGCCGGTGTAGTGTCCAAAAGGTTTGTAACACAAATTAGGGATGTCATGCTGAGCGCAGCGAAGCATCCCCGGAAACTTTCCCACTCAACGCCGCTGTGGGCTCGCAACACTAACACGAAATACGAAAGTTGATGTCAGCACAGCCCAAACACGCGCTACGCATGGGCACTTCTGGGACCGAATCGGCGCATACCCTTGCCGAGCAGCACCATCAGAATTGCTTTCTGGATATGGAGCCGGTTTTCCGCCTGGTCGAAAACGACCGAAGCAGACGAGTCGATCACGTTGGCGGTCACTTCATCGCCGCGATGAGCGGGCAGGCAGTGCATGAAAACCGCATCGGGTGCGGCCAAGGACATCAGCTTGCGATTGACTTGGTAAGGCGAGAAAATCTTGCGCCGAAACTCCGTCTCCGCTTCCTGTCCCATGCTCGTCCAAACGTCCGTATAGACTGCCTTGGCGCCGGCGACCGCGAGTTGCGGATCGGTTGTAAGTTCCAGCGTAGCGCCGGTGTGACTGGCGATTTCGCGCGCTTTGGCCACGACCTGCGCTTCAGGCGCATATTCGGCGGGCGTGGCCAGCGCGATGTGACTGCCGAGCGTGGCCGCCGCCAACATCAGCGAGTGGGCAACATTATTGCCGTCGCCGACGTAAGCGAGCTTCACCTTGGCAAGATTGCCGAACTTCTCCTGCAGCGTAAAAAAGTCGGCAAACGCCTGGCACGGGTGCTCATGGTCGCTTAGGGCGTTGATCACCGGGATGGAGGCATAGGCAGCCATATCGGTCACGGTGGAGTGGTAGAAAGTGCGCAGCACAAGCCCGTCCACCCAGCGCTCGACGTTGTGCGCAACGTCGTGCAACGGCTCGCGCTGGCCCAGGCGCGAGTGCGTCTGATCGACAAAAATCGAACTTCCGCCCAGCGAGTTGATGCCCGCCTCGAACGTCAGGCGGGTACGCAGCGAAGGCTTCTCGAAAAACAGCACAAGCTGTTTGCCGGCCAGCGCCCCCCGAAAATCCTGTGGACGGCTCTTCAACGCCGCCGTCAGCTCCAGCAGGCTCTTGGCCTCGCCGGGCTTAAAATCGGTCACCGAAACAAGATCGGCGGGATGAGACTGGAATTGCCCCTGCAATTCGGGGGAAACAACACTATCTTCGGTGGGCCTGGTCGCCATCTGATGTCCTCCTGTTTTTCCCACCCCGGGCAATGGCAAAGTCGGCCACGCCGAGGCCCCGGTCTTCCACCCCAACAACGGCAAAGTCGGCCGTTTGCCGGGGGTACCGGTCTATCCGCGCTTCGACTCGCTGCCTTTTTGGAGCCCCCGGCGATGGCCATTGGCACCGTTGCGCGCGGAACGGGCGCGCGACGGAGACGCTTTGGCGTCGCCAGTTTGCTTACAGGAGGACAGGATGGAATCAAGCGCTTGTACAACTTGGTCCACGTGCTTCCGCTCGATGATAAATGGAGGCAGGAAGCGCAGCGTGGTATCGTGCGTCCGATTGATGACGATCTTGCGCGCAAGCATCTCTTTAACAACCTGCTTGGCCAAGTCGGCGGAATTGAGTTCCATGCCCAGCATGAGCCCGATTCCGCGCACATCCTGGATCTCAGGATACTTGGCGTCCAGTTGCTGAAGCCGCTCGCGGAAGTATTCGCCGACCTCGACAACATGCTTAAGCAGGTGCTCCTGCTCCAGGGTCTTGAGAAACTGCAAGGCAACCGCGCACGCCAGCGGGCCGCCGCCAAAGGTCGTTCCATGCAACCCGGGATGGAAAGCCTTGGAAACAGCTTCCGTGGTAAGAATCGCTCCCAGCGGCAATCCGGCCGCGAGTGGCTTGGCAATGGTGACAATGTCGGGAAGCACACCGTAATGCTGGTAGGCGAACATCTTCCCGGTACGGCCAAGGCCGCACTGGATTTCGTCGAGAATCAAGACCGCGCCGGATTTTTTGGTCAGCGCCCGCGCGGTTTCCAGGAACTCGCGACTGACGGCATGGATGCCACCCTCTCCCTGCACGGTTTCAACGCAGAGAGCGCACACCTGGGAATTGAACTTCTTCTTGAGATCGGCAACGTCGTTGAAGCGCACGAAGCTGACGCCGGGCATCACGGGCGCGAATGGCTGACGGTATTTGACGGTGTGCGTGGTTGCCATCGAACCGAAAGTTCGTCCGTGGAAAGACTGCTCCATGGCTAAGACCCGCCATTTACGCGTGCCGTTCTTCTTTACCTTCAAGTTGGCCGAGACGCGCGCCAGTTTCAACGCGCCTTCAAAGGCTTCCGTGCCGCTGTTGCAGAAGAACACCCGGTCCAGTCCGGAAGCTTTGGTAAGCCGCGCGGCCAACTCAACCGTGTACTCGTGAAAGAACAGGTTCGAGGTGTGGATGAGCTTTCCGGCTTGCGCTGCAATAGTCTTGGTAATTGCAGGGTGCGAATAACCGAGTGCGTTCACCCCGATTCCGCTCAGGAAATCCAGATACGCGTTTCCTTCCGAGTCGTAGATGTAAACGCCCTTGCCACGGGTCAGCAGAACCGGATTGCGATCGTAGGTCGGGACCAGGAGTTTGCCTTCAGCCGCCTGCACGGAAGAGAGAGCTGTCATGCCATGACCTCCGTCCCCGATTCGATCCGGCCTTGATAAAAGCCGGGCAGCACTTCAGCTTCGGACGCCGGCAAGATCCGCACCCGTCCCACGCCCGAACGCAACGCGTCCTGGCAGGCTTGCAACTTGGGTAGCATGCCGCCGCCTACGACCGAGCCTTTTACCAAGGCTGGGATATCGGTTGTGTTCAGCCAACGCATGACGCTGCCGTCAGCGGCTTTCACGCCGGCGACGTCGGTGAGGAAGATCAAGGCATTTGCCTGGCAGGCGGAGGCGCAGGCTGCCGCCATCTGATCGGCGTTGATGTTGTAGTACTCACCGTCGGAACCCAGCGCGATGCTGGAAAATACGGGCACTCCGCCATGGCTCCAAATCGCTTCGATCCAGCGGCCGTCAGCCGAGCTGATTTCGCCCACATAGCCGAGGTCAACCCCATTGGGCTTCTTCTTGCGCGCAAGAAACGACGAGCCGTCGCCGCCGCACATGCCAATCGCCGGAATGCCTTCGACCGCCAGCGCGGCTACCATCTGTTTGTTGACCGCGCCGGCCAGCACCATCAGGGCGACATCGCGCGTCTCCAAGTCGGTGATGCGCAACCCGTTGACGAACTCCGATTTCTTGCCAAGCTGTGCGAGGGTACGCGTCAAGGCCTTGCCGCCGCCATGCACGACGGTAACGTGATGCCCATCGGTCACCAGTTCGGCGACTGCATGCGCGCATTTTTTCAGCAGCAACTTGTCATCCAGTGCCGCTCCGCCAATTTTCACCACGAGTTTCACTTTAATCCCTCCTGCTCGCTCCAGCCATACATGAAGTTCGCGTCGGCTGCGCCGCTGATGGTGAGTTTCACTGTAACCCCTCCTGCTCGCTCCAGCCATACATGACATTCATGTTCTGGACCGCTTGGCCTGCCGCGCCCTTTACCAGGTTATCGAGGCAGGAGACCAGGATGATCCGCTTGCCATCCGCGGCAAGCGAAAAGCCCACGTCGCAATAGTTGGTACAAACCGAGTATTGAATCTGCGGCAGCTTGCCGGCGCCGAAGATGCGAACCCAATGCGCGCCGGAATAAAACTCACGCAGACAGCTTTCGATTTCAGAGCCCGACATGCTGCGTCGCAGCCGCGCGTAAATGGTCGACAGAATGCCGCGCGGGATGGGAAGCAGATGCGGGCTGAAAATCAAATTTTCGGCACTTACGTTCAACTGTTCGAGGACCTCTCCGGTATGCCGGTGCGAGAAAAGAGAATACGCCGAAAAATTGTCGGCGACCTCCACAAAATGCGTTTTCGAAGTCGGTTTTTTGCCGGCGCCGGAAACCCCGGATTTCGAATCGCAAATGATGCCGTGCTCCACATCGATCAGGCCGGCGCGAACCAATGGCGCAAGCGCAACAATAATCGAGGTTGGATAGCAGCCGGGATTCGCCACCAGCGCCGCATTGGCAATCTCCGCTCGATGCAGCTCCGGCAAGCCGTAAACAGCGGACTGGTCCAACTCGGCCGCACGCTTCGGGTCGGTGTCGGTAAATCCGTAGACCGCGCGATTCTGAAGGCACTTCAAACGCCAGGCGCCGCTCAGGTCGATAACCCGCAGACCGCGCGCCAGAGCCTCGGGAATCAACTCCCGCGAGAGCTCATGCGGAGTGGCCATGAACAACAGGCTGACTTCGGCGCTACGCAGTGTCTCCCATGAAAAAGGCTTCAGCGGCAAGGAACCATTGCCTGAAAGGTGCGGATACACCTCGTCCAGTGTGATGTTGCTCTCTTCGCCTTCGCGGCGCAGCAATAGCGGCTTAGCCAGCTTGGGATGCCGCAGCAGAAGCCGGGCAAGCTCGAAGCCCGAATAGCCGGTTGCGCCCATCACTGCCGTTTGCAGCTTCGCGGTGCTCATAGCGTCTCCTGCAACTCAGCCGCACTGAAATTACGCATACGGCGATCATGGCGCAGCTTCGCGGGACTCATAGCATCTCCTGCAACCGCGCCGCGAGCTTATGCGCGCTTTTTTTGGAATGAGAAATCACCAGGATGGTATCGTCCCCGCCGACGGTGCCAACCAGCTCGGGCCAATTCTCGGCGTCCAATGCATATGCGACCGGCTGGGCCGATCCGGCTGCGGTCTTCACCACAATCAAGTTCTGTGCCTCCTTGATGTCCCTTACAAATTCACGCACCAGCCGCGTGGCCGCGGGCAGAGCGGGTTCCGGCTGCGGCTCACCATTCGGAACGGCGTAGCCTTCGACGGTCTTTGCCAGCCCCAACTCGTGGATATCGCGCGAGAGCGTGGCTTGGGTGACGTCGAAGCCATTCTGAAGCAAAGTACGCCGTAGTTGCTCTTGATTTGCAACCGGCTCGCGCCGTACGAGTTCGAGAATAAGATTCTGCCGCAATAGCTTTGACATAGCTGGTATATACGAAATAAATTATGCAAATCTATGCATAATTATGCAAGATGGATTGCGGCTCGTCAACCGAAAAAATCAACTTTTTTCCTTGAAAGGTAAGGGCTTTACCTGGCGGATGCGGATGCTATCGCCGGTAGCCAAGCAGCCCGGCTCGGGGAGAATATGCGAAGGAGAACCCCAGGGTCCCGGCACAAGCTCTGGCTGTTACTGATGAGAAGGGATTTTTCAACAATCATTCAATATGGGCCGAGTATAAAGACCGTGGGTGTGTGACCAGTCACGAAGAAAATCAGCTCAGTTCGAGAGTCCGCAAACCTTGTACAAGAAGTATCCGACAAAAAAAACACCAACGAGAAAATAGGCTGCGACCTCCCCCCAAAACACTCTCGGTTTTTTATCGCGGTAGACCCAGCCACTAAAACGAACCCACACTTTGCCCGTATATGCAAACAACGCAGCCGCAGAAATAAAAATGATGCCGACTATCAGTGTGCGCATGTCAGGCATTGAGAGCGTCCAATTCTACGACCAGCATCAAAGCCGCGATTCGTACGGGTCCTGTCGAATCATGCCAAGCACTTTACGCCAACTTGAGGCAAAGTTCCACGATGACGAGTGTAAACAGGCGTTTGCGTGAATTATCCCTAAACTGGAACTGCTGCCCCGGTTATTAGTGATACGAGGATTTATTGCCAGCTACGCGACGAAACGAGTATATGGACGGCGGTCATTCGCTGCGGTTAGTGATGCCCAAATACGGGTTATCGAGCACGATTTCACGATACTCGTTTAGGCTGCGCACGCGCCAATCGTGATCCAAGATATGAGCGATAAACATCCTTTCAACCCACATAGCCCGCTGAAACAGCCGTTGCTGCCGAAGCATGTTAAATCTCGCGATCTTGCGGGACGCGTGGGTCTCGGTGAATTCGCGTACCGCCAGCCATTCGCCGCAAAACGGATTGTGCCGATCGTAACCAATGTCATCCAGATACATGACGATTGAGGGTAGGTAGCGGTTAGCCGGTCCTTCCAGAACCTTAAGCGCCTCAACGGTACTGAAGTAGTAATCCACATCAATTGAGATGAAGCCAATCGGCGCGCAATTCGCCAAGCACCCTTGAATCGACTCGCTGATGTCGCCAAGAATCAATCGTGCGCTCGGCGGCAGCTTCGCCCGAAGCGAATCAGGAGATTGCATTGGAAAGTCGCCCCAGCTGTAATATTCCGGGTGATCGCGGTAGTCTCTCGGCTTTGGCATCCCTGTGCCGCAATCAAAGCCGTAGATCTCAAACTCGACTCCTGTTTCTTTTGTGACGCGCTCAGCAACGGAACACATGTTCAGCAGCCCAGCGCCATTGGCTACTCCGAACTCCATCGCCGAAATTCGGTTGACTCCCGATTCTCGTGCCCAATCTGCGGCCGTCAGCAACCCAAACGCGTGATGCTGCCGAATCACCAGATCACAAGCAACTTTCTGCCGGAAGGATCCGAACAGGGCGGCGAACGCAGCGTAAGCGTTCACCGACAGCGGCTCAGTCATGCGCTCCCGAAGAATCCGTTTCCAAATCCGGCCCTCACGCAAGCGTTTGAATAGTAACGAATCCACGTCCTATTTCGCCCCTCTCTCCACTCCCGAGTGCAGTGTCACGCAACAACCTTACAATACATGCGAGTTGTTTGCAGTGTTTTCCGGTTCCGGAGACGGGCCACCCAGTCACGCTCCTGACCGCAACTGTCGCGAACAGGCATTAGCACGTGCCGCCCGGCAAACTGTCGAGAAGGTGATTTCCGAAGGCTTACGCAGTGTGTCAGTTCTACGGCTGCCAATTGGCCAGAGCTGGGGAGAGATCTTGTTATCTTGCAGGAGTGCAAGGCAAACCATTCTCCCGGGAAGGCATCGGCAAGATGATAACCGGAGGCGAAAATGAACCGAATTGCTTGGCTTTCGTTGTTCGTGGTGTGTTCAGCGATTTTAATGCACGCACAGGCTTCGAGCACGGCAAAGGAAATGAACGGCACGATTTGCAACTCACGCTGCGTCACACGACAGGCAGATGCTGCTACTTGTGACCCTGCGTGTACAGAGACGAGTGGATGGGCCGTATTCATTGATGACCAAGGGGGTGTCAGGCAGATCATCAACCAAGACATATGCAAATCGCACATGGGCAAGCACGTGAAAATGACGGTTGTCCCTGAAGAGCCTAAGATCATACCAACCCAAGAGAAGTGGCTCCGCATTGAGGATTTGCAAGATGTGAACCGTCCCGATAGCTAGTGCAGCGTCCCAGAAGTTCGGGCAACAACTTTCGGAAGTGTCATTCTGAGTGCGCGCCGAGCGCCTGCGGCCGGAGCAGCCAGGCTGCGCACCTGACGTTGCGTCTGATAAACAAGAAGGTATTCAGGCAGCGAACGAAGAATCTATGGATTTGATTCGTAATGCATAAATCCTTCGCTCCTCCACCCCAGCAACGGCAAAAGCGGCCGTCGCCGGGGACCCGGCTCGCTCAGGATGACACCCTGAAAACTTTCGCTGCGAACTTACGGGACAGCAGCCCGTTAGACGTTCCCCAAAACAGGCTCCGCGGTTCTTCGACGTAGCTTGCGATGTCCGCACGAATCTCGGAGGCATTTTGAAAAAAGGAAGCTTGTATGGGCACCTGCAGGTGCGGCTCAGGCTACCTGCTGCTGTCGAGTCGCCGCCTTCAACTCAGCTTTTGTAAGTCCTGATGAACGCACCTTGCGGGAAAGCTGTGGCTTAATCCTGCACTCGGCTGCTTCGTAAGCATTACGAAGGTCACTTGTTCAAAAGTGCTTCGGGTGACAGTCTTTGGTAGAGCATCTCCAGATTGGCCGAAAGATCGTAATGAAGCGTTCTGTAATCACAATTTCAGTTGTTGTACTTGTTGCCTTGGGGCTCGTCGGGCTTTTGATGGTGAGAGCGCGACATCACCAGCACGTTGCTGAGGCTGAGGCAAACGTTCAGGCTGAAGCGCAGTCTAAAGCAATGGAAGACTCAAAGGCCCGGAATGTCGAAATTGCCAGAACGGTAATTGCGAAGAACCGTGAGTTCGATGTTTGCAACACTCAGATCATCGAATTTACAGCCTCCGGTTCCTGCGACGGGAAAGTGTCTGAGCCCCCGGAAGATTGCAAATACT
>JBEKQP010000107.1:0-13930 GCA_049519595.1 Candidatus Korobacteraceae bacterium | reverse complement strand
AATCAAGGCAAAGCTAATCGCCGGAGTATTGGATGAAGCCGGAGGCCGCACGATCGAGCAGCTCGAAGAAGAGCGCAACCGGGCGCTTCTCGGCTTGCTGGCAATTCGCGCGGCGGGCAATCGCGGCTGACGAGAAGCTTGCCTCGCCGCCCGCAGATGACGAGCCAACCTGCCTTCGGGTGTCCAGTGCGCAACGTTTTACCGAGCACTCCAGCTATCGCTCCGCTTGATGTGCCTGCTGAACATCTTTTGTGGGTCAATGGCGATGAATGTGCCCTCGCTTCTTGCCAGTATGTCGCCTTCCTTGTTCCGTAGTTCGGCAACGTTGACGTGAACCCGTCCGTTAATGCTGCGCTGCCATCCTTCGACGATCAGCGGCTTACCGAGAGGAACCAGTCTGCAATATTCGACCGTCATTTTTTTGGTGACGGCGGTCACTGGCGTGATGCGGTTCGCCTTGCCCATTGCCTCGTCGAGAATTGTCGCAATGATGCCGCCGTGCGCATGCCCTGGGGGGCCAGTGTGGCGTCGTGAAAGTTTAAATCGGCAGACGAAGGATTTGCGCTCCTCGTCGAAAACAAACTTCAGCCCTAAGCCCTCTGGATTGTCGCGACCACAACCGAAGCAATAGTTTCGAGGGTTCCTTGCCTGCGCCGGATTGTTACCAGCCGGAATACCTGAACCCTGCTCTTTCTTGGTGTTCTTGGTGTTCGTAGCCATCCCAGAACCAGAATACAACATGTGGATGCCGCAAGCTGCCGCGCGCCCACTGGCCGGCCTTCCTGGATCTCCATCCCAGGCTGCACGAATTGACCGAAATTACAAAAACCATACAGGTCGCGGGAAACCTTCCGACAAGCAAACGATTCTACCGCTTAAGTCTGCCGGGGCGGCAATCTCTGAACCTCTCAGGGTAAACGCGCATCTTATGGCAATGGCGTCTCAGCTCTACCGAACCAAAGCCCCTCGCCCGTCTATTGGAGGCAACGGACGTACACCTTTTCCACCGGAGCCCTTTGGCGGTGGAGGCGGCGGCGGCCGCGGAGACGGCGATCACGTTCCGAATCCCAACGAGCGGTTGCGGCGCTACCGCATGGGGCTCAGCTTGGCCGTAGCGTCGATCTCCATGCTGTTTCTTGCCTTCACGACCCTTTTTCTCGCGCGGAGAACTGCAGGTAAGTTCGATCCCATTGCTGGAAAATTCATCACCGATTGGGTTCCAGTACACCTGCCGTCGAAGTTGCTGCTGATCAATACGGGGCTTTTGCTGCTTAGCTGCATCACCATTGAAGTTGCGCGCCGCGCCGCCACGATCGAGATGATTCTGGTTCCGGCCACCAGCTTGCCGGGTATCAAATCCACCCCGGAGCACTCGATCACCTGGGTGCGCCTGACCGCCGCGTTGGGAGCGTTGTTTCTCGCTGGGCAATGGTTGGCGTGGAAGGTTCTGCACACGCAGGGGAATTTCTTCAACAGTGGTCCCGCTAGCAGTTTTGCCTTTCTGCTGACCGGCGCGCACGCCGTGCATCTGGTGGCAGGCGTTTTGGTGCTGATCTATGCCGGCTTCCACCGCCGGCAAAGGCGTTCGCTCGAAAGTCGCCGCATCGTCATCGACGTCGCCGCCTGGTATTGGCACTTCATGGGCCTGCTCTGGCTCTATCTGCTTGCCCTGCTGTGGTTTCTCAAATAGGCGCGGCCCTCAGGACTGGCCCCTTCATAGGAAGCTCTCCGCAATTTATAATCTAATATTCCGGTTCCTTGGCTGACCGCGTCTAGGGACACATGGCAGGCGTTCTTCGGGGATTGACTTCCCTGACGGGAACTCGGATCGATTGTTTGAGCATGTCCAACGAATCCATCATCGTGCGCGGGGCTCGGGTCCACAATCTCAAGAACATCGACTTCGAAATCCCTCACAACAGCTTGACCGTCGTGACCGGGGTCTCGGGTTCCGGCAAGTCTTCGCTCGCCTTTGACACGATTTACGCCGAAGGGCAGCGCCGCTACGTGGAATCGCTCTCGGCCTACGCCCGGCAGTTTTTGGAACGTATCGAAAAGCCGGATGCCGATCTCATAGACGGCATCGCCCCGGCGGTCGCCATCCGTCAAAAGAACCAGACGCGCAACCCGCGCTCCACCGTGGCAACGGCAACCGAGATTTACGATTATCTGCGCCTGCTTTTCGCTCGCATCGGACACACTTATTGCTCGCAATGCGGACAGCAAGTCAAGAAAGACACGGTTGACGAAGTCGCCGCCAGCGTGCTTGCCCTAGAAGCAGGCACGCGGCTCAATGTCTTGTTTCCGTTGCAACCCGCCCCCGCGCCCCCGGAGCCGGAAAAGAAGCCTCGGGGCCGCGCCAAGAAGCAACCAGCGGCCCCGGCTGTAGACGACCTGCTCCGCGAGCGCCTGTTTGAGCTTCGCAAGCGCGGCTTTAACCGTTTGTTTCAGAATGGGCAGATTTTCGAATTCTCTACGCCCGAGTCGCTGTTGGATCTGAACTTCGATGCTCCGGTCTTCCTGTTGCTCGACCGCATTGCGCTGGCGACTGACATCCGCGCTCGCGTCGTAGACGCGGTGGAAAGTGCCTATCGCGAAGCCGGAGAGGTGATCTTCGAAACCGCGCCGCGCGACGGGAGCGAACCCCAACGCTTGCGCTTCTCGCAGCGCTTCGAGTGTAAAGCCTGCAATCTCAGATACGAGGAACCGGAGCCGCGGCTGTTTTCTTTCAACAGCCCGTTCGGCGCCTGTCCTCGCTGCCAGGGTTTCGGCAACACCATCGACTTCGATATGGATCTGGTGGTCCCTGACCCATCGAAGACGCTCACTGAAGGCGCCGTCGATCCCTGGACCAAGCCCAAGTACAAGCCGTTGGCTGCCGAGATGAAGCGTTATGCGCGCCAAGCGCGAATTCCGCTCGATATTCCCTGGTGCGATCTGGACCCCGAGCACCGGCGGGCGATCATCGAAGGCGACGGCAAGTGGTTTGGCGTGCGCGGTTTCTTCGCCCATTTGGAGCGCAAAAAATACAAGCTGCACGTGCGCGTCTTTCTCAGCCGGTATCGCGGTTATTCCGTGTGCGGGGCCTGCGGTGGCGCGCGTTTGCGGGCGGAGGCGCGGCTGGTCAGGATTGCGGACAAAGACATCTGCCAAGTCTCCGCCATGACGGTCGAGCAGGCGGCGCTGTTTTTCTGGGGCCTCACGCTGGCTGACATGGAGAGCGAAATCGCCGGCAAGCTGCTGGAAGAGATCCGCGACCGCCTGCGCTTTCTGCACGAAGTCGGCCTCGAATACCTTACGCTTGACCGCTTGGCCTCGACCCTTTCCGGAGGCGAAGCCCAGCGCATTCAACTCGCGACATCGCTGGGATCACGCCTGGTCGGGACGCTCTACGTGCTTGACGAGCCTTCCATCGGTCTGCACAGCCGCGATACTTCTCGTTTGATCAACATCCTGAAAAACCTGCGCGACCTGGGCAACACGATCCTGGTGGTCGAGCACGACGCGGAGGTCATGCGCAGCGCCGACCGAATTCTCGACCTCGGCCCCGGCGCGGGTGAGCACGGTGGAAACCTTGTGGCTGAGGGAACCTATGAGGAAATCCGTCTGAACCATGCTTCTCTCACCGGACGATTCCTGAACGGCGATCTTGAAATACAGGTGCCGCAAACCCGGCGGCAACCTGGAAGATTGCAACTCAAGATTTTTGGCGCGCTTGGCCATAATTTGAAAGGATTTGACCTCAGCATCCCTCTCGGCATGATCGTCGCGGTTACGGGCGTCTCCGGCTCGGGAAAAACCACCCTGGTTCACGACGTCATCTACAACGGGCTCGCCGAAAAGAAGCGCCAATCCACGAGCGCGGCCCCCGAAGGGTCTTACACCCGGTTGCAAGGCGGCGAGTTCCTCGACGATGTGGTGCTGGTCGACCAGTCGCCCATCGGACGCACTCCGCGCTCCAATCCGGTGACCTACATCAAGGCCTTCGACGCCATCCGGGAACTGTTCGCCTCGCTCGCCGAAGCCCAAAAGCACGGGTACACCGCCGGACACTTCTCCTTCAACATCCCTGGCGGACGCTGCGAAAATTGCCAGGGAGATGGCACGGTCACGGTCGAAATGCAGTTTCTGGCCGACGTCGAACTGGTCTGCGAGGAGTGCAAAGGCACACGCTACAAGCCGGAGATCCTCGCGGTTCACTATCATGGCCGCAGCATCCACGACGTGCTCAATATGACAGTGAAAGAGGCGCTGCATTTCTTCTCTGGAGTCCATAAGATCGTCGATAAACTTAAAGTGTTGGATGAAGTTGGCTTGGGTTATCTGCGCCTCGGCCAGAGTGCCACTACGCTGAGCGGCGGGGAGGCTCAGCGCATGAAGCTTGCGGCGCACCTTCAGCCGCATAGCCTGAACCGTCCCAAGCCTGCCGACGGCGCCCGCAGACTTCCGCGCGTTCTCTACATTTTTGATGAGCCAACCACCGGCCTGCATTTCGACGACATCAGCAAACTGCTGCTGGCCTTCCGCCGCCTCATCGACGCGGGCGGCTCCATCCTGGTCATCGAGCACAATCTCGACGTGATCAAGGTTGCCGATTGGGTGATCGACCTTGGACCGGAGGGCGGCGACCGGGGTGGCCACGTGGTCGCCGTGGGACCTCCCGAAAAAATCATGCAGAATCCAAAATCCCACACTGGACAGTGGCTGGCACGCGTGCTTCCCGCGCACGAATTAAGCGCGTCATGAAGGCGGGAGCGCTTTCCGCTCAGATGGTGCTGCTCAGGCAGCCCGCTACCCCAAAGCCGAATCCGAGCCTTTAGCAAGTGTGGGATGGTCTAGCCCGAAAATGCCAGGACTGAATCCTGCTCTTCCTGCTATGAAGGCCTCGGCACACACAAAGAGGGGTAGCTACTTGGTAGGTAAGTTCTCGCCGTCGCCGAGGAACCGCTCTCGCGCCACGTTGTTCATGCTGGCGGTATTACTTTTTTCACTTCCTTCCGCCGCGCGGGAGCCACTTTCCGAACTTCGCAAGCGGGCCGACGCCGCACACGGCATCGACTGCGCAAAGCTCTGCTTGCAGGTTGCACATGTACTCGTCGAAGAGTCTTCTTCCCAGTTTAAGCAGGGCGACGCCCAGACTGCTCGAACCACGGCGCAGGAGGCCATGAGTTACGCCGAGCGCGGAGCGCGGGAATCGATCGCGTCGAAGAAGTATCGCAAAGAGGCGGAAATTTCGCTGCGCGAACTTGAAAGACGGCTCACCGATCTGGCGCGACTGTTTGACCTGGAGCAACGCGCACCCTTGGAGTCCGATGTCGCCACAATCGAAGAATTGCGGTCTCAACTCCTCTCCAGTTTGTTTGACCTGAAGGCGGAACAATGAAAATGTGTCTTCTGCTCTCCGTCTTGCTTGCACTTACGCTTGGTGCGGGCTTGTCTCTCGTCCCGACGCCCGTGGCGGCGCAGCGCCACGATCCGCTCACCCACCAGGAAACTGACGCACTGCGGGACGCGGCGCAGATGCCGGATGCACGTACCAAGCTATTCCTCGGCTTCGCGGGTGCACGACTTGAGGCAGCCGAGAAACTGCACACCGACCCGACGCTACAGCAGCCCCAAGCGCTTACGGAGCTTCAAAGGCTCCTATACGATTTCGCCGACATTATCGATGAACTGGATGACAATCTCGACGCTTTCGACGATCGCGGCACCGACCTGAGGGCAGCTCTGCGCGCCGTAATCGAGACCGAATCCGACTTCCAGCAGCGGCTGCGAAAGATGCGCGAAACGCTTTCACCCGCCGTGCTCCAGGAGGTGAATGGGGAGCTGGAAGACGCAATCGAATCGGTTGACGATGGTGCGAAATCGTCCCGCGCCATGCTCGACGAGCAGAGCAATGACAGGGTAGAGGAGAAGGCGGGGAAGAAATCACGCTAGAACTGGTCTCTCAGGGGCTAAAGCCCGTGCCGTTACTGGCTCTGGGCGGCGCGGCTAAAGCCGCGCCCCTTCAAAGAAATATTTATGGCGACCGGAGCATCAGGCCTCCGGCTGATTCCCTTAATTAAGTTCTGCAACTCTGCCGGAGAACCCGCGCCTCGGCTTTAGCTTCTAAGAAACAGCGAAAGAGAGCCAGCCAGTCGGCGGCCCGCGCCGGTGAACGTATGATCCGAACGAGAATCATTCAGAATGCGGCGGAGTTTCAAAGTGTGCGCAGCCTCTGGGAGCAACTTGCCCGCGACACAATAATCTTTCAGAGCTATTGCTGGAACCATTTGGCCGCTTCCTGCTTCGCCCGCCGGGAGCAGCCATACGTCATCTGCTGCGAATCCGATTCGGGGGCGGCGCTCGTCCCTGCTGCCATTCGCCGCGATGGCTCGGCGAGCCTGATGGGCGAAAGATTGTTCGACTATCGCGATGTCCTGCACACTGGTGACGAAGCGGTGTTGTCGCAGGCATGGCTGCGACTCTGCGACCTGAATCGCCCTTTCCAATTGACTGCTTTGCGTGGCGAGCAAAGTCACCGGCTCTGGCAGGGAGCGCACCCGCAACCTTTTGCGCACGCCCCCTGCGTGCGCAGCCGCGATCTAAGCGCCATGATTGCCGCCGACGAGATTTCGCCAATTTCCTGCCAAGATAAGTTCCTGTCGATGCATTCCCGCCTCGGGCGGCACACCAGGCGCATCGCTAAAGCGGTAACGTTCAGACACCATGCGGGCAACGAACGGGAGCTGGTGCGATTTATCTTCGAAACCAAGGGCAAGCAGGTGACGCCGTCGGAGAATCTCTTCCAGGATCGCGTGCGACAGGAGTTCATGGTACAAATTGCCGCCGAGGAAGGGTCGCGCTGCGATGTGTACACCTATGAAACGAATAGCGAACTGGTTGCGGCGCTGGTTGCCTTCCGCGACGATGCCGTGCGCCACTGCTACACCATCTACTACGACCCGCGATGGTCTCACTTTTCTCCGGGGCAACTTCTGCTGTTTGAGGTGGCTGCGCGTTCGCTGGCGGAGGGTCTGGACTGCGATTTCATGACCGGTGAATATCCCTACAAGAATCGAGTGGCAACTGCGCGTGTGCCGTTGTTCACGGTGGAAGCCGCGGCCGATGCGCTCCCGGGGATATTCCTGCCCGGCGGGCTGGCGCAACGTCCAGCTGCCGCGCTCCCCGAGACGGATGTGGTAGCAAAAAGCGCGAAAGATGGCAGCAGACCCGCTGCCTGAGCGGAAATATCGGAAGCTAAGGCTCGGAAGGCGCTTAGCTCCGTTAGCAACGAACGATGTTCGCCGACTGAATTCCCTTGGTCGCGTTACGGGTGTCGACCACCAGCTTGGATTCGCGCACGATGCGGGCGTAGTCGTACTCGGAGTGGTCGGTCACGATCATCACGCAGTCATATTGGCCCAACTCCACGAGCGGAGTGCACGTCATATTCAGGTTGTAGTGGCGTCCCCGGCCCACCTTCTTGAAGAACGGATCGTGGTAGCGGACCAGGGCGCCGCGTTTCTGCAGCAGTTCGATGATGGTCAGCGAAGGCGACTCGCGCAGATCGTCGATGTCCTTCTTATAGGCCAGTCCCAGTACCAGAATTTTGGCACCCTTTAGCGGCTTGTTCTGCTCGTTAAGGGCGTGGGCGGCCTCTTCCACCACGTAATAAGGCATGGCGGTATTGATTTCGCCAGCCAGTTCGATGAATCTGGTGCGGAAATCGAACTGCTTGGCCTTCCAAGACAGGTAAAACGGATCGATCGGGATGCAGTGCCCGCCCAGACCCGGTCCCGGATAGAAGGCCTGAAAGCCGAAGGGCTTTGTTTTGGCCGCCTCGATGACTTCGAAGATGTCGATGCCCATGCGGTGGCAGAGCTGCTTTAGCTCATTGACCAGGGCGATATTTACGCAGCGGTAGATGTTCTCCAGCAGCTTGGTCAGCTCGGCCGCCTTCGGGCTGGAGACCGGCACGGTGCGGTTGAAGATCGTTCCATAGATGGCGCAGGCCAACTCGGTCGCAACGGGGTCGACGCCACCCACGACCTTGGGAATGTCGCGGCGGGCCACCGTGGTGTTGCCCGGGTCTTCCCGCTCGGGCGAGAAGGCGACGTAGAAGTCGCCCGCCTTGTCCGCTCGCGCCGCCTTCAACCCGCTCGGATTGCCCTTCTCCAGCAGTGGCACGACGATTTCTTCGGTGGTGCCGGGATAGGTCGTGCTCTCCAGAACCAGAAGTTGGCCGGAGCGCAAGCGCGGGGCGATGGCTTCGACGGTGCTGATGATGTAACTGAGGTCGGGCTCGTGATGCTGGTTGAGCGGCGTGGGAACGCAGATGATGACAGCATCCATCTGGCTAATTGCGTTGTAGTCGCCGGTGGCGTGGAATCCCGATGCTTGCGCCTTCTGGATCTCTGCCGGCAGGATGCGCACGATGTAAGAGTCGCCGGCGTTCAGAGTATCGACCTTCTCTTTGTCGATATCGAAGCCGGTCACGGCGAAGCCTTGTTCACTGAACAGCAGTGTGAGCGGAAGCCCCACATATCCCATGCCCACAATGCCGATGCGGACGCTGCGCTTCTCAATCTTACCCTTGATCTCGCTCTGAATTTCCACTGCTGCCGACTTCATCCAATGACCTCTTCTTAGGTTCTTAGGTGCGATTCAGCCCAAATCATAACTTAGGGGTGAGATCCAGGACTTGCGCACTCTAGCTGAGCAAGTCTCGCAGAAGTCAACTTGGGGGAGCACAGCTGAGTGCATCGATGGCACTCCCCTGACCGTATGCCGTGTTTGATTGGGAGCGAAGACGTTGAGGTAGCTCTATTTGGAACTGTGAGCTGTACGTGCGCTCGCGCGCCTTTCCTTGACATTCTGTTCGATCCATCCGTAAGTCTGCCGCATTCCATCTTCCAGGCGTGCACTGGGAGCCCATCCAAGCTGCTGCAGGATGAGCCGATTATCCGAGTTTCTGCCCCTAACTCCAAGCGGCCCTGGAATATGCCTTATCCTCAGCTTCTTGCCCGCAATCGCCATCGCCATTTCGGCCAGCCCATTAATAGTGATCATCTCTTCGGAGCCGATGTTAACCGGTCCACCGAAGTTCGATTCCATCAGCCGCCGTACACCTTCCAGGCACTCATCGATATAGAGGAAAGACCGTGTCTGTTTGCCGTCGCCCCACATCTCGATCCAGTCGCCGTCCTCGGCCTCAGCCACTTTCCGGCAAATCGCGGCGGGGGCCTTCTCCTTGCCGCCTTCCCAGGTTCCTTCAGGGCCAAAGATATTGTGAAATCGTGACACGTGAACCTCGAGCCCATAGTTCCGCTGGAATGCGAAATACAGACGTTCGCTAAACAGCTTTTCCCATCCATACTCGCTGTCGGGCATAGCCGGGTAAACGGAGTCTTCCGAACAGATCGGATTATCTGGATCCGTTTGGTTAAACTCAGGATAGACGCACGCCGACGATGAATAGAAGAAGCGCTTGACGCCTGCAAGTCGGCCTGCCTCGAGGATGTTCAGATTAATGGTGGCGGAATTATGCATCACGCAGGCATCGTGCTCACCGGTAAAAATGTATCCTGCCCCTCCCATGTCGGCTGCCAGTTGATACACATCCTGAACTCCAAGCACCGAACTGGTGCACACGCTCTGATCACGGAGGTCACCAACCGTAAATTCATGGCAAGCCGTCGGCGAGAATTCCGGCTGCTTGAGATCCACCCCCCGGACCCAAAATCCCTCCTGTCGCAGCCTTGCGGCCAAATGCCCGCCAATAAACCCACCTGCACCACACACCAAAACACGTCTCACTCCCGTGCCTCCTCCTGCGAAATTTGTTGGAATGTTCGCCAGCGTTCATTATTCAGTAAAAGTGGGAAGCTCGTGCTGCGGGCGAACAGTGTCCAGCTCCGGCAACTCGGTTCGATACCGCAGCAGCAAAGGAGCCACCTTCAAAGCCTTGAAGTAACGTGGAATGAATCTGGAAGGATTTGACAAACACCGGAAAAGCCAGCCCAGGTACAATTTGTCTGCCCAAACCGGTACCCCCACCTGATCCCCGGATAGGAAAGCCAGCGCTGCCCCAATACAGTGAATCGAAGGCTTGTATGCGAGCTTGTCCCTGAGATATAAGCCGAGACACTCCTGAGTGCCGCCGCCCAGCGCGATGATTACATGCTGTGGACGCCGTTCCTCTAACTTCGACAGCAGAACAGGATCAGTTACACTGCCGCTAAACAGCGGTGCAATCGAATAGTCATCGTCGGAAACTTCAAGGCCCTGGGTTCGAAGCCAGGCAATGTTCCTCTCCGCGCTCCGTTCGTTTGGCATAACCCAAAATGTGCTACCGGGAACGCGGACAGCGGGCCACTTGAGTAGTTCGCGGAGATAAGCCAGGCCTGACAATCTCACGACAGAATCGCGTGCGATCAGATTCCAGACCAACACCATAAATCCACTATCAGGAATCACGAGGTCAGCGCTGAGTAAGGCCTCTCGATACGTCTGCTTGGTGGACAACTCCAGCAAAGCTGGTGCTGCCGGCACCACCAGCAGCCCTCCGCTTTTCATTCGCGATATGGCATCTTTGACGCTTCCGACAAAAAACGAAATTCCAAGAATACGACGATGCTCGCTATGTTCCTCTGGGCCGACCGCCGCCGCAACCGGCCTTTCGCCTTGCTTCCCAATATCCATCGAACAGTACCAAAGGTGACACGAGGATACATCCCAAAATTCAGTCTACATGCCTGTTCCAGAGAGCACCACTGGAATTGTGCGCAGCATAATTTTCAGATCCATCCACAACGACCAGTTTTCGATGTACTCCAAGTCAAATCTGATGTAGCTCTCAAATGAAGAATCCTGACGGGCCGATATCTGCCATAGCCCGGTAATTCCAGGCTTCACTTCCAGCTTGCGCAGATGCTCCACCTGATATTGTAGATATTCTTGCAACTCGGGCGGGCGCGGCCCCACCAGGCTCATCTCGCCTTTCAGCACGTTCAACAATTGCGGAAGTTCGTCGAGGCTGTAGCGTCGCAGAAAATGCCCGAAGGGCGTGATCCGCGGGTCATTTGACATCTTGAACAAAGGACCTTCCCGTTCGTTCAGATGGGCAAGTTGAGGAAGCAATTTGTCGGCATCCTGCTGCATGGTTCGGAATTTGAGACAGTCGAGCAAGACCCCCTTCCTGCCGACCCGACGTGCGCGGTAAAGTATCGGCCCCGGGGAATTTAACTTGATAATCAAAGCAATCGCCAGCATTACGGGGCTGAACAACAGGATTCCTAAAATAGCACCGACAGCGTCCAAGATTCGTTTGAAAAAAAGCTGAAACGAGTGGATCTCCTCCCGGTGAAGAATCATCGCTGGGAAGTGACCGATACGATCCAGACGGGTGTGCCAGCCGATGCCGTCGTATAAATCGGGAACTACCGTAACGTCGACGTGGTATTCGGGCGCCTCGAGCGTCAACCTCTTAATCAGATCCCGGTTCATTGGCGTGGTGATGAAGACAGCGTCAATGAAGTGAGTTTGAATAATTCTGTACAAATCGGAATGCTGCCCGATAAGTCGCGGATGGTTGCCTTGATCATCCAGAAACCCCGTAACCACGTATCCGAGATTGGGATTGTTCTCGAAGTGTCTGGCCAGTCCTTGAGCTACCTCGCCGGTCCCAATGATCAGCGCGTTGCGTGCCAACCAACCAGCGCGAATACCCTCGGCAAGTTCCGAACTGCGGATGATCCTGGCACCAACCAGATAACCGGCATTCAATACACTGACCAGCAGTACCCATTTAATGCCATCGACCCTGCTTCCGCCGATATACAGGCAACTGAGCAGAACCATCATCGACAATCCGATGGATTTGAAGACTAGAATTGCCTCGTCCAACAGCAAGTTCACCGGGAGCTGAATGTAGTATCGGGCGTTTTTGAGGGCAAGAACCAGAAAAGTGGAGTATAGAAGCGAGTATCCACAGAGACCTGAATGCCAGGCACCGGACGCCGCAGTCCTGAAAGCGTGAATATTCCATGAGGCTGTTCCAAAAAAAACGGAACAGGAAAGTGTCGCAAAGAAAATGACAGCGCAATCCCGTACCGGATACCATACCTGCAATCGCCAGGAATCATACCGGTAAGTCGCTGGATTTGCTTGACTTGTTTCACCAGCTGAATCGCTTGAACCAATCTCCAGCAAACGCGATGACATCCTTCTCCCCTTGAAAAGTGCTACCGCGCAACGAGCATAAAACACGAGTGTCGGCCGCTTGGCATACCCATATCAATTCATATCTGTGCCACAGCTTCAGGGAAAATAGCCACCTCACGTTACGATACAGGAAATCGCAAACCCTAGGCAAGCTATTCACAGTTCGAGGTTAGGCGCATTCTGTCGTCCGCGCGCATAACTTAAGCCTCCAGCATTCGTCTCATTGCGAACTTGATTCGCGCCCACCAGTATTCCATGCGCGCCGCCAGCGGTGACCTGCAACCGGTCGTGGTCTTCGCCCTTAGCGTCTCTTTGATGGTACGCACAGAGTTACTGATGCCACCAACGCGGGCCTCCGCTGTAACTGTGTCGAGAAAGCCAGCCTGCAACTTGTCGCCCGCCCGCAGCAGGAACTCGTAGTCTCCGGCAATCCGGTAACTCACGTCAAATTCTCCGAATCGCTGAAACAAGCGGCGATGATGAAGGGAACCAAAGTGCGTAACGTTCATGTACTTCCGGAATATCTTCCAATTCCAAGCAGAACCATGAATCCGGAGTGAATTATCCGGATATCGGAAGCGCACGCGGGAAGACACATAATCAAACTCTTTCCCCGTGGAAAGGATGAAATCGACGTACTTGGCAATTGCATCGGGTTCGTAGCAGTCGTCAGCGCCAAGGAAGGCGATCCAATCTCCCTTCGCGAGTTTCACGCCTTTGTTCCATGCCTCGTAGAGTCCGCCATCGGCCTCACTGATCCAATAGTCGATAAAGTCGCTGTGTCGGCGCAGTATCTCGACCGTACCGTCGCTCGACCCGCCTTCAATCACGATCAATTCCACGTCTCTATAGCTCTGATGGCGCACGCTCTGGATGGCATTTTCCAGATAAGCCGCGCCATTCAAAACCCCGATTATGACCGAGACCGACAACCCATCAGGTGAGAACTGCCGGGCTTTGCCTGCCACCCGCGTGCCGCCGCAAAGCACGGGAGTTGAGCCGTCAGTCACCTTCATCGATCTCCACTCCCTCGCGCGCCCAACGCCTGCCGGTAGAGTTCAAGATTCTTCTCCAGAAAACCAGGCCACGAATACTTCTCGAGAAGTCCACTCCGCAATGCCAGACACTTGTTCCTGTATTCCTGCGAGAGCGACTCTTCGACGATTTCTTTGAGCCCGCGAACTTCTCTTGGATTGAAGTAGTGAAAACCTGCTCCATATACCTCGCGATGGACGGGGATATCCGAGAGCAGAATGGGACGATTGCAAAGCAGCGACTCTAGAGGCGTCATGGAAAAACCTTCGAACAACGAAGGGCTGATGTAAAGCGCCGCATTCTCATAGAGCCAGCGTAGCGTTGGATCATCCACGTCTTCCAAAATCAGTACATTCTCCCCTTTCGCGGCCAGGCACTGGTTGAAATAATCTCTCTGAATTCCGCTGCCAACCAGCACCAGAAGCAATTTTCCGTCAACCCTCTGGTTAAAGAGATCGATCAGAAGTTTCTGGTTCTTCAACTCGTAAAAACTGGATGTAAACAACAAAAACTTTCGGCCCGAAAGCGAAGCAACGATCCCGTCCGACGGGTGCCCGCATACGTCGGCGAAGTCTTTGATGCCTTCGCCGATGACATGGTACGGCCGCTCAAATCCGAAGTGCGAGAAAAGTTCCCTGGCGGTTGTCTCCGTCGAGATAGCCAGCACGTCGGCGTGCTTGGTCGACATCTC
>JBEKQP010000106.1:0-13952 GCA_049519595.1 Candidatus Korobacteraceae bacterium | reverse complement strand
TACCCACGCCACCTATTCTTCCGCCGTGGTGGCGAAGAAGGGATTTGAGATCGCAGCACTTCCGAATTTCCTTCCTCGCTGGTAATTCGCAAATCATCAATCGCTTAGCAACAATCCGACGTTAACCTCTCGGCTTTACAGCGTCCCTGTTACCCTCCAAACGCATTTTTACCTAACATAAGAGCGATTTACTTAACTATAAGCAAAGGCAGAGCGCCGGTAGGCGCTCGTCGCCCAGTTTCGACTGAAGGATGGCAGGCAAGAGATGCTTGATTACCAATGGTTTTACCTACCCCCGTATGCTATGTTTTTCCTTTCACTATTGTTTGTAACCATACGCGGCGCAGATTTCGCGCCGGATCGAGCTGGAAGGCTGATGAAAACTGTCTGGAACCCATCCGGCGGGCGCACTTGCCGAGCGGACAGGGTTGATGTTCTGGTGACCCGGCCGGAGATCACTCTCGAGTTTTGCGATTCGGGAGCAACCGGCGGCATATCAAATGCGGAGCCGGCTCCCGTCGTTGCGCGCATCGTAGTCAATCCGCATATGGTCAAACGGCTGGCCAGAGTGCTCGCGGAGACCGTCCAAAAAAATGAAGACGTCCGCGAAAGATTTGACGACGAGGAAATGGTGGGAGGAAAACTTCTGCACGACCTCGTCCGCGGTCTTGGCGTCCCACACGGCTACGAGTATTCCTTCAAGATGTGCGAGGAACTCCTGCTTGCCAACCGCTTTCTGATCACACTGAACAAGAAAATGCTCGGCGAGGACTACCGGCGTAAGGTCATCGAGCTCTGCAAGAAACTCCGGGCGCCTGCTTCGTTCCTGGAAGCGATGGATGCTTCGATTGCCAAGGCCCGCCTCCTTCACTTCGGCTTTGAGGCGTCGGAAAAGGGAGGCATGCACAAGGTTTACCTGGAGTTTCCCTTGCCGACGCTTACCGAGCCCACCCTGGTTCACACGAGCTACAAGTGGGACCCGCTTCATGCGAAAAGGCATGCCGTCGGCACATATGTCCGCTATCCTCTCCTCTCTTACGATGATACGGCCGAGAGGATACAAGGTCTGCTCGCGGGCTGCCAGAGAGCCGGGGCCTTCGAGATCGTGGACTACTTCCTCCGGCTCGCCATGCCGCGCCTCAAGGAGAGCTTCCACTACATGGAAGTTACGGAAGAGGGGAATCCGCGAAACTCCTTCGACGTGAACTTCTACAGCGCCTTCCTCACCATGGGAGATATTCGCCCGTTGCTCCTTCGCGTGGCCGAACGCTATTCCCTTGCCAGCAAGGAGTTCAGTGCGCGTCTCGATTCCGTTGCCAAGAGCAGGTTCGGCCATCTCACGGGCGGAATTGACAGGGAGGGGAGAGACTTCTTCACCTTCCACTTCGGCGTTGAGCGGCACTAACGGTGATGGAGCAGGAGTTCTCTGATGGTTAACCCAGGCGCAGATTCGGAGAGGATTGATTTTTCCTCCTATGCGGTCATTCCGATCTGGTACGGGTGCAACAGTGCTTGCGCCATCTGTATGCTCTCGTCCCTGGAAGACAGGCTCGCAGCGACCCCCTTCGACCTCTTCCGGGCGCTCGTCGTGAAACTCGTAAACGACGGCAGGCGACGAAACCTCATCCTTTCGGGGGGGGAAGTCACAACCTTCGAACACCTCGAACGGTACGTCAAATTTGCCGCCTCCTTTTCGTGGTTCTCGCGCATACAGATCCAGACCAATGGTAGACGACTTGCCGATCCTAACTATTTGCGCCGCCTTATCGACGCCGGGGTGAACGAGTTTTTTATCAGTCTGCACGGACCGGAGGAGGTTCATGACGCGATCAACCGCCGTCCGGGCGCATTCCGCGAGGTCATGGCGGGCCTTGAAAACCTCTCGCGCCACACCGGGATCGGCATCATCACGAATACGGTCTGGACGCGGCTCAACAGCGACTACGCCGTCCCGTTTTTCTCGCAAATCGCCCGGCTACCCTTCATTCGTGAAATGCACCTCTGGAATTTCTTTCCGATGGGAGATCAATCCCGGGTGCTTATCGAATCGCTCCCGGAGCTGCTGAAACGGCTGCCGGCGATGGCCGATGCCGCCACGTCCAACGGCACATGGTTTGTGCTGAAGGCGTTTCCCCAATGTCTGCCCGTTCCGTCCGGGGTGCACAATGACAACGAATTCCCTTTGACCCTCATCCCGGATGTATTCTGGCAAACCCTGGGCCAGTGCGGTTTCGGCCGTTGTATTTACAGGGACCAGTGCAGGGAGGAAAAATGTTGGGGCCTTTCGAATGCGTACCGGGAACGGTATGGAGAGGAGCCGGATCTGCTGCGCCCGATCACGGGCGTTCCGAAAACGAAGCCGGAAGTGCTGGGCGAGAAGCAAAAGGCCAAACGTTCGTAGGGAGGCGCAACAATCTAGTGGCGAACGGCGCATCCCCCCTAACTGCGTGTCTCACTCAAGGGGTTCAGTTCACTCAGCCGTCGGGGCCAGGATACTGCTTTGAACGAATCTTAGCATGAGGTCAGAATGAGACAGATGGGATTCGATCTGGAAGATGCCGCGGAAAGTGACAAGTTCTTCAATTACGCCCTCTGGCCTTACACGCCCGCTCAATCGCTCGAAAACCGTCTCAAGCCGTCGAACCTTCTTTACGAGTCGTTCGGCGCAGCGGGAGCCGACCGCCGATTTTTCGATCTCATTCCGCTTTTGCGACAGGCCATTGGGGAGTTCCACACGGTTTTCGGGGTCAAGCAGCAGGGGGACCGGACGCGGTGGGAGTTTTATTTCTACGACTATCGCAGGCGGGAGCGGGAGAGGTCGCTTTCGCGCGTCCTCGAAGCGATCCGTTCGCTTGCGCCTTCCACCGTCCTACCGAACGAAAACATCTTCTACTTCATGTTTTCGATTGATATCACCGAAGACATCTTCACCCGCGGGATCGAGGAGGTTCATCTCTACATCGGCAATCCCGGCAGCACCGTCTCCTCCGGCATCTGCTACTCGCTGACCGCCGCGCGGACGAAGTTCGAAAACATCTATTTCTTCTTCGATGCCCGCACGCAGTTGCGGGAGACGGCCGCAAAGATCGCCTGCTCGGCCCATATCGACACGAAAAAGATCGCTCTGGACGAAGTTCTGCGCCCCGAGTTGCGCGCCTGCAAGACCATCTGCGTGGCCAACAAACCGGAGAACGACTGCGTCTACTTTGCCGGCATCCGCTTCGACCAGTTCCTTTTTTTCTTGCGAATGATGAATTACCGCGCCGATCTGATCAGTTTCCTCGAAGAGAACCGCTCGAAGCTGGACCATCTGGAATTCGATGTCGGGCTGGACTACCGCATGGAGGAAGACAAGCTGGTCGTGCTCAAGAGCGGATACTATGGCACATTCTGAGGGCCTCGATTATCTACGTGCGGAACGGTTCATGGTGGATGCGGCGAAGAGTCGAGGTCTTGCGTCCGCCTTTGAACTCGGCCTGATTGATTGCCTTGCGGCGAGCGAATCAGTGCTTTTTTCCGCGCTGCGTTCGAAGCTCGGCTGCGACGAAAAAGGGCTGAGCATGCTGCTTCGTTTGCTTCGAGCGAACGAGGTGATCGAGCAACGGGACGATCGAATCCGACTCACCCCGATTTTCCTCGCAGCCTTGCGCTACCGGGACTACATCGAGATGAAACTCTCCTTCGCCGATCTGGTCCTCCACGATTTCGGGGATCACTTCACCACGCTGGTGAAAGACCCGGCGGCGTTCCACCGCCGCTCCCGGCTGTTCAGTCTCTTTTCCTACGACGGGTGCCTCCAGGATTCCAAGGAAAACCGCGAAGCGGCAAGACGCTGGATGAGGATTACAACCGGCCTGACGCGGTATGAAGGGCCTGCCTGCCTGGAGCACTACGATTTTTCAAAACACCACCGCATGCTCGATATCGGAGGCAACAGTGGTGAATTTGCCCGCCGGGCTTGCATGCGGCACCCACGGCTCTCCGCCGTTGTGATGGACCTTCCCGTGGTGTGCCGCGTGGGGAAGGAACACCTGGCGGAGACACCTGAGGCGGACAGAGTTCAGTTCCTGGAAGGAAGCGCGTTGGTGGACCCGATTCCAGGAGGGTTCGACCTGATTTCCTTCAAGTCCATGCTCCACGATTGGCCCGAGCGGGAGACGATGCGGTTTCTTTCAAGAGCCGTGGGAGCGCTGGAACCCGGCGGCCGCGTTCTCATCTTTGAACGGTCTCCGTTTGAATCGGACAACGGCGACATCTCCTTTGCAGCGCTTCCCTTCTTGCTGTTTTTCCGCTCCTTCCGGGATTCATCGTGGTACGAAAGCCGGTTCAAAGCGCTCGGCCTCGCCGAGGTCGCGACCGTGACACTCCGACTGGACACCCCGTTCCACATCATCACCGGCCGAAAGCAGTAATCGTTCCGGCCGAAACATCAGGCTCAAGGGTGTACGGGTAACGCGACGCCCTGCTCTTTTGGCACCCCGGATCTGATCGAGACGTTGCGATCCTTGAACCTGACGTTGCATTTCAGCCCAGAGGGGATCGCGAGGTTGGGATTGAGCAATTCCACTCTGACCCCGAAGCTGCCGCTCGCGCCGTTCACCACGCGGTCAACGATCGTGACCTCTCCCGTATAAACTCCGCCTACGGGCGCTTCCGGCCGCACCTCCGCGCGCATCCCCACCTTGATGGTCCCGTATTTAGAAACCGGCACGACCACCTCCACGTTGAGAGGATCAATCTGGTCAATGATCATGATCGGCTTTTCGCCGACGTATTCTCCCGCCGTAAGGTCAACCTTCACCACCACGCCATTCACGGGGCTCCGGATGGTTTTCATCTCCAACTTTGCGGTGGCCTGGTGGAGAATCGCCTCATCTTTTCTGATCTCGGTCTCCATTTCGTCTCCATCGTTGGCTGAAATGTTTCCCTTGGCGATGAGTTCCTGGTTGCGGACAAGCTTACGGCGGTTGAAGTCAAGCATGGCGGTAGCCTGTTCCACGTCTGCTTTTTCGACCCCGGCGCGGAGCGTGGCGAGCACCTGCCCCTTGGCGACGATGGCACCCCGCTGCACCAACACCTCTTCCACAATGCCGGAAACCTGGGCGGCCACATTCACCGTGACATGGGGCTCCATCATGCCTTCGAAGGATTCGCCCCCTCCCGCAGTGGCGACTGCCGGCACGGATATCGCAAATACCATCGCTAAAAGCAGCAATCCATCAGTTCTTCGCATACTCCCCCTTTATTTCCTAGCATGTTGTGTTCGCCGAACCTATTCGCTCGGACCTGAAAAGGAAAGTAGAGTGTCCATTCTCTCGTCCTGCTTGAGGACCTCGTGCCGAATGTGTGAATGGGCCCGTTCCGTTCTTTTCTGGCTGTGGTTGATGGCCGAATAAATGAAAAACCCCCACAGGGGGGCAGTCTGGGGATACAGCTTCACCGCCCACCCGGCAAGCCCGGCCCGGTTGCCTTCAAGGAGCACATCCTCGGCAGAATAGTAGAATTCAAAGCTCCCCGGATCACCCTGTCTGGCGCATCTCCCTGCGAGCTGCCGGTCTATGCGTCCCGCATCGTGGCGCTCGCTCACAATCACATGCAGACCGCAGTTCTTCCGCACCTCCTCGCTAAGCTTGATGTCGGTCCCACGGCCCGCCATATTGGTGGCAATCGTAACAGCCCGCGCTCTGCCAGCCTCGGCGACGATGGACGCCTCCTCCCGATCGTTCTTCGCGTTCAGAACCCGGTGGGCGACTCCTGCCGCGGTAAATACCTCGCTGAGCCGCTCTGAGACCTCCAGAGAGGGGGTGCCAACAAGAACCGGCCTTCCCGTCCCGGTCAGTTCCCCGACCCGCTTCAATATCGCCTGGTATTTCTCGTCGCGCGACGGCAGAACGCGGCCGGGCAGCCGCTTCCGTATGCACGGCCGATTGGTTGGAATCTTGACCACCGGAAGGCCGTAGACCATCCAGAGCTCCCACCTTATCTCCCAGGCCGTCCCTGTCATGCCACAGAGGTGCAGGTATCTCCGGAAAAAACGTTGATAGGTGATCCGCGCCAGCGATTCGAGCGGCCGGGTGACATCGCACCCCTCCTTCAATTCGATGAGTTGATGGATCCCACGCTCCCAGGACCTGTCGGGCATCAGCCTTCCCGTGTACTCATCAATGATCTGCACCTTTCCGTCCCTCACCAGGTAGTGAACGTCCGGCACGAAGACGTACAGGGCTGTGAGGGCCTTACGAACCGCGTCGTTTCGCCGGATGGATCCCGCCCAGGCACGCCCGAGCGAAGCCCCGGCTTCCGCGATCCGCTCCTCACCCATCCTGGTGAGATCAATGGTGTTCTCGTGCCGGTCGATGACGTAGTGTTTGCCCTCGACAAGTGTCCGGGTAACGGAGAGCACTTCGGCCAGAAAGTTCTCTTCCTCCTCCGCCCCCTGCCCGCTGCCCGAGATGATGAGCGGCGTGCGGGCCTCGTCCACAAGAAGACTGTCGGCTTCATCGCAAATGGCGAAGTGCAAGCCCCTTAGAAGGAGCCTCTCCTCTCTCGCGTGCCCCGAATAGAGATATTCCGACTGAAGGCGCAGCGAATCGGTGACCCGCCCGAGCGTGAGTTTGTCTCGGAGGTAGTCAAAGACCACTTCCTTGTTGCAGCAGTAGGTGACGTCGCAACCATAGGCCGCCCTGCGTTCCTCGCTCGTAAGCCCGTGCGTCACGCACCCGACGGTCAGCCCGAAAAACCGGTACAAGGGACCCATCTCTTCAGCGTCGCGCTCAGTAAGATAGTCGTTCACGCCGATCACATGGACTGGAATTCCCGCGAGAGCGGCCACACCGGCCGCCAGAGTCGCCGTGAGGGTCTTCCCCTCTCCTGTGTCCATTTCGGCGAGCATCCCGGACAAAAGCACCCATCCGCCTATGAACTGGCTGTCGAAATGGCGCATTCCAAGCGTGCGTCCTGCAACCTCGGAGATGACAGCGAACAGGGGGGCCACCTTCGCGGCGGCCGTAAATCCGGCCTTGCGCACCTCCATTCCCAAACGACGCCCTTCCTCCGCAAGACGAGCATCATCGAACTGGGAGAATTCCGCGACACGCGCATGGATGAGCGGCAGGATCCTTGCCGCCAGGGCCGCCGAAGCGCCCAGGCTGCGAACGAGACCCATCGCGGCCCGAACTGCCGTATTGAAAAACGAATGTTTCGGGTCCTTCTTCTCAGGCCGCAACGCGTAGCTCGGCGGGGGATAGTGGAAGCTTGCTTTCATCGGCATCGGCTCGGACGAATTTGCTTTGGGATCAGCGCAAGCACTAAGGTATCAGACGTTCAGCCGCTCGAGCAGAAGCCGCCTGAAGAAGCGCTTCCCCCTGCTGAACAGCGATTCGCGATTATGGACCAGGCGGATGTAGACGCGCTCTCCAATGCCCTTCGCCTTGGCATGGAGCAACTCGACCTCGATCACGAAGACCTTTTCAAAGGCTTCCGGCTTGGCGGGGTTTTCCTTCGTGGGGTCCAGCGCGAGTTTTCCGCCTCCTTGTACGGAGAGGGCCAAGCTCGGAATCTCCTTCGACGCTCCCGGCACCTCCCGCAGAATCTTAGCGGCGTAGACGGTCTTGGGCGACTCAGCCAGCCTGCCTTCGACTGACGCCGTATCGTAGCGGATCTTGTCAATATCCGTCTGGTCCGCGATGACCGCGACGATGGTCCTCGAAAAGTCCATTACGTAACCCACCGGGCTTCCCTTGCGAACGCTTCTTCCCGGCCAGTCCTCTTCCGCGGGCAGGATAAAAATGCCTTCCGTCGGGCTCCTCACGATCATCTCGGAGGCACGCTCCCTCGCCCGCGCGAGCTTTGCGCTCGCCCTCTCCAGCTCGTCGCGGATGGCTCCAACTTCCATCGGGCTAACGGCCTGTGTGGCTCGCAAGCGGGCCTGCACCTCGTTAACACCGGCTGAGAGCACCTTGATTTCCGCCTGAAGCTCCGGAGAGTTGCAATACAGCAGCGGGTCGCCCTTTTCCACGTGGCTTCCCGAGGGAGTGAGTACCTTAACGACGAACCCATCCCCCCCTGCATAGACCCGCCCTTCCTTCGGCACCGTGACGACCCCCTCGGTCACGGTAAAGGAGGGAAATGGCACAAAGAGAAGCAGGACCGGCAAGACCAGGCAGGCGAAAAACGCCATCAGTGCAATGCCCCTCTTTTTTCGCCTCATCCCCGAGATCTCTTTCATAAGCCGGTGCAGCGAAATCACCGGCGGAAGCAGGATCGTCTGAATGCCGGCCCAGATGGCGAGGATGACGCCGATAAAGAAAAAGCGCCTGGCAATCAGGAAGACGATGCTGAAGGTGATTACGATCCGGTATGTGAAAGACAAAACAGCATAGACGACGAGCCAGGCCTTCTCGCTCCGGCTGTGCTCCTGAGTGGGTGCGGT
The DNA here is from genome assembly GCA_049519595.1 of Candidatus Korobacteraceae bacterium. Taxonomy (GTDB): domain Bacteria; phylum Acidobacteriota; class Terriglobia; order Terriglobales; family Acidobacteriaceae; genus CAWBRT01. Next base: position 5,521 of record JBEKQP010000106.1, on the reverse strand, counting down.
CTTGATTCTGAGCAGGTAACGCTTCACCCAATCGGCCAAAAAACGGGTGGAGCGGTCACCAAGGTTCGGGATCTCCAGCCAGTCGGCCAGCACGTAGTAGCAATCGAAGCGGATGAGCGGATTTCCGTTGAGAAAGAGTGTGGAAAGTCCGCAGATGAGGATCATGTTGTAGGCGATCACCCGCACAGTTCCCGGCTGCGACATCACCCAGACGATCATGCCCAGGGCGGCGAGGAAGACATCCACCAGAATTCCCGCGGCGCCAACTGCCATCCGGTTCCGGCGGGAGGGGAAGGCCGAAGACCATGAGGTGTCCACGTACGGCAGGGGAAAGAACACCACGAACATCAAGCCCATTTCGTGGACCTCTCCCCCCCAGCGCTTGACGGCATAGGCGTGCCCCAGTTCGTGCAGCACTCTCGAGGCCGGATAGACAAGAGCCAGCAACGCCAGGTTCTCCGTGCTGAGGATCCGCTCGGTAACGTTGGAGGCCAGCTCCCCCCAGTGCAGGCCCAGCAGCATCAGGGCATAAAGCACCGTAATGCACCACACAATCGCGCCCACCGGGCTGAATAGCAGCCGCGCAACCAGGGATGTGCGGTTCAGGAAGTTGTCCGGGTCCCAAAGCCCAAAATTCATTGCTGCTGGAGAGCGAAGGCGGGCAATCCACTTTTGCTTCCACTCCCGCTTGTTTCTGTCGCCCAGGTCAGCAATGTCCGGAGGCATGTCGGTCTGCAGGACGTCTGCCTGATGCAGGTAGGAGAGGAGGTTGATAACCTCGTCCTGAGTCGCCATATCGTCGCCGAGCAATTCGCACGCTGCGCCCCAAATTTCCCCCATGGTTCTTTCGCCGTTCATCATGCCGATGATCAGGTAGGTCTCTTTCGAGAAACGGTGAAACTGTCCGGTGGCGAAGTCCTGGAGGACATACCAGTCGTTTCCCCGGTAAACGTGGTGATGGAACTGAACGTGCCCGCGCAGGCGCGGCTTCAGGTCGGCGACACGGTACCAGGACTGACCGAAGAGGGAGTGCGGATACTCGGATTTGTTCTTCACGGCAGCCACGCCCACAGCTTCAAGCGCAACCAGTCGCGAAGCTTGATGGTCCAGATGGAGATCAGCTTTCCGCGCCTTATGTTGATCTTGCTGATGCCTTCCATGCCGGGCCGGAAACTTCCGGGAGCGCCTTCCAAAGAGGCCTCTACGCGGAACGAATTGCCCCCCTCAGAGGCTGCCGTGACCGGCGTGATCTTGCCCACGACGAAGGAAAACTTGCCGGGGAGGGCCGAAAGCACAAGCTCGCCATGTTGCCCAGGGTGGACGTAGGAGATATCGCTCTCGTCCACCATCAAAATCAGCCGGTAGGTCGAGAGCGGGCTGATTTCGAATAGCGTATCTCCCTGATCCACAACCGAGCCGATCTTCTGGCTGAGGTCTCCATTCACCAGAATGCCGTCAAAGGGCGCCTTGATGTTCACGCGGTCCAACTTGACCCCGTTCAGGTCTATTTGCGCCATCACCTGGTCAAGCTGGGCCTTGACGATGTTGGTCTTCGCCCAGTCATGCTCGGCAACCGCCTGCTGGTGCTGCCGCAGCATCTGGCTTTCCTGGCCGAGAAGGTCAGTCCGCTCCAGACGAAGATCCCGCTCATCGAGCCTGCATAGCGTTTCTCCTTGGTACACCGTGTCTCCCGGACGAATGAGCGCCTCCCGGATGTAGCCCCGAAATGGCGCGGTGATCGTCCGCTTCACCATTCCCTCCAGTGTCGTTCGGGCGGTCACCTTCTGCTCGCCTTGGGCGAAGGTGAAGAAGATCGCTACCGCACACAATCCCACAGCCGTGGCTTTCCAGTCCAGATGCCCAGGCCCGAACAGCTTGCGCGACGTTTTCTTAACCGCCTCCCAGCCGTGACGCACAAGGCTGGCGTCCTGGGCCTTCTTTGCCTCCAGCACCGGAGCAATGAGCGCAAAGACGCTCTTGCAAAGGGAGACATCCTCGGCGGAAAACGGCTTGTCCTCACTACTTCTTTCAAGCGTGAGCGCGCCGAAATAGCGCTCCCGGCCATAGAGCGGAACGGTAAGGATGGACTGCGATCCGAAGCGCTTGGAGAGGTCCTCGTGGCTGCGCGTGATCAGAAGGCCTTCGCCGGAGGGCTGGGGATAGATAATCTCCCTCCGCTGCAGGACAGCTTCGTCCATGGCGCCGCTCAATGCCTGGATGAAGTTCATCCGTTTGTCGAAATTGGCGCTGTGCGAAATGGCCTGGATGTGGATGGACGAACCGCGGGCAAGCCCCAGGCTCACGCGGTCGCATTGCATCAGTTCCACGACTCCGGCCACAAAGGTCATGCAGGATTCGGTGTATTCCTCTTCGGCGAGCACCGATGCCAGGACGTCAACGGAGGAGCGCAGTCGCGAAAGCACCACGGCGTCTTCCCGCGCCTGGATCCTGCGGAAGACGAGTTCGAGGGAAAGCATCCCCCACTGCAACTGCTCCATTGCGGAGCGCAGCTCATCTTCACGGGCTGTCTCGATCTCCAGGGCAACAACGCCTCTGAGCTTGTCGTCAATCGTGAGCGGATAGGCGATGCCCCAGCGGCGGGACTTGTGGAGATCGGCGCTGTTGCCGTCAGCGGAGGCCAACTCGCTGAGAAGGCCGATCCCCTCCCCCAGCGAGCGCTCACAGATTTCGGCAAGCTTTTCCGGATCCTGAACGCCACCCTGCGGCCACTGGGCAACCGGCGTAAAGGAACTTCCAACGCCGTCTCCGAGAACCAAGACGCCCTGGGCGGCGTGGGCTATGAGCGACACCTGCAGGGCGAGCCAGGACTGGGCACACTCCTCGGCAGTCTGGAAACCGGCAAGATTCGCAAAGAATTCTGAGCGATCGAAGCCGGCCGAATTACCGCGAGCGTCTCTAACTTCCAAAACCGTTACCCTTCCCCTTCATACTCGCCGGACTGCATCGGCCTCGGCCGGTTTCCGATGGAAGCGCCGATAAAACCAAGCTCCGTGCCTCCGGCGTCTCCACCCTACCCGATGACTCTATTCTACTGGTCAATATAGGAGAGGAAACGGTCGTTGTCGCTCTTGTTCTTGAACCTCTTGAACCCATCCTTTCCGAGCAGACCAGAGGACTCCTTCGCCTCATCCGAAGCCATGGCGCCCCATCCGACCAAGCCCGCAACGGCGATAGAAAGATCGTCGCGCTCTGCGTCCTGCTGCGGGGCAGCCGGCTTCTTCCGCAGCCGCATGAAATCGGTGAGCCAGTCAGCCTTGCCCTGCTTCCGGGCCTTCGAGTTCGCCGGGGTTGCACTCTTCCTCTTTCCCTGGAGGGACTTCGCCGGCGTGCCATCCGGTTGCTGGTCCGTTTGCTTGTGCGCGGGATCCTGCACGGGTGCCGCGTTCATTTCAGGAGTCAGCGCCGGGGTGTCATAGGAGCCCGGATGGCTCGACTGCGCCTGCTGCATCCTCTGCGTTTCATCCGAACCATGTGCCGACTCGACGGCAACTGCGGCTTCGAAGCTCCACACTTCCTCGTGACTGCCCATCTGCCCGTGAGGATAGGCTGGGGGCAGCCCCGCCGTTTGCCAGCTCTCGAGCGTATTCAGGCCTGTCTCCACGCTGCAAAGGCCGCTGATGGACTTGGCGATCGCATCGTCACCGAACCACCAGCACGCCACATCCACCGCCTGATTGCCGATGAGTTCGATGTACGCGAACTGACCAATCATGATGTCGCTGGCAAAGCTGCCGGTGAACTGGTTCGGGCCAAGGCCGCCGATCATGATGGCTTCGCCGGTTCCGGCAAACAGCTGGTTCTTGCCACCCAACTTGATGTCAAGGCTCTGGATGATAGTCTGGTTGCCGGCGTAGCTCACTTCGCCGCCGTTGCCGATCATGATGTCAAAGCCGCCACCCACGGTGAGGATGTTGTTCCCCGCCCCGCCGATCAGTATGTCGTTTCCGACCCCGCTCTTCAGAGTGTCGTTGCCACCGAGGTCGTCGGCAAGAGAATAGATGGCATTGCGGCTTCCGTCGGCGTTGAAGATGATCGCTCCGCTGTTGCCGATCAGTACATTGTTGCCGTTTCCAGTGGTGATCGTGTTGTTTCCGAAGCCGCCGACCACATAGTTGCTTCCGTTGCCGACGGTGATCGTGTTATTGCCGCCGTCAGCGGGGTCAACCGACATCGCCTGGCTGACGTTGACTCCGGCGAAGGAGATCGTCCCGCTGGCTCCGAAGACGTAGTTCACGCCGTTCGTGCTGTTGCCGACGGTGATCGTGTTGTTTCCGAAGCCGCCAAAGACGTAGTTGCTGCCGTTGCCGGCATTGATCGTGTCGTCGCCGCCGAGGGTAGAGTTATCCGTGGCCGCCGAGGTGGCCGCGCCGCTGCTGAAGTTGATCGTACCGTCGTGCCCGATGATGTAGTTGGTGCCGTTGCCGGGGGTAGTCGGAGCGCTATAACCGACCGTGATGCTGTTGGTTCCGTCGCCGCCAAAGACGTAGTTGCTGCCCGTCCCAACGAAAATCGTATCGTTGGAAGCACTCGAGGAGGCGACGGTCTCCGCCACGCTCACCACTCCGGCAGTGAAGGTCAACGACCCGTTGCCGCCGAAGACGAAGTTCGTCCCGGTCCCGGCCGTAATGCTGTTCGATTCGGGTCCGCCGAATACATAGTTGCTCCCGTTGCCAACCGTAATCGTATTGCCCAAACCAACCGAGGGAGCAATGGTCTCCGCCAGGGTCACCACTCCGTCGCTGAACGTAATCGATCCACTATTGCCGAAGACGAAGTTCGTCCCGTTGCTGACCGTGATGTTGTTCGGTCCGTATCCGCCGAACACATAGTTGCTTCCGTCACCGACCGTAATTGTGTTGCCCGAGCCAATCGTGGGATCGACCGTCTCCGCAAGGCTCACCACTCCGTTGCTGAAGGTCAGCGATCCGTTATCGCCAAAGACGAAGTTCGTATTATCGCCGACCGTGATGTTGTCGGCCCCGCCGCCGCCGAAGACGTAGTCCGTGCCGTCGCCGACATTAATGATGTCGTTGCCGCCGATGGAGGAATCAACCGTGGCCGCCGAAGTAACCACACCGCCGCTGAAGCTGATCGTACCGTTATCGCCGAAGACGAAGTTAGTCCCATTGCCGGCCGTGATGTTGTCGGCCCCACCGCCGCCGAAAACGTAGTTGGTGCCGTTGCCAGCCTTGATGATGTCGTCGCCGCCGATGGAGGAATCAACCGTGGCCGCCGAGGTAACCACACCGCCGCTGAAGCTGATCGTACCGTTGTCGCCGAAGACATAGTTGGTGCCGGAACCAGGGGTCACCGCGTCGCTGTACCCGACCGTGATGGTGTCGGATCCGGAGCCGCCGAAAACGTAATTCGTTCCCGTGCCGACAAAGATCGTGTCGCTTTCCCCAGTCGTGGAAACAATGGTCTCCGCGAGGCTCACTACTCCATTGCTGAGCGTCACCGACCCGTTGTCGCCAAAGACGAAGTTGGTCCCGCTGCCGAC
>JBEKQP010000105.1:0-23204 GCA_049519595.1 Candidatus Korobacteraceae bacterium | reverse complement strand
AATTTACTCTTTTATGGATTCAGCAAACGAGGGAATACGATGAAGTACCGGTTCACAGTCTGCGCCCTGCTTCTGGCAACGCTCACCGCGGCGGCCCAGATGGCCTCTCACGCTCCGACAGGAGTAGCAATTGCAAACGCTTCGCAGGCGGCACCATTGCAGGCGAGCGACAAGCCGGTGGCGAGAGTAAACGGCGCGGTTCTGACCGATCGCGACCTGCTGCGCGAGATGTACACGATTTTTCCTTATGCCCGGCAGCACAATGGCTTTCCCAAAACGCAGGAGGCGGCCATCCGCCAAGGTGCGCTGGAGATGATTATCTTCGAGGAGTTGGTGTACCAGGACGCAGTGCAGCGCAAGGTAACGATCTCTCAGCAGCGCGTGAACCGTGCGGAAGCCGATTTCCGGAAGCAGTTCAACAGTCCGGACGAATACCAGCAATACCTGCAAGTCGAGATGCACGGCTCCTCGCAGCAAGTCCGTCAGCAGATTCGACGTTCACTGCTGATTGAAGAGGTTTTGAAGAGCGCCGTAGAGAACAAGTCTGCGGTGTCGCTGGCCGAGGTTAAGAGCTACTACGACAAAAATCCGGCTCGCTTCCGGCAGGCGGAATCTTTCAGCTTCCAGTCCATTTCGATCATGCCTCCATTGAAGGTAACCCCAGAGCAGGCAAAGCAAGCTCGGAAACGGGCTGATGATGCATTAATTGAGGCGAAAGCGACGAAGAGCTACCAGGAATTTGGATTGTTAGCAGAAAAGCTTTCCCAAGACGACTTCCGAGTCAACATGGGCGACCACAAGATCGTCAGCCGGGAAAACTTGCCGCCGCAGGTGGTGAAGACGATGCTGGCGATGCAGGCCGGACAAGTCAGCGGCTTAATCCAGATTGAGTCGGCATACACCATCATCCGCTTGAATGCCCACCAACTCGGGAAGAAGCGGAGCCTGGAGGAAGTGAAGGACGAGTTGCGCACGCAATTGCAAAAACAAAAGTACGAGAAGCTGCGGTCGAACCTGGCTAAGCGTTTGCGCGAGAAGGCAAAGATCGAATTGGTGTAATTCTTTTAAGGCTGGAAGGGCTTTTCTTAGCCCGGGAGAAGGGTCTGTTGAGCAAGGCAGATCCTTCGACCAAGTTTCACTGCGCTCAGGATGACGATTAGGTGCTGCGGGTCATCCTGCTTAAAGGCGTCCCGCAACGAAACCTGCGGGTCCTTCGCGTCGAAACGGTCGTCGTCGTTTGGACATATCGCGAATCTAATCCACAAAAATTCTGGCGGCGGCGAAATCTCAAAAATTGAATCGAGTTTTCCCCCGCACGGCGCGTCATTTGACCCTGCCCTGCGACTTTGCAGTCTGTCAAAATCTCGCAACTAATTGCAATTATTGCACTTATCGTCTCCGTAAGCTGGCATTGAAATTGCCTTTGTTCTAGTGGGCGTTTCCCGATTAAAGACCTTGCTTTCTTAATGGGGGCCCCAACCGAAGAAATGAGGGTTTCTGTGATAGGTTGCAGACGCAACCACAGTATAGGAAAGACCTTTAAGCGCATAGGCTTTCTGCTAATCCTGGCGGCCCAGTTTGCATGGGGCCAAGGCCAGCAAGGTCCGCAAGGTTCGGGAGTGCAGATAGGAGAAAACACTCACGTGCATGCGGCTGGCCTTTTGACGGGCGGATACACAGGAGATTATGGGGATCAGACTTCATCGGACCATAACGTAGCCGCCAGTGGCGACGGCGAGGTTAGCGGCTATTACTACACACCCAACTTCATTTCGTTCGATGCCACGCCTTACTACAACCAGTCGCGGGCGGACTCCAACTCCCAGTCTATAAGCGGTGCGAGCGGGGTTTCCACAGCGGTGAATCTGTTTACGGGCAGCCACTTTCCGGGTTCGGTGAACTACCACATGGACGATAACAGCACCGGGCTTTTTGGCCTTTCGGGACAGCCGAATTTCACCACCAAGGGCAGGGACCAGGGCTTCGGCATTGGGTGGAGCGCCTTGCTTCCAAACTTGCCCACACTCTCGGTCGGTTATTCACAGGGCAGCGGCGATTCGACGATTTATGGCACCAGCCAGATGGCCAACTCCAATAGCCGGATCTTCAATCTGCGATCCTCCTACCAGCTGTTAGGGTTCCGCCTCAGCGGCAGCTTTAACGACAACAGTTTTGACTCCCAGTACCCGGCATTTCTGGCAGGGCAGCAGGAAACGGCCTCGAATTCCCACGGCCACAGTTTCGGTTTTAACGCGAACCACGCCCTGCCGGTGCACGGTACTTTCGCGGCGAGCTACAGTCGTTCATCGTTTTCGACCGATGAGGGCACAACCGCTACGAGCTACACGACGAGCACGGAAAACGCCAACGCCAACTTTCATCCAACGCGGAAGTTTGAGGTGTTTGCCAATGAGAGCTACACCGATAACCTCTCCGGGGCCTTGGCTCAGACTTTGGTTAACAGCGGAGCGGTTCCGCCGACTATCAATCTTGGATCGAGTTCGCAATCTCTGACGTTGGGCGGAGGCGTTGGCTATCAATTCACTAACTACTTGAACGGCTCGGCTCAGGTTACGCGCTATCAGCAGTACTATTTCGGAACGAACCTCGACGGGACATACGCGAGCGGCACAGTGAACTATGGGAAGAGGCTCCTCGACATGTTCACCTTCTCTGCCTCGGTGGTGGATAGTCACAGCGGCCAAAGTAGTAACGTGGCTGGCTTTACTGGGCAGGGCGCTAACGCGGTGGGCTTTATTGGCAACGCAAACTACTTCCATCCTTTCGGGCGCTGGGCGACCTCGGGGTCGTTCAGCTATGCGCAAAACGTCCAGACCCTGCTGATCACCTATACGACTTCGTCCTACAACTATAATGCCCGCCTGGAACGTCGCTTCAGACATGGCATACAATGGATCGCAGCCTTTAATGGGAGTCACACCGGTCTGACAAACCAGCCGGACACGGCGAGCCGTTCCGAGGGCTATAGCACTTCCTTTAGTATGCGGCGTTTCGCCCTCAACGCCAATTACAACAGCTATAGCGGAAACTCGCTTCTGTCCACCGCTGGACTGACGCCGGTTCTGCCGACACCGGGCCTGCCAGTGAGTGATTTGATCAACTATCTCGGAAGCAGTTACAGCGGAGGTGTTTCGGCAACGCCGCTCCGTCACTTTACTGTTTCAGGGACCTATGGCCGTTCCATCAGCGATACCAATGCCGGCGGAATATCCTCAAGCAACAACACCGAGATCTTGAACGGCCAACTACAATACCACTTCCGGAGAATCAGTATGCTGGCGGGCTACACCCGGCTCAACCAAGGCATTAGTGTGATTGGCGCGCCGGTAAGCGTGACATCCTATTTCGTCGGAGTGTCCAGATGGTTCAACTTCTTCTAGCGCATTTCCGGAGCAGGAGACCAGACCTTGTACTGGGAAATACTGTCCGCGAATCTGGTCTATCCGGGCGGGTCGAAACGGCATTGCGCGTCGGGGTTACGGCTTTCCTTCTAGTTCTTCTGGTGACGGTTCCGGCTTGGGCTGCCAAGCATTCGAAGGAACTGATCAGCCAGCCGCTCCCGCCTGACTTACTGCTCGAAGGCGGACGCAAACTGGTGTTTGAGCGTAGTTTCAGCCTGGAGCGCGAAGTCAAGCCCAAGCGGAGCTTCTGGACGCGGGTAGTGGATATCGTTGCCGGAGAGCCGGACTTCCATTACTTAGTCAACCCTTATAGCATTGCTGTCGACTCGCGCGGGCGTATCATCGTGACCGACCCCGGCGCCCACGGGATTCACTTCTTCGATTTCACACAACAAAAATACAAGTTCGTCTCCCGGCTCGAAAACGGAAAAAATCCGTTGCTCTCTCCGCAGTGTGTTGCGGTCGACGCGCAGGACAATGTCTACGTGACCGATTCAGAGTCGGGCAAGGTTTTCGTGTTCGACCCGAACGGGAAGTTTAGGCGGGCGATTGGTAGCTTGAAGGGTGGCGAGGGTTTTTTCAAGCGTCCGACGGGAATCGCGGTCGATTCGGCAACACAACGCATTTATGTGACCGATACCCTGCGCAATCAGATTTTCATGATGGATATGCAGGGTAACGTATTGCAGACGATTGGGAAGCATGGCACAGGAAAGGGCGAGTTCAACTTCCCAACGGAATTGCGATTGACTGCCGAAGATCTGGTTGTAGTCGATGCCATGAACTTTCGCGTGCAGGTACTGGACCGCTCGGGCACCTTCCGCTACGCGATTGGGGAGGCAGGCGACGGTGCGGGATGGATATTTCGCCCCAAAGGAATTGGTTTTGATTCCGAACACCACCTTTATATCGTCGACGGACAGTGGGGCATCGTGCAGGTGTTTAATCAGGAAGGCCGGCTCCTGTATTATTTTGGGCAGAAGGGAACCGGGGCAGGAGAGTTTCAGTTACCCGCCGGCTTGCAAATCGATAACCAGGATCGCATTTACATCGTGGATTCTTTCAATCGGCGTGTCCAGATATTTCACTACTATGGCTTGAAGCAGCAGGCGGATGGGAGGAAGCAGTGAAGTCCCTCCTAAGATTCGCTTGCCTGGTGGCGCTTGCCCTGGGTTCGTTACAGAGTCTTCTCATAGCGCAGACGACCGATGTGTTGGGCATGCATAACCTGAGTCCGGGAAGTGGGGCGTCGGTCTATTCCCAGGGTAGTCTTGGGTGCACATTCTGCCACGCTCCACATAGCGGATTGGGAGGGGTGACGCCGCTGTGGAACCAAACGCTTTCGCAAAGGACGTACGTTCCCTATAGCAGCTCGACGTACCACGAGCAGAGTAACGCCCAGCCGCCACTGGGATTTACGAGTAGTCTCTGCTTGAGTTGCCACGATGGTACCGTAGCTGTTGGGCAGTCGGCGGCCTATGGCAAGCTTCCCGTTACAGGAAGCATGAACAGCGTCGACTCCTTCGGAACCACCTTGACTGGGTCGCACCCCTTCAGTCTCGTGACGCCTTTGAAGGATTCGGCGAACTTGGTGGCATCGCTGGTCTCGCAGGGAAAGACGGCCGACCTGACCGGCGCGGTGAAACTAGTCAATGGCAACATCGAGTGTACAAGCTGCCATAACCCCCATGTGCAGAACATCGATAAAGTCGCCCAGAATTTTTTGGTCCGGGACAGCTCAAATGCGCAAATGTGTCTTGCATGCCATGATCCGACCCGAGTGCTTCAGGGGCAGAACAACCCGCTTGCGGGTTGGACCAACAGCATCCATCGGACCGCGACCAACCAGGTGTCAGCGAATGGGAACGTTGGTTCTTACAACACGGTCGGCGTGAATGCCTGTACCTCATGTCACATGTCTCACAACGCAGTGGCACCGGCGCGGTTGCTCCGGCCGGCCACACCGGCCGCGCCTGGCGTGGACCCGGTTACTCAGAATTGCATGACCTGTCACAACGGCAGCACATATATGTCGCCCACTGCCTCGAACGTGATGGCGGAAGTTGCAAAAACGGGACATCCGGCGCCTGCGGGCAACAATGTTCATGATGCCGCCGAACCAGCTCTGCTCAACAATAACCGGCATACCACATGTACCGACTGCCACAATCCTCACGATTCCAACCAGGAGACGACGTTCAGTGCACCTCCCACGCTTCGTCCCGCCCAGGCAGGCGTGACCGGCATCAGCGCCAACGATGGGGTGACGGTTCTCACTCCAGCCCTCAATCAGTATGAGAATTGCCTGCGTTGTCACGGTACAAGCATTGGCAAACAGCGTCTGCTCATTTACGGGTACGCGCCCATCAGAATGGTCTCTGCGCCGGATTCCCTGAACGTTATCTCCGAGTTCGCCTCGACAGCAACCTCAAGCCATCCCGTAACCCACGATCGGATGAGTACACTGCCGCAACCAAGTTTACTGGTCAACATGCTGAATCAGAACGGCACGACATCCGCGCGCACCGTGGGGATTCGTATTTTCTGCATCGATTGCCATAACAGTGATGACAATCGCGAGTTCGGCGGCACTGGGCCGAACGGTCCCCATGGATCGGTGAATTCACACATCCTCGAACGCAACTATCAATTCAGCCAGGCCGCAACGCCCGGTGGACTGGTCACGAATATATTCCCCAAGCCGGATCTAAGCATGGCCGGTCCCTTTTCCATGTGTGCGAAGTGTCACGATCTCAATAAGGTGCTTGCGAATACCAGCTTCACTCAGCACAACCTTCACGTATACCAGTATGGCTTTTCCTGCTCAGTCTGCCATACAGCCCACGGCATGGGTTCAACCTCGCCGAACTTCACCGGCGAACGGATTGTCAATTTCGATGCCAACGTAGTGGGATCGAATAACGGCGCCCCAATTACGTACAACCGCGCTACAAACACATGTACGCTTACATGCCACCAAGTGGCACACAATGGCGATGGCTCGTTTTCGGCAGCCGGTCTGCGGCAGATTACGCCGCGGAAGAGGTAAGCCTACAAGTGCGATCAGTGCGGTCAATATGGGTTCTGCCGGTCTTGGCAATGCTATTGCTGTTCACCTCGGCCGCAATAGGTGAGGCGGTTCATTTGACGTCTCTGTCGGATCTTTCTGGCGGGGACTTGTGGCGGCACCTAAGCACCGGGCTTTGGATAATGCACAGCCATGGGTTGCCGCATAATGGCCTGTACTCGCAGTCGTCCGACGCTGTCTGGATTGCCTCCAGTTGGGGCTATGATCTGCTACTGGCCTTCGGTTACCGGCTACTTGAGCTACGTTCCATTCCCGCGCTGCATATGTGCTTCAAGGTGGCCCTCGCCGTGGTGACATTTCTTCTTGCAGGAGGCCTGCGCGGAAGCTTTTGGCCCGGCGTTGCATTGTCGACGGTCGCGCAATACATACTGGTCCACATTCAGCCCAGTCCCAGCTGCTGTTCCATAGTCTTGTTAGCTGTCGAATTACTCCTGCTGAGCGAGAGCCGCAGAACGGGTGGCGTGCGTGCACTTTTCTGGCTGCCGCCAATATTTCTCCTGTGGGCCAATCTGCACGTCCAGTTTGTGTACGGGGTTGTGTTGCTACTGCTATTTTTGGCCACATCCTTGTTGGAAGATGTTGGCCTCCGGTCCGGGAGCAAAGGGCAAACGTCTATTTCGCCGAAGATTCTTGGGATAGTAACGGTCCTATGTCTCATAGCCAGCCTAATTACTCCGTACTTCTATCACCCTTACGAAGTTTTTCTTGCGAGCGTGACGAGTGCCGCAAACCCCTACTTCCTGGAGTTCCGGGCGATGGGCTTCCGCCAGGCGCAGGATTACGTCCTTCTGCTCTTGACAATGGCCGCATTTGTCTCGTTGGGCCGCCGCCGTTCGCGTGACCCCTTTCAGATTTCGCTCCTGATCGGCTGCGCCGTGCTCTCATTCCACGCGCGACGCGACTTATGGCTCGTCACACTCGCTGCGGTCTTGGTGATTGGCGAAGCATTTTGCGGGGCAAGCAGTCTCCTGGACGCAGAGCAAAAGCAAGCACGAACTCGGCAGATGCTGACGGCCGCCGCATTGACTGTCGCGGCGCTTATCCTGGCCGTAATGATTCGAATTCCTACCAGCCGCGAAGCACTGCTCGGGCGAGTTGCGGCAACCTACCCCGTGGCCGCCTGCAATTACATCCGTGAACACCATCTTCCGCAGCCATTGTTTAATCCTTATGAGTGGGGCGGGTTCCTGACGTGGTACCTGCCGAAATATCCCGTCGCCATCGACGACCGAACCGATCTTTACGGCGATGACTTCATGATTCAATACTCCAAGGTGATGAACGCCGACTTACCCTACACTGCTTATCCACCACTGGCTCAGGCTGCGACGATTCTGTTGCAACGGAACTCTCTAATGGACGAGGCCCTCCGCACGGTGCCCGCGTTCAAGGTAGCTTATAGCGACAATGTGGCGGTGGTGTTGATGAGGAAGGGTTCTCATGACTGAAGAGAGCAACAGCATCCGCAACGCCGCGACCGGCTTTCAGACTGTCAGTCAATCCGAGGCTATGGGCGGGGCGGCGTCCCATGCCTCCTCCGTCTCTCGTTCTTCTTCGGTGAGCCGGTGGTGCATCGCGGATTGCGGAGTGCTCGGCCTTTGGATCGCTGTTGCCGGGTTCACCCTTCGACACCACGAAAAATGGGCCGATGAAGCTCAGGCCTGGCTACTGGTCCGCGATCTCGATCTCAAAGCACTGTGGCTTCATGAACTGCGCTATGAAGGCTCGCCCGGGCTGTGGCATACCATTTTATGGGTCGCGCAGCATGTCTTCCATGCGCCCTATGCGTCGATTGGGGTGATCGGCTTGGCCGGCTCCGTCGCCGGCGTGGCCTTCATGTTCTGGAAGGCGCCGTTTCCGCGCCCGTTGCGCTATCTGCTGGCTTTTAGCTACTTCATGGTTTACCAATATGCGGTGATTGCGCGGCCCTACACGCTGCTGCCGCTGCTGACCTTTGCTGCCGCCTATCTATTCCGTGACTTGGAACATCCCGAGCGCATGACCCTGGTTCTGGCGCTGCTGGCACTACTTACCGTCCACGGAATTCTGATAGCCGCGGCACTCGGGCTTGCATATTTGTTGGAAGCAGCCAAGGCCTGGCACTCGCAGAGCGAGCCACTACGCCGGCGCTATGTGGCTTGCGTGACTGTCATGCTGATGCTGTTTCTGTTCCTATTCGTGATTCTGAAGCCGACGCCCGACGTAGAGGTGATTGCGGTTAAGCAGAATCCGTCGAAATACCACGTCGTAGATTCTCCGAAGCTAACCAAGCTCATCTCTATCCTCTCCGGCGCGTTGATGGATTACTGGGTGCCTTCGGCGTTCTTCTTATTACTCGCAGGAGCATGGTGTCACATGCGTCGGAAGCTGCTGGCGTTTGCTCTCCCGACAGCGCTGCTTATCGTTCTCTATACTGGGATCTACGGGGCGGCACATCATCACGGTGCGGTATTCATCGCGGTGATTGCCGGGTTGTGGATCGCCTGGCCGACCCAGCAGGAACAGCAAGCGTTCACCATTGGAGAGCGCCGGGCTACGCAAGGTATGGTTGCATTGCTGGTTTGCCTGTTTGGCATAAATATCTGGGACGCGGCGATTTCCATTCGAAACGAATATCGCTATCCCTACAGCGGCGCCCAGGACGCCGCTAATTACCTCAAGTCAGTCGGAGCGGATGGGAAGAGTATCTTTGGCTATATGTACGGAGTGGCCGGAGTGCAAGCCTATTTCAATCACAACATCCTTTCCAACATGCCAACCAGTTACTATCATCACGGCCTCCCCCTTTATGGCCGCGTGCTGGACGTGGATGAGCTCCGCGATGCCAAACCGGAGTATCTCCTTATCCATTCCCTCTATCCTGATATTGACTACGGCACCCTCAGCAACAGCCTGGATCCTAGCGCTTACAAACTGGTACATTTCTCAGACGGCTATTTGTTTTTCAAGCAGATTGTCTACGAGCGCCAAGCTTATTTTATTTATCAACGAGTCCACTGATGGCAGTCAAGGAAGAGGAAAGCCCGGCCTACCGCCGAGCGTATACCGTAGCAATCTGATCGCGGTAGATGAGCTGAAAGCGCGGGTCCACCGTCAGGATTTTCGCCAGCGGCAGTTCGGAACCTAACAAAATCACGCTCGCCTCGTTGAGATAAGGGTCCGTCATATATGACTTGGCAGCGATTTCGGAATTGAAGAAGAGCCGGTCGAGTTCGTCTCCGTAAAGATCGTTGCGTCCGTCCACTGCGACCGGGTATTCGGGCATATACCACATGAGGAATCCGCCCCAGTTGAGATTGTTGTACAGCATCCCGGGCACTGGATTCCTCCGTAGGAAGTTAACGGCGTTTACCGGGTAATTGGCGCTGATTGCCCGGTCCAAGCCGCGCTGATTAAAGTCGGTTCCATTTGAAAACAGCAAAAGCAATACAGTAAGCGCTGCCGCGACCCCAGCCTTTTCGGGCCAAGTTTCTGGGCGATCCCGTTGCGCCTCGGGAGCGGAAAAGTCGACGGCGCATGCCGCAGCTGAGACGCAGATGAACCAGGCATCGCGCATAGTGCGGAACGCAAGCAAGGTGGCGACAGCCAGTAAGAGCACTTTGAACGGGTCGAGTTTTTTCTGCCAGCCTACGGCAAAAAAGCCGGCCGCCGCGAGTAATAGCTCGGCGTAGTGGCTGTACCCGCGGAAGGTGAGCGGCTGCAATTCGATGATGATGGAGTAAGTGAACTTTGCTTTCGAGTACGCGTAGACAGCCACATACGGATGATAGAAGTTTGGCCCTATCAAGGTGGCTAACACGCAGGCAGCAAAGATCGCGGCCAGCTTCGCGGATGGAAGGCCGGACACCAGCAGGAATCCAGGCGCAATTCCCAATCTGTTCATAAGGCGCTGGACGAGACAGACTGCCATTAACAGGCCGACCAGGAATAAGCCATAGATAAACTGGATATGCAGGTTAGCCCATACCACGAAGACTAGTGGCAGCCAGTATAGGGTTTGCACCCGACCGCGGCGATTCGCCTCCAGCAAAAGGGTCAGCGTCACGGAGTACAGCACGATCGAAAAGAAGAAGGGCCGGGGCATCGCATTAAATAGAAATGCCGAGCACACGACTCCTGTCCCAATGCATGCCAGCCAGAATTGTCCGGAAAGGCGAAGCAGCATCCAGTAAACAGCATAGGCGACAGCGATGGTCAGCAGCGCTCCGAATACGCCGATGCCAACCAACCCGAACCAGGCGTACACGCGCGAGAGTAGTACCTCGTAGCCCCAACTGTAGGCCACCCATGGCCGGTTAGCCACGGTGCGCGACAAGATGCCGGTGTGTGGCACTGCCAAATGCTCAATGATCCAGTCGCCCACCTTGAGGTGCCACCAGATGTCGAAGTCAAGGACGCAGTACTTCAGTTGGAACGCAATGACGCCTACCCCGGTCAGCAGTACGGTCAGGGCACACAATTGTAGTAGTCGGACTCGGAGTAGCGCGCCCAACTCCTCGACAGCGCTCATGGTTCCGGATTCCTCGGTCGAGATAGATAACGCAATGGAAATCAACTTACCGCCGAACTTCTAATATCTCGCGTCTTACGCTCACCCGTTGAACGTTCTTCACGGTAAGTGGCAATGTCTTCTATTTTACATCGGCGTTTTTAATCAGGATCTTCTTATCTGCCAGTAAAGCCGACTTCGTGGGGCAAGTGGAGTGGCTCGATGTAGACGCACATCGGTCAATATGAGAAAATAATGACAGAACACATCACGTTGAGTCCCAAATGACTAATCTGCAGTTCGCTCGCGGCTGGCGCTACTGGGCGTCTCGGGTCGCAGTAGCTATCTTCATACCTTTATTGATGTTAGGAATGTTCGAAGCGGCTTTGCGCGCCTTCGGAATCGGATTTCCGACGGACGTTACGATTCCCTGTACGGTTCAGGGTCGCCCCGCGTCTTGCTACAACCTGTTTTTTCCCGCTCCATTTTTTCCTCCGGGCATGATTAAGACACCTCAAGTGTATGCAATTCCTGACGCAAAGCCACAGGGCACCTTCAGGGTATTCGTACTCGGAGAATCCGCGGCCATGGGGGATCCCGATCCGGCATATGGATTCAGCCGATATCTGGAGGTAATGCTCCGGCAACGCTTTCCATCGATGAAGTTTGAGGTTGTCAATACCGGCAGCGTCGCAATTAACTCTCATGTCCTACTGCCGATCGCTAAGGGGTTGGCCAAACATAAGCCAGATGTGTTCATCATCTATTCGGGTAACAACGAGGTTGTTGGACCTTACGGTCCGGGAACCGCGCTTACGTCCTCCGGCATGAGCCTCCCAGTCATTCGCACCGGCATTTTTCTTCGCTCCACGCGTATCGGCCAGCTTCTCACCAAGGTCGGGACCCAAAAGCGAGAATGGGGTGGGATGGAAATGTTTCTCGACAAGCAGGTGCGAGCGAGTTCGCCGCTGATGAAGCACTCTTATGAGAACTTTGAAAGCAACCTGCGTGACACCGTGGCTATCGCTCACAGCTCCGGCGCGAGAGTACTGGTAACCACGGTAGCTACGAATTTGAAAGATTGCGCCCCGTTTGCTTCCTTGCACCGCGAGGATCTAGGGCCGGATGCCTTGCGTTCCTGGTCGGCGCTGGTTCAACAAGGGTCCGACTTAGAAAATGGCAGGTCTTACGCTGAAGCATTGAAGAAGTATCTCTCCGCGACTGAGATCGACGGCCAATATGCCGAGCTAGAATTCCGGATTGCGCGCTGCCTGTGGATGATGGGAGATTACCCGGCGGCAAAGCAGCATTTTCTTCACGCCCGCGATCTCGACACGCTTCGTTTTCGCGCTGACAGCAAGATCAACGACATTAATCGTTCCGTAGCATCTTCGTCTCCGGGCGCCGAACTCGTGGATACCGAGGCAATTCTTGCGAAAGCGAGCCCTAACGGAATTGTCGGTAGCGAACTTGTTTATGAGCACGTACACCTGACTCCTCAGGGGAATTACCTACTGGCGAGCGCCGTATTCCTCCAGATCGCGAGTAAGCTGGTTCCGGAAACCGGGCGTCCCGTACAGGATACGGACATTCCCTCGCAAGCTGAATGCGAGCGGCTGCTGGCCTTCACGAATCATGATCGCGACCGGATTACGACGGAGATGCTGCAACGATTGCAGAAGCCTCCCTTTACAAATCAATTGAACCACTCTGATCAGGTGTTAAGGTTGTCACTGAAGGCGCAGGCTTCGGACGAAACCCCCGATGAGACAGCAACTCAGTACCAATGGGCAATCGCGAGAAAGCCGGACGACCGGATCTTACATTACAACTACGGGCTCTTCCTCTTTGAATACAACCGCGCTGCCGCGGCAGAGCAGCTCCGCATGTCTCGGCCTTGGGATGGCTTCCCGGTTTTTGCACCCGATGGCACGCCGATCCAATAAATCACACCGATCAAGATCAAATGAACAAGGTAGCTTGGGACCGAACGAGCTACCAGGAGACGCTGGATGCCGACGGATGGCAAAGCGATAATGGCATTTCTCTTCGCTGAGTTCCGTAGCTGTCACACCGGCAGGTGACCGTTGACACTGATTGTAAGTACGTGAATCTATAAAGTGCCGATCGGGCTACTCACAATTTCAATCGTGCAGCACGTTGGACGCAGTTCAACGCCGACGCGGGGAGGTGAGCATTGCCTGTTGATGGCGCGGAACGTGTCCGACCTCTTGTAGTTTCATTCCTCTCAATAGATGTCTGTCTTGGTGCCGGCTATTACCTTGCGGGCATCTTTCGGCTAGCGCTTAAAAAGCAGTCACTGTGTCTTGAGAAGTATCTTCCCTTAGGTCAACTCGCGGTCTCTTTCCGTAATAGGCCAATACCATTTTCCCAAATTCGTGGTCGAGTTTGGGTCGGGTGGATAACCGACACTTTGAGTAGTGTCTAAGTTTTTATTGGGCCAAGCGGCCAAAGGAGTCTCAGATGAACAAGGCGCGAACTTCGATAGTCCTTCTGCTCATGATTATGTTTGTTGCGCTCTGTAGTTCAATGGCGCAGAACGCGTCCTCGCCGGTTGACGTCTTGGGCGCGCATAACAACAACGGTCGCGGTTGCGCGGGCTGTCACGCTCCGCACAGCGGTTCGTTCGGCTCTGGCAATAATGTAAGCGCCGGGCAGGTCGATGCCGGCAACTATGCCTTGTGGGGACAGGACGCCAGCCCGCTCTATGGCGCGACACTTAAATTCGGCGACAGCGGAAAGTACGTCGAAGTTCTGCCCTCCAACCTCTCTAGCGGCAGCATTGAGGTGGGAAGAACATGATGTCCGGCAAGTCATACGAACAGACGATTGGTCTGCTGACCAACACCGCCTATGGCAGCAAGCCGATTCCGACCCTGCTCGGAAACGACGGCACCACAGCCGGCAACTACAATAACGATCATCCGGTAGGCCAGAACGCCACCATCAGTACCGGAACCTTCGGCCTGGTTTCGACCAACGGCATTCTATCCGTAACCACGGGCTCTAATTATGCCCAGTTTGTAGCCAACTACGGCTGGCCATCTCTGGCGCCTGGAACGTGGTCGTCTCCTACCGGCGTCAACGCCGCCGGCAAGCCTTACGTGGTTTGCACCACTTGCCACAACCAGCACGTGATGACAGTGTATACGGCCAGCACAACGAGCCCGATCGCAGGCAACACGAGCGGGTACTATGCCACCTTCTTCTTCGTCAGGGGCCCATACAACCCGAACCTTCAGAGCTACGCCAAGACCTCCGCGCCTTCGGCGACGCAGTTCTGCCGCCAGTGCCATTTTTGGACGTCGAACGAAGCCCACAACACCAACAACATTACGACGCAATTCCAGTAAAGAATACGTGATGTGCCTGGGGGAGGGTTTACGCTCCCCCTTTTACGGCTACCAAAGTCTGCGATAATTTCTCATCAGCTCCAGCGTACGTGGCTGAAGGATGGCCGCGCTGGAAGGGTGGGATGTTACTGCGCTTTCGCGAAACTGGTCTAGAAGCGCTGATACATAAACTGCGCCGCGTCAGCACCGTGCGTGAGCGCAACGACTGACACGAAAAGTAATGCCAGTACATATAGGGGTGGGATCCAAAACCAGCGGTTATGAGCAATGAAGTAGATGATTTGTTGACGGGAGTCGGAGTTTGAAGTTTCGGGCTCATTGGAGTAACGATCGAGCACCTCGATGACCAACAACACAATTACGTATGCGACCGCCACAGCTACAACTAGGAGATACAGGCTTCCGCTGAGAAAGTGTGCGGAATAACTTGCTGGAGATAGTACTGCCGATAGCATCCGACTCGCCCCCGACAGCGAATTGACGCGGAAGAGTATCCATCCCAGACTGACGAAAGCTGTCGTAGCGAACCAAGAGATCGGCGTCCAGAGGACCTCGGTTGGTGTCCAGTCGAGTTTGCGCTGCAATTGCTGCACCTGACGATGCAGCACGAGGAGAATTCCGTTATAACTGCCCCACAGTACAAATAGGATGCTTGCTTTATGCCACAACCCGAACAGGACCATCGAGGCCACTAGGGCGAGATTTCGCCACCACAGTTCACGGCGTAACACTGCCAGCGGAAGGAAGACATAGTCACGAATCCAAAACGACAGAGACATGTGCCAGCGCGTCCAGAAGATCGAGGGGTTGGTAGATTGGAATGGACGAGCGAAGTTTTCGGGCAAATTGAAACCAAGCACTTTGGCGGAGCCAATTGCGATGTGCGAGTAACCTGAAAAATCAAAGAAGAGCTGCAATCCATATCCAAACGCCAGACACCAGACGTCCGCGCCACTCCAACGAGCGACATGATCGAAACCAGAGTTGATCCCGTCGCCGGCCAGAATTCCCTGTCCCAGCAATTTGGCCACTTGCATCATTAACACGCCCGTCGCAATACGACACAATCCGCGTCCCATGTCGCTCCAAGCGATGGCCTTCTCGGAGCGAAACTGCGGAAGCATTTCGGGCATGCGGCAGATCGGTCCGGAGATCACGATCGGGAAGAAAGCCATATACAGCGCAAACTCGAAGAAGGAAGGGTCAATCTCGTCGCCACGATAGAGGTCAAAGAGATAGCTCATTGCCTGGAATGTCCAGAACGAGATTCCCAACGGCAGTGAAAGATGCGAGAGCCTCTGCAGCGAAGAAAGAGGGATGTTGACCGCAACTTCCGGAAGATACTTGAAGCTGCTTAGCAGCGCCAGATTGAAAAGAATGCCGATCAACAGGACAGACCAAGAAGGCCTTCGCCGAAGCCATTCACCCAAAAGGAAGTTCAGCACCGTGGAAGTGAGTAAAACAACCGCAAACCAGGCTCCCCAGGTGATATAGAGTGCATAGCTGGATAGAAGAAGGACCGCCTGTCGTATCCTGAGTGAGCGGACCCTGGCGAAAATCAACACACCTAGCGCAAGCGCCAGACCGTATAGCATCCCTTTAAACAGCATTCCTCACCCGTGGCATATTGTCGCAATCGATCGGAATTCTGTAAACTCTCTCCGTACAGCTGTACTTTTTCCCGAAATCCGGCACGGGTCCGAGAGCCCGCGCCGGCCTCTTCGCTGGCTTCAAGGATACCGCTCTCACCCTATGACCGACTACAATGATCGCAGTGTGAACGGATATCGTAATCTCATTGATGCGCTGGGCGCCGCACCCGCCAGTCGTCCATTCATTACTGCCTGGGTCGACGAAGATGAGCACGAGACCCTGACATTTGCTGAGTTCCGCCGCCGTGCCCGCTTGCAGGCCGAAATACTTCGCAACCATGGTCTCACACTTGGCAGTCGTGTCATCATCATCATGCCGCAGGGTATCACCGCGATGACGACCTTCATCGGAGCGATGATGCTGGGCGCTGTGCCCGCTTTTCTCGCGTACCCTAACTTCAAAATTGAGTCTTCCAAATACCGTTCTGGACTGGCTGGAGTGACCGCAAACCTTGCGGCCAAGGTCGTGGTCATCGACGACGAGTTCCCCGACGAGATGCTCGGCCATGTTTCTCTCAGTGTGGGAGCTACGCTGCTTCGTGTCGGCGATGGCAGGGGCCCCGGTGGCGAGGAAGCATTTCGTTATCCGGAGATTCAAGCCGGGGACTTGGCCTTCATCCAGCATTCGGCCGGCACAACCGGGCTTCAGAAGGGCGTGGCCCTGACCCACGCCGCTGTGCTAAACCAGCTCGAACATCTCATGCACGTGCTGAAGATCGACGGAGCCACTGACAGGGTTTACAGCTGGTTGCCTCTATATCATGATATGGGGCTGATTGCTTGCTTTATGCTGCCCATGGTCTGCCACATGCCCGTCGTGATGCAATCGCCTTTGGACTGGGTACTACATCCCGAAACCACGTTGCAGATTATTAGCGAGTACAAGTGCACCTTGGCGTGGCTGCCAAACTTTGCCTTTCAGTTCGTTCCCAGGCGCACGCCGCGGAACCGATGGGCGCAGTACGATCTCTCGTCTGTTCGCGCATTGGTCAATTGTTCCGAGCCGGTCCGCGCCAGCAGCATGCATGAGTTCCAGAGTGCCTTCGCGACCATTGGATTAAAGAGCAACGCGCTGCAATCCTCTTACGCAATGGCCGAGAATGTTTTCGCAGTGGCTCAATCGGACATCGATGGTCCATCCGGTCCCGCGTGCGTTTGGGCAGATGGCTCGCAATTTCGCAGCGCACATCTTATTGTGCCGGTTGCGGAGGGAACTCCGGGATCGGTTCTCTTCACCTCGTCGGGACGGTTTCTACCGAACACCGAGGCTCGTATCGTATCCGATTCTGGCGGCGTCCTTCTCCCTGGCCAGGTCGGCGAAATTCTTGTCAAGAGCGATTGCCTGTTCGATGGCTACTACAACCGTTCCGAGCTTACCGCCGAGGCTCTAGTCAATGGCTGGTATCATACCGGTGATCTTGGGTTCTGCCTCCAAGGCGAACTTTATGTGGTTGGCCGGAAGAAAGACCTCCTCATCATCGGCGGCGAAAACCTTTACCCGCAAGACCTTGAGGAGATCGTCGCGAGCCACCCTGCAATTCATGACGGTCGTGTAGTTGCGATGGGCGTATACAACCCCAATCTTGGGACCGAAGACATCATTCTGGTTGCGGAAGTGGAGCACGAAGAACGTCTGGCTGATGCCGCGGAGATCGAACGTGAAATTCGCCGTCAGGTAGTAGAAGACATGGGAGTGGCAGTTCGGACGATCTTTTTAAAGCCACCAAAATGGATCGTGAAGAGTACCGCCGGAAAGCCAGCGCGTTCCACCACTCGCGAGAAATTATTGAAAGAGCATCCGGAACTGAATCTCGAACAGTAGGAGTCCATATTCGTATGACTGCGGAAGCACAGCAAATGATTGAGCACATTGTCGGGCTAATCCGAAAACCAGGCCTGACGATCGACGAGAATACTCCTCTGGTTTCCTCCGGACTGATCGATTCGATGGCGCTCGTGGATTTGTTAGTGAAGCTCGAAGAACTTACCCACATGCGCATCCCACCCGGAAAGGTGCAGCCGAAAGATCTGGAAACGGTCGCCACAATGTTCGCCACTGCACAGCGCGTCGGGAAGCCCAGGAAATAGCCTCCGGGTAAGCTCCATGATGCGCGGCAGGGCAATAGCCCACGAGAACCGCACTTGAGTACTCGGCTGTACCCCAGGCTCAATGCTATTTGATCGTATAGTTCGCAGTGGCTACATTACTGGCTGCGTAGCCTCCTCCCGCGGCCATGGCCTCTATCGTGCCTGATGTCGAGACCGTGATCGTGCACGGGTTCGAGCACGAGGTGGAATATATCGTAGGGTAGGTTCCGTTAGTTGTGTAGTAGATGTTCGCGGCGGTTGCCGAATCCGATAGTGTCACGGACTGCGCGCCGGTATACGTGCCTGAGGCCAGAGAGAACGTCGGAGTCGCGGCCGCGATGGTATAAACCGCGACGGCTGTACCGCTTTGTGCAAGCCCGTTGCCCGCAGCCATGGCCCTGATGGTGCTCGTGGTCGAGACCGGGATCGTGCACGGGCTCGAGCAGGAGGGGGATGAGGTTGTGGGAAACGAGTTATTCGTCGTGTAGTAGATGGTCGCGCCGCTGGTGGTATCCGAAATTGTCACCGACTGCGTTCCGGTATACGTGCCTGCCGCCGGCGAGAAGGTCGGAGTGTTAGCCGCGATGGTATAAACCGCGACGGCCGTACCGCTTTGTGCAATCCCGTTGCCTGCGGCCATGGCTCTGACCGTGCTCGTGGTCGAGATCTGGATCGTGCACGGGCTCGAGCAGGAGGGGGATGAGGTTGTGGGGAACGAATTATTCGTGGTGTAGTAGATGGTTGCGGCGCTGGTTGCATCTGAAATTGTCACCGACTGCGCTCCGGTATACGTGCCTGCCACGGGCGAGAAGGTCGGAGTATAAGCCGCAATGGTATAAGCCGCGACGGCCGTATTGCCGGCCGCATATCCCCCGCCCGCGGCTATAGCTTTGATCGTGGTTGTGGCCGAAACGGCGAGCGTGCACGGATTCGCGCACGAAGCCGATGAGGTCGTGGGGAACGTTCCATCCGTGGTGTAGTAGATGGTTGTGCCGCCGGCTGTATCTGAAATCGTCACCGTCTGCGTCGTGCTGTACGTGCCTGCCGCCGGCGAGAAGGTCGGCGTCGGGGCCTGAATGGCGTAAGTTCCGCTACTGACAGGGCTCGTCAAATATCCCCAAGCAGCCGTAATCGCCTTAATTGTGGTGTTCTTTGTGACCGAAATCGGCACCGTGTACCGGGTCGAGTTGGTTGTCGGAGTCGAGCCGTCGAGGGTGTAGTAGATTGACAAACCGGCAGTGTCCGACAGGGTCACCGATTGCGGCGTGCTGTAGGTCGAAGGCGTCGGCCAGAAGGTCGGCGATGGTGCTTGCGGCAGCACAATGGAGTACACCGCCAGGGCTACGTTACTAGGCGGATAACTCGGGTAGGTAGCCATAGCCCTGATCGAAGTTGTAGTCGAGACCGAAATCGGTGTCGAATAAACGGCGGAGCTGAAGGTCGGCATTGAGCCGTCTGTGGTGTAGTAGATGGTCGCACCGCTCATTGCGTCTGTTATCGTCACGGATTGCGGTGTGTTGTAGGTTCCGGGCTGCGGGGTAAACGTCGGTGTTGGAACCGAAGGATCCGGAGCGTGCATGTTTGCTGCCCAGTACGCCAATTGGGCTTTGGTGTACGCATGTGCACCGGGCATGCCCGGCGGCATCGTCAAGCCGTACGAATTTGTAACCCCATCGTTGCCCACATGGCATTGACCGCAAGCAAGGTCGACATCCAACCAGACTGCCGGAGAAAAGGTTGCCAAGGTTAGCCCGGAAGTTTCTGGAGCCGTATTTGGCGCGTTTACCTGCTGATTGTAAAGCTGACTTGGCGTGGGGAACGTGCTGTAGTTTTGGTTCGCGTTGATTCTGAAGAGATGGCTGTTGGCGCTTCCCAAGGCTGCTTGCATATGGCAGACCACGCACGCGCCGGGAATATCGGAAGCTGCGCCCGTTGGAAACGGCGTCCCGGGACCGGCCGGATGGTTGATCGTCGCCATTATATTTTGAGATAACCTATGGCAGTTATTGCATGTGTTCGGGACAGGATTGGCAGCTTTTGCGGCCGGAACAACGCTCTGATGAGGATCGTGACACCCTGTGCAGCCACTATTCTTGGTTGGGTCCGCGAGATTTTCGCTGAATTGACTTTGGTACGTTCCAGAAATTGTGATAGAGAGGTCCGCGGAGTGCGGCGCGTTCTGGATCAAGGTCCCGCTAAACCGTGCATGCGGGCTGTTCAGGAATGTCGGACCCGCTTCGTGTTGAATGTGCGGTTTGTAGATCCATGAGTTAGAGGAGTTGCCGACGCAGATTGAGTAAGTCGAACCCGACAAGTCGGAGCAGTAACCGCGGTCGAGAGTCTGCGGAGTGGCGAGAGGCGCTATGCTGCCAGCGGTGGGCGGGACAGTCACAGGATTTGCCATCGTGATCATCTCCCCACGGTGACACTCCATGCATAACGCGGTCGCGGCTTCGTTTTGGGGCGGCGTTACTGTCACCGGATCATAAGGATGGGAACCGTATCCCCAAGCCGCGGCGTGGCATCGTTCGCACTGGATACCGGTTAGATACCAGGAAGAGGTGCCGTTGGTACCAGGAGCTACAAACCCGTCGCTGGGAATGCGGCTGAACTGGGCATCAGGGATGGGGGTTACTTTTTGGCTCGCGTTTTGGGTGGGTTCGGGCGCCGAGGAGTCGAAATTATATCCCGTAGCGTGGCAACGCGAGCAATCGAAGTTGCCGTCAGGATACTTTCCGCCGGTAAAGCCACCGTTGAAAACGGTGCCGAGGTGAGTGGCAGCGGGATTGCTGTTGCCGCCATAGTTCATCCAGCCTCCGAAAATGTAAAAGAGGCTTCGGACTCCGCCGGCAGTCACGGTTTGCGGCACCGTGGAGTAGGCGGCGGGGGCATGTGCATTGGGCAGGGTGTAGTAGGGATATTGACAGACAGGGTCAACTAGACTCACTCCGTTCTGCGATATCACTGAGATGGGATCGCACCAACCCAAGGTGACTTGTCCGTTTGTCCAGTTGAAGACGCTTCCCGATCCATAATAACTGTCGGTTGTCGAGTAGGTAGCGCCATCAGGACCTCCCCAGAGCCCGCCCGGGGCGATCTTCCGCATTGTATTCTTGTGCCCGCTCATCAGGTAGGGGAGGGTGTCCGTACCATAGTGGCAACTCAGGCATTGGTTATAGTCTGAGTAGTTCGCTGTCCAGCCTCCGGCGGCGTTATTCGATGCCCCGTCACCGTGATAGACCTGCCCGGTTCCATTAGGCTGGTAGGTAAGATCGTCGACGGGTTGGCACCCCTGACTGAGGTAGCACTGTGCAGCGGCATTGCCCGAACATACCAGTGAGAATGCAAGGACAACGGATACAGTCAGTAATGAAAATTCCCGCTTTGCCCTCATGTTGAGAACCTCCCGTAGACCCGGCCTCAGACCAGCCGCATTCCGGCTACACAGAATTAGTGAACAGTGCTAACCAAAGTCGTAAGTTCTTAGAACAAAAAGAGCCCAGGGACCCGGAACTGCGACTGCGAATGGTTGCAGTCCAAAGAGGGGGAAAGTGGCCCAAGTCATGCAAGCAGTCGCTTGCTATTGAATGCCCAGTTGTAACAGAGTTTTTCAGCTCTGAATTGCTCGCACTATACCGTGCGAGAGCTGCTTTGTAAACAGAAACTGAGCGGGCAACGAAGAGCGAAACCCTGCCATCGTGGCAAGAACGCGGTGAAGTCCCGAATGGGATACGTATCGGTGATTGCCGGAGATAACTCGACTCAACCCCAGTAGCTCAGTTGAACGGATTCCCGTCGTCTGAGTGGATTCGAAGAAACTTTCCAAACCCCGATCGACTGTTCTAGATTAGTTCGGAGTGCGCGAGGGCTGGGTTGGCTTCCTCAAGGTAGGTCTACATGGCCGGTTCGTCAGTTTTCGTGCCGGCGGGCACCTGCTGTTTCGCTCTGGCAATCATGGTTTCCACGTCGGCGCGACGGGGATGGTGGGGATTGGTTTTCAGCAGCCGCTGCCAGTCGGCAATAGCGGCTTTGGGATCGTTTTTCACTTGCCATTGCAACATCCCGAGATTGAAGAGGGCGTTTGGCGATTTTGGGTCGATTTGCAAAGCACGGTTCAACGTCGTGATAGCCCGGTCGTCCGAGCCGTCGTAGTGGTATGCGTTGGCCAATGAGACAAGTACCTCGGCATTCGGTTTGATCTTCACTGAGCGCTCGTAATAGTCTTCTGCAACGACAAACTGCTGCGCTCGGAAGTAGGCGCTTCCTATTTGGGCCAGCAGATCCGCGTTGTTTGGGTCCTTCTGCAGGGCTGCCAGCAAAGGCTCCGCCTGCTTGTCGCCCATGTGCTTCAACTTGTCGGGCGTGACTTGATTCACAACCCCGGTGACCGCCGAAGGCGCTTGTGGGGCGGCGGTTATGCCGGCTGCGACAGAACTCGTGTTGGTCGGCTTCGATGAGCCACGCACTAAATATCCAACGGCAATGCCGACCAGAAGGCATACAACCGCCATTACGTAGGTCCGAGTAGTCGTCCAGGTGCTACCGGACTTAATCGTTTCCGTTTGCGTGTCGTTGTCCATACTTCTCCCTGAGATGTTCCGGCGACTCAAGCCAAAGCTGAGAGCTGCGCTTGCTGCTTATCAGTACACTTGCCGTCGGAAGGTCCACTGCTTTTCAAGCAGCACTCGTGCCAAACAGAAGCCGTGATCGACTTAATTTGTGCTTTTGATTTCAGCAGCTTAAGCAGGGTTACGAGAGCATCGACGACGACGCTGCCGGGTATGCGGAATTTGGCGCTGCAAACAAGGTCTTTTGGCGCGACGTGGTTCTGGAATTGTGCGCCGAGGAGTCAGAAATTTCCTTTTTGTAGGTGGGTGGATTAATTCGTTGCGGTTTTAGCCGCGTCATTGTCCGCACGCCTCTTCGCACGTCGTTCAAGCCGGTCGTCGAGAGGGTAATCGCGGTGCTCGCGTTTGGGCGTGGCGCGAATCTCGAAAACCTGGATGCGGTGGTTATTGGAATCGGCTACATAGATGCGGCCCTTGGCATCAATTCGCACGCCGCTGGGCGAAAGAAATTCACCTCGAGCCG